>JAGWYK010000056.1 GCA_018969405.1 Acidobacteriota bacterium
TCGACGCGCTCGATCGCACGGAGAACGAGGATCTGTTCTTCTAGGAGTCGGCGGCCAGCGTGAGTGACGGAGCGTCGCGTTGACGGGAGCCTCCGGGTTACGCAGACCAACTCTTCGAAGCCGTGCGCCCTCGCCAGTAGCGATAGTTCAGTTGCTGTATCGAAGATCTCGCCTTTGTGGAGACCCGTCCCAACCACGAGAGCGAAGTGGCCACCAGGCACTAGGAGGCCGCGCACGTGGCTGAGAACCTGGGCCATATCGGCCAGGTACGTGTCAGTGGGATGTTGATCGCTCTGGTTCTTGAGGTGTGAACCGATCTCGACATCGCGAAGAGCCTTGGGGCCGACCCCGAGCCAGAACAGCCGAAACCGGTGGTATAGGTGGTAGTCGTAGGCATTCGGGTACGGCGGCGAGGTGATGGCAGCCTTGACTGATCCCTCGCCGATGCCTGCGTACGTCTGAGCATCACGGGCATCGCCGAGACGAACGACGCCCACTTCGCTGGCTTCGCGTCGAGGGAGGGCCGCGAGCATGCGAACGACTTCCGACGCATAGGTGGACAACGCGGCTCCGTCGTCGATCTGCCTTGGCTGGCTGACGTACCGCGTCTCGCTCTCCTGGTACGAAAGCCTTGCAGCCGAACTGGCGAGCGCGAGCATCGCGATGTCACGTGCGGCCGTGTTCCTCAGTCTGAGGAGCTCAGTCCGCAGGCCAGCAAGTTCGTCAAAAACCTTAGGGTCGTACCACTTCTCGAGATTCGGGATGTCGGGTTTCCAAGCTTTGCGACCTACGGCTGGAAGATCGACCGCGGCAAGGCGCTCCAGATGCCGCTTCAGCGCAGTACGGATCTGCGGGGTGATGCCCCGCAGCTTTACGTTGCTCAGGAGGACTGCAAACGCATTGGCGTCGGCGCCGAAGAACTGACGCCTGAGACGCGCGGCTTCCACGCCGGTCGTTCCGCCCCCAGCGAAGGGGTCGATAACGAGATCGCCGGGCTCGGTCAGCAACTCGATCAGGGCTGCCGGGAGGTCGGGGATGAACTTCGCGGGGTAGCTATGGAGCGCGTGAAGCCCCGTCGCCGCGGAGGCATCGGCGAAGTCCCACTCGACGGCCGTCAGCTGCTGAGCAAGGGTGTTCATCGCCGTCCGTACCTCACTGTGATGCCCTGCTGCCCTTGCTTCACCATGATGCGCAGGACCTTACTGTTGGGGTGTGACGGTCTCCGCGACCCCGGGCGCGGGTACTGCCCTGTGGGCCCGCGTGTCGAAGACGGTCGAATGAAGCCCCTCGGTTGAGATGGCTTTCCGACGCTAAAAGGGCCGGGAGATCTAGCCGATTCCATTCCAGGATCTGGCTTCGTGGCGTTCCAGGCCGAGTCTCGATGCGTTGACCCATCAAGCTCTCGCCATCCGCCACGAGGGCGGGGAGGGCGCGGAACGTGGCGGGAGACTCCTGCGCAACGGGCCTGAAGCCGTTCGGGGAGGCTACTGCCGTGATGATCAGCAGTCGAAGTCCCCGGCGCGACCGTGTCGGGTTCGCGGGGAAATGGAACTCGCTGTCGGGACCGTCGACCGCTACGAGACCGGCGTCCCGGCGAAGCAACCGATGAAGTACGGGAACTCGTAGGTGGCCGAGTAGTGGTACATCTCGACGATCTCGCCATCCAGCTCGATCGACGAGGTGTGGCCATGGCAGGCATCGAGATCTGCGTCGGTCGGCAGGTTCCCCGCTGCGTCCCGCTCCACCACGATCGGGAACCCGTCGTTGGCGAAGCCGACCACCGTCGACGGCCCGGTCGCCGCGTCACGGATGCATGACGGGATGTCGTGGTAGTGGTAGACGCTGGTCTGCTGCGGATGACCGTCGCAGGAGTCCTGGGTCTCGTAGGCCACCGCATCACGGTTGCGTTCGTCGAGCGGCGCGAACAGCGAGACGCCGTTCTTCAGGATCCCGATCCGTCCTTTGCCGAGACAGGTCGGGGAGGCCGCCACGCCCGGGCTCGCCGGCAGCGACAGCGTCACGTCGTTCGCGGCGATGCGGTTCGGGTTGCGGTCGTAGGAGGAGGCGGGATCGCTGGCGGCGATCGGAAAGGTCCCGGTGACCTGACCCACCGGCAGGCTGTTGCTGGAGATCCGTCGCACCGACCCCTCCACGACCTCCGAGTACGACGCCATCGGCCAGGACACCTGCCCCTGCACCGAGATCTTCTTCGACAGGTCCCAGGTGTCGGCCGCCTCGTCCAGCCACGGGCCCGCGGCGAAGGCTCCGCCGCCCCTCGCGTTCCCGGCATCGCAGGCGTGGAGTCCACCCACCGACGGCTCGGTGAGCGAGACCTTCGAGGTGCCGATCGGCAGTTTCGTCGTGTCCGCCGGTGGTCCGACCCACACGTTGACGATGGCGCCTCCCGATGCGGCCGATGTGGAGGACGAGGACGAGGACGAGGACGCCGAGCCCGATGAGCCCGATGAGCCCGAGCATGAGGTGACGGCGAGCATCGCCATGGCGAGCAGCGCGGTGGTGATCGAGCGTCGATGGTGCATCGGGATCCTCAGCATCGTGGTCAGTGGGTGGGTGGCGCACCCTGTGCGCCATCGGGGCGTCGCGGCATCACCGCTTCGAGGTCGGCCGTCGGGATCCCGAGGACGGCCGCTGCCGTCGCGAGATCGCCGTTCGCCGATTGCCCGAGGGCGTCCTCGAGCTCATGGACGGTGATCCCGAGCTGCGCTGCGGCGTCGGTGAGATCGGGTCCACCCGCCGGAGGTCCTGTCCGGCCCCCTCCCTGTCCTCCTCCCGCAGCGGATGCGTTCGCCACATACTCACCCTTCAGGCAGCTGAGGACCGAGTTCTTCGACGGGTCGTTGGCATGGTAGTGGTAGCCGAGTCCCGGGGTGTCGTGTCCACCGCACTCGTCGAGCGAGGCACTGCGCAGATCCTCACCGGTGAGCGGCAGATGGATGGGGAAGCCGTCCATCGCATAGCCGAACATGGCGGTCTCGCCGGAGATGTGGTCGTCGTCGAGCGTCCCGCAGCCGGTGACGCCGTGGAGGTGATACCCCTCGGCGTTGTTGAAGTGGCCGCCACAGTCGTCGAACGCAGCGATCGTGTGTGCGGCGAGGATCGCGCCCACGGGAGCGGACTTGGCGATGACGATGCCGTCGAGCGTGACGCCCCAGTCGAGTCCATCGGCCGTCGACGATCGATCGGAGCGGACCGGGTTCGTGGGGATGACGACTGTGGTGGTGATCGGCACCCCGCCGGTCAACCATTCCACGCGGCCCTCGACGCAGTGGTTCTGGTACTGCGGATCCACATCCGGTCGGGCCGCCCCGAGGAACGCCTCACGGGTGTCGGTGACCTTCACCTTCCCGAGGTCGTCGTACATGTGCCACTGATCGTCGTCGTACAACGTGGACAGGTTCTTGATGAACGAGCCGGTGAGGTCGTAGGTGCCCGTGCCGTCGAACCAGATGCCTGCCTCCTCCGCGGGGGTGGTGATGGTGTCGGGACAGAACGGTCCGGTCGGGTACGTCGTCGGCAGGCCCGAGATGGTGAACGTGGCGCAGCTCGAGGTGCTGCCGCCGCTCAGGGTGCAGTCGGCGGTCGAGACGTCACCCACGATCGCTCCCGGCGCGAAGTGCGCGACTTCGAGTGTGTGCTGCCCGCTCACGCTCCCGGCGTCCTTCGTCGGGGACCCCGACCCGGAGGAACCGGCGCAGCCGGTGCTGAGGACGGCGAGGCACGCAGCGGCGATCACGAGGTGGCGGAGGTCCATCGGGGCTCGATTCGTCGGTCGGGGATTTCTAGGCATCCGACAATGTATTCCAACAACCTTGGCATATGTCAACCTTTGTCCATGCCCGGCCCCGGTCGACCCCCGATCGTCAGCGACGACGTCATCCTCCAGCAGGCGCTCGCCGCCTTCGCAGCGTCGGGCTTCGACGCGATGTCGGTTCGGGCACTGAACGCGCAGTTGGGTCTCAGCCACGAGACCATCTCGAAACGGTTCGGTCCGAAACGCGACCTCTTCCGAGCGGCGGTGCGCTACGGCGTGGGTCGGTTCATCACCGATCTCGACGCCGAGATCGAGCTGGCCCCACCCGGTGATGACCTCGCCCGCCTCCGCAGCACCATCCGAGGCTTCATGGTCACGACCTCGCATCATTCCGCACTGGGTGAGCTGCTCAACAACGAAGGCATCGACGATGACGAACGGGCCGTCCTCATCGGCGAGACCGGGCTGGGCGAACGACTGTCCGAGGTCGTCGGACTGCTCCATCGACTCCACGCCGCCGGCGTCATCCGCCAGACCCGCCTCCGAGAGCTGTGGTTCCTGCTGCAGGGCGCGGTGGGCGCGCTCCACCACCAGTCGCTGTCGCGGATGTTCGATCCCTTCGACGGTCCCGTGGATCCTGTGGAACTGATCGCCAGGCAGACCGATGCGGTCATGCGCACCATGGTCATCGGTGACGACCTCGGCCGTTGAGCGGTCCCGATCCATCCCGAGGAGGCCGCCGGCTCCCTCCGGCTACTCTCCGGCCATCTCCTGATCGCCCCCACCGACCCGCGAAGGTGCCCGCCATGAAGAAGATCTTCGGTGCCGGTCTGGTCGCTGTGCTGATGGTGCTGGGCACGGGGTTGCCCGCCCCGGTCTCCGCCGGGGTCGACTCCGGCAGCCTCATGCCGACCCCCGATGTGGGAACTCTCAGCAACGTCCTCACCTCGGTCTCCTGTGTGAGCTCGTCGTGGTGCGCAGCGGTCGGCAACGTCAACACCGGTGTCTCGCTCCAGACCCTGGCGATGGTCTGGGACGGATCGGTCTGGACCCGCACTGTGAGTCCGAGCCCCGGTTCCGGGGACAACTCGCTGCAGTCGGTGTCCTGTGTCTCATCGACCTGGTGCAGTGCGGTGGGCTACGCCATGGTGACCTCGGTGTCGCGAACCCTCGCGCTGCACTGGGATGGAACCACCTGGTCGGTCGTGTCGACGCCGAACGTCGACGCCTCGATCCACGGACTGTCCTCGGTGTCGTGTGTGTCGGAGAACTTCTGTGTCGCAGTGGGTGACCACTTCGAGATCGGTCGACCCCGGACCCTGACGATGACCTGGGACGGCAGCACCTGGACGATCGTCCCCAGCCCGAACGTCTCCGCCGATCCGAACGGGTTCTACTCGGTGTCCTGCGTGTCGACGACCTGGTGCACCGCGGTGGGTGAGTACTTCGACGGTTCCACCGTCCAGCCGCTCATCATGCGCTGGAACGGCTCGGCGTGGACCATCGACTCCGGTCTCGCCGCCGCCTCGATGTATCGGTCGCTGACCTCGGTCTCCTGCACGACGACGACGATGTGCGCTGCGGTCGGGAGTCACTCGCCCGGCTCGATGCAGACCATGGTGGCGACCTGGGATGGACGGGGCTGGACGATCGAGGCCGATCCGCTCATCGCCGGTGCGGTGCTGTCCTCGGTGTCCTGTGTGCTGCCGGCGTCGTGCACCTTCGTCGGCTATCACGACATCAGCGCACCGGTGGCGCCCGGGGATCGACGCACGACGGTGCTCACCTGGGACGGCAGCAACTGGTCGACGGTCCCCAGTCCCGATGTCGGCAGCAGTTCCAACACCCTGACGGCGGTGTCGTGCACCTCGATGCACTTCTGCATCGCGGTCGGGAACTTCATGGTCGGCACGATCGATCAGACCCTGGCGCTCTCGCTCACCTCGCCCGATCCGTCGGTACCGCTGACGGTCGGTCCCGGTGGGACGGTGCCGCCGACCTTCACCGGCTGAGGTCCCGGACCTCGTTCGTCGCGCCGTTGTACGGGCTGTACAGTTCCAGCCGTGGGCGGACGGAGGTCAGCATCGTGAGCAGTCGCGATCGTCTGCTGGAGGCGGCCATCGCCGTCATCGAGGACCATGGTGAGGCAGCTCTGCGCGTCGACGAGGTCGCCGCGAGCGCCGGAGTCGCCAAGCCCTCGCTCTACCACTTCTACGGAAGTCGGGAGGGCGTGATCGCGGCAGCGCAGGCCGAGCGCTACCGACGTGCCCTGCTCGTCGGATTCGACGAGATCGTCGCCCAGCTCGATCACTGCACCTCCACCGCCGACCTCGAACTGCTCGTGCGCGGCTGGCTCGCCTCGTTCGTCACCGACGAGGCTCGGCGCCGACGCGCCGTCCGTCTCGAGGTGCTCGGGTCCTCGGTGGCCCGTCCGGAGATGCGGGCCGAGATCATCCGGGCCGATCTCGACGTGGAGCAGCAGCTCATACGGTTCGCCGAGGTGGCCATCGAACGCGGCTGGATGCGGCTGCCCCCGGGTGTCTCGCCGATGGATCTCGCGGTCTGGCTCGACGGGCTCTGGAACGCCCGGTACGGCGCCGACATCGCCGAGGATCCGAAGGTCGCCGAGGCTTGGGATCGCGTCACCGATGCCGTGATCGATCTGCTGCTGTTCGGTCGGTCGGACACCACGCACTAGCGACTCGGCCCCGCCGCCGGCGCCCGATCTGCGAGGATCGTCGGATGGATCCCGTCTCCGATCGCACCCGACTGCGCCGCGAACCGGAGCGGGGGAGTCATGATTCCGCCGTCATCCGCGCCGTGATCGATGCCGCTCCCATCTGTCATCTCGGCTACGTGGATCGCGATGGTCGTCCCGTGGTCATCCCCACCATCCATGCTCGGGTCGGCGACACGCTCTATGTGCACGGCTCCGTGGCCAGCCGCACCCTGCGCCGCCTGGCCGAGGGGATCGACGTGTGCGTCACCATCACCAACCTCGACGGCATCGTGCTGGCCCGTTCGGCGTTCTGGAGCTCCATGAACTACCGCTCGGTCATGATCTTCGGAACCGCTCGTGAGGTCACCGATCCCGCGGAGATCGATCTCGCCCTCGACGCCATCGTCGAGCACACCGTCCCCGGCCGGGGGGCCGAGCTGCGACGCTCCACCCCGGCGGAGCTGCGGCAGACCAAGGTGCTGGCGGTGCCCATCGACGAGGCCTCGGCGAAGATCCGTGCGGGCGATCCGAACGACGATCCCGCCGATCTCGACAGTCCGGTGTGGGCCGGGGTGGTGCCGCTGGCCCTGCGCCCCGGCGAGCCGATCCCCGTCGCCGGTCTCGACCCCAGCATCGGCCCCTCCCCCTCGGTGGAGGCCCTCATCGCCGACCTGCGCTGACCGGGGCCGACCGGGGCGACCGGTCCGAACCACCGGCATCCGCCCCCCTGATCGGATCGGTCATCCGGATCGCTCATCCGGATCGGGCCTCGGTCTCGGAGTCTCCTCGGAACACATCAGGGTGTTCCATCCCCCCCCAAGGAGCTCCATATGTCTGCACGTCCCCTTCGGATCGTCGGCGGGCTCGCTGTCGCCGCCTCGCTGATGTTCGGTGCTGTCGCCTGCAGCAGCGATTCCGACTCCGCGTCGAGTTCGACCACCAAGGCCCCCGCCTCCTCGACCACCGTGAAGAAGGCCTCCACCATCGTCACCGCTGCCTCCGGCAACGCGGACTTCTCCACCCTGGTGAGCGCGGTGACCACCGCCGGTCTGGTCGACACCCTCTCGGGTCCCGGCCCCTTCACCGTCTTCGCCCCCACCAACGAGGCCTTCGCCAAGCTCCCCGCCGGCACGCTGGCTTCGCTGACCCCCGAACAGCTCAAGGGCATCCTCACCTACCACGTGGTGGCCGGTGAGGTCATGGCCGCCGATGTGAAGCCGGGCAAGGTCAAGACCGTCAACGGCGCCGAGTTCACCATCAACGTCGCCAACGGCAAGGTCACCATCACCGATGCCAAGGGCAACACCGTGAACGTCGTGAAGACCGACATCACCACCGACAACGGCGTGATCCATGTGATCGACGGCGTGCTGATGCCCTGACCCGCACCTCAGCGCACAGCATCCCGTCGAGGGCCCGGGGGAGACCCCGGGCCCTCTGCGCGCCGGACCCCCCTCGGGCCGGCGTCGAGCTCCTCCTCGGACCTCGCCCGACAGGCGGTGCCCGCAGGCCTCGTCGTATCCTGAGCACGATCCCCCCGCACCCCTGAGGTCACCATGCGCATCGGCCGCACCGCCGCGATCATCGCCCTCTCGATCCCCGTCGCCCTTGTCGCCGGCTGTTCCTCCTCGGGCCACGGCTCCTTGGCCGCATCGCCATCGACGCGCGCCGCGATCGACGAGAACGCGGCGTTCAACGCCGCCGATGTCACCTTCGCCCAGAAGATGATCCCGCACCATCAGCAGGCCATCGAGATGGCCGCTCTCGTGCCCGATCGCAGCACCTCGCCCGATCTGCGCACGCTCGCCCTGCAGATCACCGCCGCGCAGGCCCCCGAGATCGAGATGATGTCGATGTGGCTGCGCGACTGGGGCCACGAGGTGCCGAGCGACACCGACACGTCGATGTCCGGACACGGCGCATCGGCCATGGCGGGCATGGCGGGCATGGACGGCTCCGACGGCATGATGGACATGGCCCAGATGGCGCAGCTGCAGGCCGCTTCCGGCACCGAGTTCGATCGCCTCTGGCTCGAGATGATGATCAGGCACCACGAGGGCGCGCTGCGCATGGCGCAGACCGAGATCGCCGACGGGAAGTCCCCCGATGCGATCGCGCTGGCGAGGGCGATCATCGCCGGTCAGCAGGCCGAGATCGACATGATGAACTCGATGCTCGCCCCGAGCGCGAACTGATCGATCCCCGATCGAACTCTGATCGACGGGGTGACGGTGCTCCTCCGTCGTGCCGGTGGACGTGCGCCTCAGGCCTGCCAGGCCGGCGTGCCGTCGATGCAGGTCTCGGTGAAGGTGATGTCGGCCCATCCCTCGGGATCGCTCGACCACGGATCGGCCGAGGCCACCGCCCAGTCGGCCCGTCTCCCCACCGCCAGCGAACCGCGGTCGTCGGCATGGATCTGCCAGGCGGCATGGGTGGTGATGGCGGCCAACGCCTGCGCAGGTGTCGCGCATTCGGCGGGGTTGAGCACGGTGTCGTCGGTCTGGGTCCGCCGCAGCACCGCAGTGCGGGCGCTCTGCAGCGGGTTGATCTCGGTGACGTTGTAGTCCGAGTGCAGCGAGGGCCGCAGTCCGGCGGCACAGGCCGAGGCCACGCGGTCGAGGCGATCGGCGCGTGTCGGCCCGAGGATGGTGTCGCGGAACGCCGCGCCCCAGTAGTACACGTGGTTCATCAGGAAGCTCGGGGACACGCCGAGCGCGGCCATGCGGGTGAGGTGGTCGTCGGTGGCGAACGAGCAGTGCTCGAGGCGGTGCCGCAGATCGGCGCCGCCCTCGGCGGGCAGGAGCTCCTCGAGGGCGGTGAGGGCGAACTCGATGGCGGCATCACCGTTGGTGTGGATCATCAACTGCCATCCGGCATCGATGCCCACCGAGAGCACCTCGCGCAGGGTCTCCGGTGTCCAGTTGGCGCGACCGCCGGCGGTCTCGCCGAGGTAGGGCTGTGTGAAGTAGCCGCTGCGGCCCTGGTTCGAACCGTCGGTGACGACCTTCCAGGCATCGGCCCGCACCATCTCGTCGCCGCTGAACGGCGTGACCCCGGCGTCGGCCCATGCCGCGGCCACCTCGGCCGGTGACCGTCCCGACATCACCGAGAACTGTGCGGTGGAGACTCGTACCGCAAGCCGCTCGACGCCGTTGAGCCGGTGCAGCAGGGCGAGTTCGCCGACACCGGCGAGCGTGCCGGTGGCCGCCTCGCGCAGCGAGGTCACCCCTCGGCTGGCCGCGGTGCGCAGGATCCGCCGGATCCCGTCGGCGAGGTCCTGTTCGGTCGGTCGTGGCAGTGCTCCGACCAGCATCATCATCGCCGACGCCTCACCGACGACGCCGTCGAGGCGGCCGTCCACGCGACCGAATCGTCCACCGGGAGGATCCACCACCGAGTCGTCGATCCCCGCGGCGGCGAGCGCCGCCGAGTTCGCGTACACGAAGTGCATCGACGCGTTCATGACGATGACGGGGTTGTGCGGCGCGACCTGATCGAGGATGTCGCGGGTGAGCACGGTCTCGCCGGGGTAGAGGCTGGGGTCGAACAGCTTGCCGAGCACGAACTGGCCGTCGGGGGTCCTCGCCGCGAGATCCTTCACCATCGCCACGGAGGCGTCGAAGGTGGGGCAGGTGGCATGGGACATGTCGGCCCAGTCGAGGTTGAGCAGCGAGGTCCAGATGTGCATATGCGGCTCGATCAGGCCCGGGATGATGACGCCGTCGGGCGCAACGGTGCGCGTGCGGGCATCGGTCAATCCCTCGAGGTCCGCGCGCGAACCCAGCCCGATGATGCTGCCCCCGGCGACAGCCATGGCCTCCGCCGTCGGCATCGACGGGTCGTTGGTGACGATGCGCCCCACCACCAGCAGCTCGGCTCTGTCGGTCGATGATCGGCGACGGCCATGGTGCGCCGGTTCGATGACCGACGAGACCGTCGGCACCGCGGCGCCGAGGTGGGCCCCGGCCACCGGATGGATGGAGCAGCTGCAGGAGCGAAGCATCGGATCCGCCTCATCTGGGTTCGGTCGCTGCTGCGCTCGCCGAGGGGGCGCCGCAGGGGTGCGGGATGGAGGTATTCTATACCAACCGTACACGGCGGGTCCATAGCTGCGAGCACAGTGTCCGTGGGGTGCGAGCCATGAGCAGTCGGGAGCGTCTCCTCGAGGCGGCCATCGAGGCGATCGAGCAGGGGATGACCGCTGAGGAGCTGATGACGCTGATGTACGCCTGGAACGAGTCCTTCGCCGGGGAGGAGGCGCAGCGTCGTCGTGCGGTGCGCCTGGCGGTGCTCGGATCCTCGGTCTCCCGACCCGACAGCGGCTGATGGATGGGACCGGGTCACCAACACCGTCCTGACCCACCTGCTGTTCAGCAGCGCGGGCCCGCCCCCGCTCTGATCCGGGCCGGATCGAGCTGCAGTCGGGTCCCGGGTGCGGTCGCAGGGGCTTCGGTGCCGCCCCCGGGAGACCCCGCGCCCACGCACACCTTCAGCACCACCGGCACCACCATCGCCTCCGGAACCACCAGCACCACCGGCCCGGCCTCGGCGCCCTCGGCGGCGATCGCGCCGCTGGCCGCAGTGGCTCCGTCGGCTCCGAGTTGGATCAGCAACACCACACCCGTCAGCAAGTCGACCACCCTCACCTGGGGTCTGCCGGCCAACGGTGGTTCACCGATCACCAGCTTCACGGTCACCAACTCCAGCGGGGCGACGGTGTGCACCGTGACGAGCGTCCCGGTCGGACAGAGCCAGTTCTCCTGTCTGGCCAGCAACCTCGCCACCGGCGTCAACTACTTCTACGTGGTCGCCACCAACGCCGTGGTCATGACCCATCGGGGCTCCACCACCACCCGGCGGTACGCCACCGCTGAGGACTACTTCGCCACCCTCGATGGGCAGAAGGCCGCCACGGCCCGGGCCATCTTCGCGGCGATCACCGAGAAGGTGAAGGGACTCGAGCTCGTCACGGCCCGGAACCAGCCGATGCTGCGGGCAGAGTCGGGCTATGTGTTCGGTCTGTCGGCGGCGACGAACCATCTCACGCTGAACCCGTTCAGCGCGGCGGTGATGACCGAGTTCGCCGAACGTCTCCACGGGTATCGGTGTGGGAA
>JAGWYK010000057.1 GCA_018969405.1 Acidobacteriota bacterium
CAGACCACTCGCAGCTGTGAGGTCGCCTTCGGCGCCCCGCTCACCTGCACGCTGTCGCCGGTGGCCAACGGGGTGAAGTACACCCTCGCCGTGAGCTCGGTCAACAGCGTCGGTTCGAAGACCTCGTCGCTGAAGAACCAGATCGCCCAGGCTGCTCCCGGTGCACCCACGAACGTGGCCGGCTCCCAGACCTCTGCCGCTGGTGCCACCAAGGTCGCATGGACCGCCGCCCCGAACAACGGCTCGGCGATCACCGCCTACAACGTCACCGTGTGGCAGGGCAACACCCAGGTGGTCGGGAAGTCCTGCTCCACCACCGGGGCCACGTTCTGCAACGTCACCGGATTGGCGAGGGGCACCGCCTACACCTTCAAGGTGACCGCCACCAACGGGATCGACACCGGCCCCGTCGGTTCCGGCACCTACACCACGAGATCATGACCAGGAGTCGATGATCACATGAGTTCCCCCCGGCTCCGCCGGATCGGTTCGCTGCTGGTGGTGGGCGTCGTGGCTGTGGCCACGACGCTCACCACCCTCGGCGCGTCCGGCACCCCCGCCACCGCAGTGGCGACCGACACCGCCCCCTGGACGGTGACGGTGGCGCCCGCCTCCGGTCTCACCGATGGTCAGCTCGTCACCATCACGGTGTCGACCACCACGGCCAACCGCGTCTACGAGGCCAACGCCCAGATCTGTCGTCTCGGCGTCGACTACGCCAGCAGCGACGGCGATCGACCGGCGAAGGACTTCAACGCCGGCGATCTCAACTGTCCCGCCATCCCCATCTCCTCGAGCGCCGATGTCCAGACCGGCGATGCCAACCTCTACGACGCCGCCACGGAACCCGGTGGCTCCTCGTTCTCGATGTACGTCGGCAGCGGTGTCGCCGAATGGCCGGCCACCTCCACCGGCCAGCCCCAGCGTCTCGTCTGCGATGCCGAGAACCCCTGCGCCCTGGTGGTCGAGATCTACGGCTCGGTGGCCCCCGGCGTCGCCCGCTGGATCCCGCACGTCCAGGAACTCACCTATCGGGTCGACGATCCGGTGGCGGGCTGCGGTGGCCCGGCCCAGGGTGTGCTCAACGCCGCAGCCCCCGAACGCGTCACCGATCTCTGGATCGATCTCACCCTCGACCAGTGCCGTCGACCCGACGCCCAGCGCGGTGCCGCTTCGCGCACCAGTTTCTCCGATGAGGCCGATGCCATGAACGGCTTCTCGGCCGGCACCCTGGATCTCGCCTACAGCGCCGTCGGCTACGAGCCGGGTCCTGCGCTCGGTCGAGGCACGCGGACCGAACCGCTGACCGTCCGACCCTCGGCCGCGGTGCCGGTGGCGCTCAACGCCACGGTGGTCGCCGTGGGGAACGGACGACGCGGACCGAACGGGCGCAAGATCCCCTTCACCGACGTCCGCCTCACGATGGATCAGGTCACGCACATGTTCCGCGGTGGTCCCATCGACTTCAACGACTACGAACGGGCCTCGTTCCTCGAGCTGAACCCGCAGTTCAACGAGGCGAGCATCTTCCTCCCGGCGGCGATCCAGGTGGGCGCCTTCGCCCCGGCGGATGCCTCCTCATGGTTCCTCACCAGTTTCCTGAAGTCGAACCGCCCTGATCTCTGGAAGGTTCCCGACACCGGGCAGTTCGGTGCCGAACGCGGGCTGACCCGCGGGTCGTCCATCGCCTTCGGGGTGGCGGCGCCATCGTTCAACGGTGCCGTTGACATGTTCACCGGTGATTCGGTGCTGGTGAAGACCATCCGCGCCCAGAACACCGACGCCTACGGCGGCATCTGGGTGCTCACGGATCTGGTCACCGCCCGACGCCTGGGACTCACCGTCGCCAGCATCGAGAACGGCAACGGGGAGTTCGTCGCACCGACCGTCGAGTCCATGACCGCCGCGGTCCCCACCATGAAGCCGACCGACGATGGTCGTCTCCTGCCCGATCCCACCGCCACGGTCGACAAGGACGCGGTGCAGCCCTATCCGCTCACCTTCGTCGACTACGCCATCGCTCCCAGGTCGAAGCTCGTGGATGCGACCTGCACCGGCCGCCCCACCTCCCAGGCGCTGCTGTCGACCTGGCTGACCTATGCCGTCACCGACGGACAGACCCATCTGCCCGATGGCAACCTGCCCCTCACCGATGACCTGCGCACCACCGCCACCTCAGCGATCGCGAACGTGGGTTCGGTCACCCCCGACTGCTACAAGGAGCCGACCGACACGCCGGTTCCCCCGGGCCCGACCACCGGCGGTGCCGGTGGGGGCTCCCGCAGCCTCCCGCGTGTCGGCGCCGGGGCCCCCGCCGACACGGCGGCGGGCACGACGGCGACCGCTGCGGTGGAGGAACCGGCGCCGGAGGTTCCCGAGTTCACGCTGCGTCGCTCCGCCAGCACCATCGCCGGGATGGGCGGCCTCGTCGCCGTGTTCGGTCTGCTCACCCTCATGGCCATGGCCACCACCGGGAAGCTCCCGAGCATCGGCGCCCTCCGTTCCCGCCTCGGAGGCCCACGATGACCATCGACGAGGAGGTCACGGTCGCCGGATCGCTCGAGACCCTGCCCCCCCGCCGGGAGTTCGCACCCGAGCCGGAGGCCCAGCCGATGCCTCGCGCCGGGGTGCCGTCCGGGCGCATGCTGGCGCTCTGGGCCGTGGTGCTGCTGGTGGTGGTCGCCGTGGTGCTCATCGCGGTGGAGCCGATGTTCCAGCAGCGTGAGCAGTCGTTGCTGCTCACCGGCTACCGCGCCGCCACCGAGAAGGCGGCCAACCAGGCCACCGGGCTCGGCGGCGTCGAGGTGGCCACGACCGCTCCCGAGTTCGGTGACGCGGTCGGCATCCTCGAGATCGGTTCCATCCCGCTGCAGCAGGTGATCGTCGAGGGGGCCTCGGCGCCGATCCTGCAGAACGGACCCGGTCATGTGCCGGGCACGGCTGGTCCCGGTCAGCCCGGCAACAGCGTCGTGGTGGGTCGGTCCACGTTGTTCGGCGCACCCTTCGCCGATCTGGCGAAGGTCGGTGAGGACGACCTCATCGCCGTCACCACCACCCAGGGCCAGGCGGTCTACCGCGTCGTCGAGACCGGCACGGTGCAGCTCTCCTCGGCCAAGGGGGCAGGTGCTCGACCCGCCGCATCGACCGGAGGGGCCTACGAGCCCATCCTCGGCGATGGCCGCATCTCCATCGACGCGCTCTACGGTCCCACGCCCGACGACCGCCTCACCCTGGTCACCTCGGCCAGTGCGTTCCCGTTCAACACCGCCGAGGCGCAGGTCGTGATCGCCACCATGGAGGGCAAGCCGTTCGCGCCGACGCCCCAGAACGGCCGAAGCACCCGGCAGACCGGCACCACCTCGGACACCTCCCACTGGCCCTTCGCGCTGCTGGCCGGTCTGTGCCTCGGCGCCGCCATCCTCGCCGCCGTGGTCCTGCACCGCCGGTCGAGCCCGCGGGTCGCCTATCTGCTCACCGTGCCACCGCTGCTGGTGTTCACCGTGCTGGCGGCCGAGACGCTCAGTCAGCTGCTGCCGGGCTGGTTCTGACCGGGCACACCGGAACCGCTCAGCGCGGCGGGCGGATCAGCCCCTCCTGCACCACGGTGACCGCCAGCTTCCCATCCATGGTGAAAACCTCACCGCGGGCGAAGCCCCGACCACCGGAGGCCGAGGGGGTGTCCTGCGCGTAGAGCAGCCACTCGTCGGCTCGGAAGGGTCGGTGGAACCACATGGCGTGGTCGAGGCTGGCCATGAACACGTTGTCGACCGGACCGAGCCCGTGGGGCAGCAGTGCGGTGTCGAGCAGGGTCATGTCGGAGGCGTAGGTGAGCGCACAGGTGTGCAGCACCGGATCATCGGGCAGGCGACCGGTGGCCTTGAGCCAGATGCGCTGGTACGGCGGCAGATCGCGTTCGCGATCGGCCGGACCCCAGTCGCAGTTGCGCAGGTCGAAGGGCAGATCGAGCTCGAAGCGATGGTCGCCGTGCTCGGCGGCGATCTCGGCCCAGCGCTCCTTGATGTCGGGCACGGTCTCGGGGGCCGGCACCTCGGGCATGGTGGTGGAGTGGTCGAAGCCGTCCTCGGGCACCTGGAACGAGGCCGAGAGGCTGAAGATGGCTCGGCCGTTCTGGATGCCGGTGACCCGACGGGTGGTGAAGGAGAGGCCGTCGCGGATGCGGTTGACCTCGTAGAGGATGGGGATGCGGGCATCGCCGGGACGCAGGAAGTAGGCGTGCAGCGAGTGCACCCGGGTCTCGGGCTCCACGGTGCGCGCCGCGGCCACCAGCGCCTGCCCGGCCACCTGCCCGCCGAACACCCGCTGACGATCGGCCTGCGGGCTGCGGCCCCGGAAGATGTTGAGTTCGATCTCCTCGAGATCGAGCAGTTGGAGCAGTGCGTCGACGGCGGCCTGAGTCACCCGACCAATCTCCCACATCCCGGCGCCTCGGCGCACCGTCCCGGCCCCGCAGTGGTGGCGGCGAACTAGGGTCCGGCCCATGACCAAGAACTTCCCCGACGGATTCCGCTGGGGCACCGCCACGGCGGCGCACCAGGTCGAAGGCGGCAACTGGAACAACGACTGGTGGGCCTGGGAGCACACCGAGGGCTCGCCCTGCGAGGAGCCCAGCGGCGACGCCGTCGACCAGTGGCATCTCTACGATCAGGACATCGCCCTGTGCGCGGCACTGGGCTTCGACAACTACCGCTTCTCCATCGAGTGGTCGCGGATCGAACCCGAGCCGGGGCTGTTCTCCCGCGCCGCGCTCGAGCACTACCGCCGGGTCTGCGCCTCCTGTCTCACCCATGGCATCGAACCGGTGGTCACCTTCCATCACTTCACCACACCGCGCTGGGTGGTCGCCGAGGGCGGCTGGCACACCGCCAGCACCGTCGACCGGTTCCTGCGCTTCTGCGAGGTGGCCGTGGGCGCGCTCGGCGATCTCATCGGTCGCGCCTGCACCATCAACGAGCCCAACATCGTCGCCACCATCGGCTACCACCTCGGGTTCTTCCCGCCGGGTCTCACCGATGACACCCTCTACCGTCAGGCGAACGACAACTTCGTCGACGCCCATCGACGGGTGGTCCCCATCCTGAAGGCCGGACCCGGTGACTTCCCGGTCGGGCTCACCCTGTCGATGACCGACTACCAGGCCGTGCCCGCCGCCGACGCCGATGCGCAGGCCGGTGTCGGACGCATGCGCTGGGTCATGGAGGATCAGTTCATGGACGCCTGCGCCGGCGACGACTTCCTCGGCGTGCAGACCTACAGCCGCATGCGCATCGGACCCAAGGGTCCGATCGGGGCCGAGGAGGGGTACGAGACCCTCGAGATGGGGTACGAGTACTACCCCGAGTCGCTCGAGGCCTGCATCCGCCGGGCCTGGGAGTACACCGGCGGCGCCATCCCGCTGCTGGTCACCGAGAACGGCATCGGCACCAACGACGACGATCAGCGTCGTCGCTATGTCACCACCGCGCTCGAGGGCGTGCTCGACTGCATCGCCGACGGCATCGACGTGCGGGGCTACACCTACTGGAGTCTGCTCGACAACTTCGAGTGGGCCTTCGGCTACCGACCGCGCTTCGGCATCATCGACGTGGATCGTTCCACCCAGCGCCGCCTCGTGAAGCCCAGCGGTGAATGGCTCGGCCGGGTGGCGCGGGCCAATGCCCTCATCGGGTGAGCGAGCTGCTCCGGGCCCTCGACGGGCCGGAGATAGGGTGACGGGGCGGTCGGCCCGAGGTCGGCGATCCGTACGAGAGGCAGGAAGATGAGTTCTGAGGCACCGGCCGAGCGCATGGTCACGCCCATGCCCGAACCCACCGGCGTCATCGGCCATGTCGTGGGGCTGATCCGCTCCAAGGGCCTGCGGTACTCCATGGTCGCCGCCGTCAACGTCATCGTCGGTCAGGGACTGCTGTTCGCCCTGCAGCACTGGTGGCAGCCGAACGTGGCCAATGTGATCTCGGTGGCGGTCTCGTCGGTGCCGGCCTATTACATGAACCGTTCCTGGGTGTGGGGCAAGAGCGGGAAGAGCCACATGCGCAAGGAGGTCGTGCCGTTCTGGGCGTTCACCATCGCCGGGCTCGTGGCCTCCACCATCGCCATCACGTTCGTCCAGGATCACACCTCGAGCAAGCTGCTCATCCTGTTCACCCAGCTGTTCGTGTTCGGCGTGCTGTGGGTGGTGCGGTTCTTCGTCCTCGACCGCCTGTTCCACGTCGAGGTGTTCGAGGATGACACTCCCGATGTGGACTGATCCCGGCTCGCACCGATGAATCCTGAACTCCGTCGCGCCGCCGAGGCCGCCCGCGGGTTCATGCCCCCCGATGAGGGTCTGGCGCTGCACGACGCCGCGGCCACCGTTCCCGTGGGCGGCTCCCCGATGCTCGAGATCGGCAGCTACTGCGGCAAGTCCGCCGTCTACCTCGGGGCCGCTGCGCAGGAGCGGGCCACGGTGCTGTTCGCCCTCGATCACCATCGTGGGTCGGAGGAGAACCAGCCCGGTTGGGAATGGCACGAGCCCGATCTCGTCGACCCCGAGGTGGGACGGATCGATACGCTCCCCCGGTTCCGCCGCACCATCTTCGATGCCGGTCTCGAGGGCACCGTCATCGCCGTGGTGGGGGACTCACCGACCCTCGGTCGGCACTGGCAGATCCCGTTGTCGCTGCTGTTCATCGACGGCGGGCACGGCCATGAACCGGCGCATCGAGACTTCGAGCTGTGGACCCCATGGGTCGAGCGCGGTGGTCTGCTCGCCATCCACGACGTGTTCCCCGATCCCGCCGACGGCGGTCGACCGCCCTATGAGATCTACTGCCGGGCCATCGATTCCGGCGACTTCGTCGACGTCTCCGCCACCGGATCGTTGCGGGTGCTGCGCCGAGTGCACGACTGATCAGCGCCGCGGTGCGCGATCGTCACCACCGGCCGACCCCGTGGTCTCAGTCGGCGCGATCCTCGATGGGTGAGTCGGTGTCGAGGTCGACCAGCGGCGGCAGGGCATGGTGGTCGATGAACAGCCCCGAGGCGGCTGAGGTTCGGCTGAGCGCATCGGCGGCGAGGATGACGGCCGCATCGGTGTAGGTGGTGCGTTCGTCGCCCGGGAAGTGCACCTCATCGGGGAACACGATGCCGGTCCAGTAGTGGCCATCGGTGTCGCGCAGGGCCTGGGCCCATTCGAACATCTGCAGGGCGATGTCGCGGTTGCCCACCGACAGCTCGGCCATGAGGCATTCGCAGGTCTCCGCCGCGGTGACCCAGGGTCGATCGCTCACACAGCGGATGCCGCGGTCGGGCACGAGGAAGGTGTCACGACGCGAGGCCAGGCGCGTCCGACCCTCGTCGGCGGTGAGCACCCCGCCCAGCACCGGGTAGTACCAGTCCATGGCCCAGCGGGCCTTGGGGGCGAAGGCGTCGGGAGCATCGCCGAGGCAGTGGGCCCGGATGACCTGGGCGAGTCGCGAGGCGCTGAGTTCCCAGTCGGGCCGCTCATGGCCGAGCAGGTCGGCGATGGCCACCGCACAGCGCAGGCTGTGGCAGATGCTGGAGGATCCGGTGAGCAGGGCGAACGACCATGGGGTGCCATCGGCGTGACGGGCCCAGAGGATCTCGCCGCGCGGGGTCTGCAGGTCGAGCACGAAGTCGATGGCCCGCTCGACGGTCGGCCACATGGTCTCGACGAACCTGAGATCGCAGCTGAGCAGCCAGTGGTGCCACACCCCGGCGGCGATGTAGGCGATGGTGTTGGCGTCGAGCTTGTCCTGTTCGATGCTGTCGGCCAGGTAGTACTGGTGCCAGGAACCATCGGGGCGCTGCACATCCACCAGCCACTGGTAGGCCCGCAGCGCCTCGGCGGTGAGGCCGGCGAGGTCGAGCGCCATGGCCGCCTCGACATGGTTCCAGGGGTCGGCGTGACCACCGGGGAACCACTGGATCATGCCGTTGGGCAGCTGCCAGGAGGCGATGGCCTCGGCGGTGGCCCGCACCTGCTCGGCGGTGATGATTCCCTCGACGGCGGGGATGGTGGTCATGCGGAGGCTCCCACTGTTGTGGTGGTGCGGACGGCGCCGACGGACACGACCGGTCGGGTGCCGTACACCACGAGGGACTTGCCGAGCACCGGGTTGAGGATCCGCTCGGCGGTGCGGGTGATCGAAGGCGCGGTCATGATGTCCCATTCGAGGAACTTGGTGTAGCGGCGCACCAGCGGGTTGGTGTCGTTGGTGGGGCCCACGGCGCAGCGCAGCCACCAGTAGGGCGTGTGCAGGGCGTGGGCCCGATGGGATCCGGTGGGCTGCAGCCCGGCGTCGCGCATCTTGTCGCGCAGTTCGCGCTCGGCGTAGATGCGCACATGGCCACCGGTGACGAACGGGGCGTGGTACTCCTCGGAGAGACGCCAGCAGAGTCGCTCAGGGAGCTCGGCGGGGATGGTGATGGCGATGGTGCCCCCGGGGCGCAGCACCCGGGTGAGCTCCGCAAGAGCGGCGAGATCGTCGGGGACGTGCTCCATGACCTCCGAGGCGATGATCCGATCGAACGACGCATCGGCGAACGGGAGGCGGGTGGCGTCGCCGTTGACCGAGGTGCAGGAGGAGCCCGGAGCGATCTCACCGGCGGCGCGCATGGCCTCGGCGGTGCCCACGACCTGCACCAGTTCGGGGAGGGCCATGTCACAGGCCACGACCGTGGCGCCGCGGCGCAGCGCCTCGAAGGCATGGCGGCCGAAGCCGCAGCCCAGATCGAGGAGCCGGTCGCCGGCCTGCAGCCCGAGGCGGTCGTAGTCGGCGGTGAGCACGGATCAGACCCCGGGACTCGGGACGCGGGAGAGCTGGTAGCGCGGCGCGGCGCCGGCGCCCCCGGGACGGCGGGCCTGGATGGCGGCGGTCTCGGCCAGCAGGGCCCGATAGTGCTCCACGGTGCCCACTGCGGTGTGGCGCCAGGTCCAGCGGTCGATGACGCGCTGACGACCGGCGGCGCCGATGCGGGCGCGCAGCTCGGGATCGTCGAGGGCCCGGGCGATGGTGGCGGCGAGCGCCTCGCTGTCACCGGGGGGCACGAGCAGGGCGGTGTCGTTGTCGGCGCCGACCACCTCGGGCAGTGCGCCGCCGGTGGTGGCCACCAGCGGCACCCCGCAGCTCATGGCCTCGATGGCGGGCAGCGAGAAGCCCTCGTAGAGCGAGGGCACCACGGCCAGCTCGGACTCGGAGTAGAGCTCGATGATGCGTTCCTCGGGCACCCCGGTGATGAAGGTGACCGCATCGCGCAGGCCCAGCTCGTCGATGATGCGGGCGGAGGGACCGCCCTCCTTGAGTCGACCGATGACCACCAGTTCGACATGGCGTTCGGTGCGCAGCTTGGCCACCGCCTCGAGCAGGTAGCGCAGACCCTTCATGGTGACGTCGGCGCTGGCGGTGGTGATGAGCCGACCGGGCACCCGGCGCACATGGGCCTGGGGGGTGAACAGATCCTGGTCGACACCCACCGGCACCACATGCAGCCGCTCGAGCGGCACCTTCTGATCGGCGTGGATGTCCTTGAGCGAGTTCTGCGAGACCGTGATCACCCGCGGCATGCGGGAGGCGACCCGGGTCTGCATCTTGGTGAAGCCGTACCAGCGCCCCTTCGAGAACCGCTTGAAGGAGGTCTCGGCGTGCTCCATCTCGAGGCGACGGTCGACGGTGATGGGATGATGGATGGTGGCCAGCACCGGCAGTCCGATGCGCTCCATGGCCAGCAGGCCGTAGCCGAGGCACTGGTTGTCCTGCACCAGGTCGAACTCGTTGACCCGACGGCGCAGATGCTGGAAGGCCCGCACGCTGAAGGCCAGCGGCTCGGGGAAGCTTCCGCTCATGAACGACCCGACCTCGACGAGATCGCCGAGGTTCTTGATCTCCCACGGTGCGGGCAGCCGCATCGGGTAGTGGTCGTTGTAGATGTCGAGGCTCGGCAGGTCGATCAGCGGCACCCGGGGATCGACGATCGGATAGGGCTGACCGCTGAGCACCTCGACCTCATGGCCGAGATCGACCAGTGCCTTGGTGAGATGACGGGTGTAGACCCCTTGGCCGCCCACATGGGGCTTGCCGCGGTAGGTCAGGAAGGCGATGCGCAGGGGCAGGTCGCCGTCGGCGGCTCGAGGGCCCGCAGGGCGGGAGGAGGTGGGGGACATGAGTCGTCAAGTCTCCCCGCCCGCCGCCGGGGGGGTCAAGATGGCCCCGGCCCGGCGTCGCCGGGATCGGATCCCCGACCGCCACCAGGCGAGGGCCACCAGTGCGACCGAGAGCGCCACCATGGGGCCCGGCCCGATCCGGGTGGCGATGGTCTCCCCGGCCCGGCGCCCCACGGTGGCCTCGAGCACCGCCCGCTCCGAGATGCCGGTCCGGGCCAGGACCCGTCCGGAGGGCTCCACGATGGCGCTGAAGCCGGTCGGGGCGGCCTGGAGCACCCAGCGGTCGTTCTCGATGGCCCGCAGCCGGCTGGAGGCCACCTGCTGGGACTGCACCTCGGTCAGCCAGTAGCTCGAGCCGTTGGTGGGGTTCAGCAGGATCTCGCCCCCGTGGAGCACCCCGTCGCGTCCCCGGTTGGTGAAGAAGATCTCCCAGGAGATCGCCACGGCCAGGGGTCCGGCGGGCGAGGGCAGCATCGCCGGCCCGGTGCCGATGTGGGCATCGCGGGCCGGCAGCCCGCTGTCGCCACCGGCGGCCCATTCGATGAACGACCGCATCGGGACGTACTCGCCGAAGGGCACACGACGGACCTTCTCGTAGCGGGCCCCGGCCGAACCGTCGGGCAGGTACACCTGGGCCACGTTGGCGAAGGTGCGGGCGTCGACCCCTTCGGTGATGCCGGCCACCAGTGTGGTGTCGAGGCGTTCGGCGAGCGCCGAGAGGGCGGCGTTCTCGGGGTTGGCCCCGATGGGTCCCTCGACGTCGACGACGTTCTCGGGCCAGACCACCAGATCGACCGGGGTGGTGATGGCGGCGCTGGCATCGAGATGACGACGGAACACCACCCGCGAGTCGGTGCTGGAGGCTCGGGTGCCCTGAGGGCCTCCGCCCTGCACCACCGCGGCGCGCAGGGTGCCGACCTCATGGCCCCGAGGGGCGACCATGGCGAGGCTCCAGAGCGCGACCACGCCGGCCAGCGCGCCCGCCGCCACGCGCCAGCGTCGCTCCCAGGCCGCCGAGAGCGCCACGCCGACCACGGCCACGGCGAACACCACGCCGATGGCGCACAGGACCCGGGCGATCTGTCCGAGCGGGGCGGCGGCCTGACCCATGGCGGTGGTGGCCAGCGGCACCCCGCCGAAGGGCATGGTCCAGCGGGTGATCTCGGCCAGGGTGAACGCACCGGGCACGGCGAGCATGCGGATCCAGCTCGGTTCGGCCCGACCGGGCACCGCCGCCCCGGCCAGTCCGACCATGGTGGCGAACACGATGACGGCGATCGGGTAGCCGATGGCGGTGAGGTCGA
>JAGWYK010000058.1 GCA_018969405.1 Acidobacteriota bacterium
CCCGAGTGAGGAGTCGCCGCGTCCGAGGCCGAGCACGGCGCGACCACCGGAGGCGGCCTGCACGCTGGCGATGGCCGACGCGGTCACCGCCGGATGCCGGGTGACGGGATTGGTGACACCGGTGGCGAGACCGAGCGTGCTGGTGGTCGTCGCCGCCATGCCCAACGACACGAACACCTCAGCCGCTAGGTTCTGGGTGTCGGCCAGCCACAGCGAATCCCAGCCGGCCTCCTCGACCGATCTGGCCATGGCCCCGGCCAGTCCGGGGACGGGGAAGGTGAGCAGTCCGAACTCAGTGGTCATGCCGATGGATCCTCCCGTGCCGGCGCGGTCCGACCGCATCTCCGAAGTCTCTCAGACGGTGATGGGTGGATCATGCCGGAACCATGCCCTCTGCCCGACGGAGCGCCCGGACCACTACTGTTCGGCGGTCTCGCCGTCTGCTCCGACCGGCGACGAACGAACGGGGAGACCGGCACCACATGCGCCATCGTCCGCAAGTCCTGAGGGGTCTGATCTGCGCAGTCGTGCTGCTCCCGCTGGCCGTCATCACCGTGCCCGCTGCGGCGGCGCCGTCGCAGAGCGCCTCGATCACGATCACACCGGCCACACAGACCCAGCCCACCGGCGCACCCCAGACCTACACCATCAACGTGTCCTGTCAGGGAACCGGCGGCGCCGAGTGTGGACCGGGCACCACCATCACCATCCCGCTCGACACCACCACCACTCCGTCGATGACCGACCCGTCATGGGCCTACAGCGCCACGACCGGACTCGCCGGCCTCATCACCAGCGGTCCCACCGTGGTCGGCTCCGATCTGGTCCTCACCCTCGATGACACCCGGTTCGTCGCCGGCTTCAGCGGCTCGATCCAACTGCGCGCCACGCCGCCCAACCTCATCACACCGAACCGCACCTCATGGTCGCTCGAACCCACGATCTCCGGCGGCTCGATCAGCCCCGAGACGGTGCCGACGCCAGCGACCTCCATCGCCACCGCCGCGCCGAAGGTCGCCGTCACCAAGCGCACCACGAACTACGGCAGCGTCTACGACGTGGGCAGCACCATCGCCTTCACACTGACGGCTCGATGCACCGCCACGAGCACCGGAGCCCTCGAGGTCGCCACCGCCACCCTGGTGGACATCCTCCCTCCCGACCTGACCTACGTGTCCTCGAGTCCGGCCGGTGCCATGTACGACGCCGCGACCCACACCGTGACATGGCCGTTCAGCAACGCCGATCTCACCACCATGCCCGCGGGCTGTGCCACCGGCGCCACCGGACCCACCACCTTCCAGATCGTGACCACCGCGCCATCGACCGTTCCGGCCATCCCCAAGGTGACCAACGGCGCGAGTTTCGCCGGCACCGGACCGGATGCGGTCGACCCTGCCGGACGCACCTCGACCGCCGTCGCCGACACCTCGGTGCAGCTCATCGCCGAACCGAACGTCGGTCCCGGTCCGGGCTACGCCCGCATCACCAAGAGCTCGCTCGCCCCACTGGTGCAGCCCGGCATCACCAGGGGCAACCAGTACGTCGCCACCTACGCCGGCGACTGGCTGCCTCCGGCGACCTCGCCCACCTGGAAGTCCACCGCCGCAGCAGCCGCGTACCGGACGACGGTCACCTACGGGCTCGTCGACACCTACATGACCGATCTCATCGATCCACTCCCCTGCCTCGATCTCAGCACCGGCAACGTGTACCGGTCCGCCGAGGTCTCCGATCCACCCTGCGCGGATCCGGCCTTCCACAGCCGCATCATCGAGGTGCGCAGCGCCGGATCCGACACCGCGGTGAACGGTCTCGGCCGGGCCTTCCTCGACGGATGGCGGCCGCAGGCCATCCTCACCGACGGCTCGACCATCGACCTCAGCAACTCCACCAGCATCACGGCCACCACCTCCACCGCGGATTTCGCCATCCCGATCGGCACCGAGGTGGCGAGCCTCCGCCTTCCCCCGCACCCGGCCCTGCGCAACCAGGAGCTGCGACTCACGGTGTGGGGCTACGCCGATGCGTCGCTGGCCGATGCGAACGACGGCCTCAACCAACTGCGCAACACCTCCACCGCCATCCCCCAGATCGTCCTCGGCACGCCACTGACCCCTGTCAGTTGGACCGCCGACATCTTCACCGTGCCCAACCTCCCCCAACTCGGGATCTCCAAGTCCTTCGGAACGCTCGGCGCCGCCGCGGGAGGGACGACCGCCCTCGAGATCGTCGGAAGTGTGGCCACCGTCGACGCCCTCACCCGCGATGTGGTGCTGACCGATCTGCTCCCGCTCGGCATGCAGTGGGCCAACCCGGTGGCCTCCGCCACCGTCGCACTCACCCGCGGCGGTCCCCACCCGCCGACCACGACCACTGCCGCCATCGCCGTGCTCGACGACTATCAGGGTTCGGGGCGACAGCTGCTGCGCATCACCGTTCCCGCCTCGGCCATCGACGCCTCGGGGATCTGGACGATCACGCCGCCGAGCGGTCTGCTGCGGGTGACCACACCGGTCGCGCTCGGCGTCTACCCGAACACGGCGCAGATCTACCTGTTCGGGTCACGCCTCACCACGATCGACACCTCCTGCGCCACCCCCACGCAGACCGACGGCGGCATCTCCTCGGCCACCTTCCAGAACGACAACTCCCTCGACCTCGCCGGTGATTCGCAACTGCAGGAGGCGTACTGCGAGAACCGGGCCAGCGTCACCGTGAGGGGGACCGGCGCCGCCTTCGCCCTCACCAAGACCGTGCAGGGCGACCTGGACGCCATCGCCCGCGGCGCGCTGGGGGTGGGCAACGCCAGTCCCGGCGGATCGGGGACCTATCGACTCCGCTGGGACAACGTCGGCAGCAACACCCTGGGCAGCCCGGTCATCTACGACATCCTCGCCCATCCCGGAGACACCGGAGTGAGCAGGGGCCAGTCGGGCATCGCTCGGGACAGCCAGTTCGCCACCCCGCTGCTCGACATCGGTCCCCTTCCGACCGGGGTCACGGTGGCCTACTCGACCGACGACAACCCCTGTCGCCCTGAGGTGTACAGCCCGCGTTCGGACTCCTGTGTGGACGACTGGACCACCGTCGCTCCCACCGATCTCACCACGGTGCGCTCCCTGCGTTTCTCCTCGAACGCCTCCTACGCATCAGGCCGAGGGTTCGAGGTGTCGTTCCGGGTGAGGGTGCCGACGACCGACATCAACGCCATCGCCTGGAACTCCGCCGCCACGAACGCCGCCGATCTCACCAACCCTGCCAACACCCCGCTGCCGGCCGAACCGCCCAAGGTCGGCCTGCGCGCCCCGGTCGACCCCATCATCAACACCCGCACCTCCGATCCGGTGGCGGATGCGTTCACACCCATCGCCGACACCGTCACCATCACCGGCACCGGCGGGGGCCCGGGCACTCTCGCCTGGCTGCTGCTCGGCCCGATCGAAGCCGCAGGGGCCGCATGTCGGGGACTCGACTGGTCCGATGCGCCGGTGCATGACAGCGGCTCGATCCCGATCGACGGTGACGGCACCGTCATCGTCGGTCCGACCTCGCTCGGTCCGGGAGGGTGCTACTCCTGGGCGCATCTGCTCTCCAGCACCGATCCGAACCGTCCTTTCCGAGCCGAGACCTTCGGCGGTGAACCCGACGAGACCACCCTCGCCACGCCCTATCCCCCCTCGATCACGACGACAGCCGAACTCAGCATCGACGGCACCGGACAGCGCCGACTGCACGATCGCATCATCATCGACAACATCCCTGTGGCCAGTCCGACACCGCCCTCACCGCTCCGATGGACCCTCCATGGCCCGGTGGCACTCGACGCCGAGCGTGGGTGCGACGGTGCGGACTGGACCGGTGCCGGCACCGTGGATTCCGGCACCATCCCGGTGACCGGCAACGGCGAGCACCTCACTCCTGACATCGCCCTGTCGACTCCGGGCTGCTACTCGTTCAGCACCTCGCTGCCGGCCACACCGGATTCGCCCGCGGTCGACGACCCGGTGGGTCAGCCCAGTGAGACCGTGGCGATCGCCGACCCGCAGATCATCACCGAGACCGCAACCGATCGTGTCGCCCTCGGTGGACCGACCAGTGACTCCATCACCATCGCCGGGACCGGCGGGGGCAGCGGCACACTCACCTGGACCCTGGTCGGTCCGGCGGCTCCGGTCGGTGGCGAGTGCGCCGAGGCCGACTGGAGCGGTCCGCCGACGGTCGAGTCGGGGACCATCCCCATCCTCGGCGACGGGCAGTACGTCACCGGATCGGTGACCCCGGTGCTCCCGGGCTGCTACAGCTGGACCCAGCGCCTCACCAGCGCCACCTTCCCCTCCCCGACCTCGGTGGCGGCCGGCGCGCCGAACGAGGTGTTCCTCGTCGATCCGTTCCGACCGATCCTCACCACGACCGCGACACTCACCGTCGATGGCACCACCGGTGGGATCACGGACTCGATCGATCTGAGCGACTCCGGACTCGTGGCCTTCGACGGTGCCCCCACCAGCAGCTCCATCAGCTGGGCCCTGCTCGGTCCGCTGGCGCCCACCGATGACTCCTGTGACGGTCTCGACTGGAGCACTGCACCGACCGCCGCCGTCGGTGCGATCGAGGTCGACGGTGATGGAACCGTCACCACCCCGTCGACCCGCGTCACCGTGGAGGGCTGTTTCACCTACACCGCGCAGATGGCCGCCACCCCCATCTCCACGGTCGCCATCTCGACCCCGGGCGACCCGAACGAGACGGTCCGGTTCGTGGCGCCGCGACCGAGCCCCGACGATGGTGGTGGTTCGCTGCCCTTCACCGGATCGAACCCGAGGCGCAGCACCGCCGCCGCCGTTCTCGCGCTGGTGCTCGGCACGGCGCTCTGGGGTCTGGGCCGACGGCGAGGATCGGTTCGAGCCTGATCACAGGACGGGACGCGACCCTCGCGATCACCGCGTCGACGACCGATGAAGGTTCCACCGACGGTCGAGGCCACCGTTCACCGGGGATCGACCTGTCGCACCTCAGCCCGTTCGAGGACCCGCGATGATCAGTCGACGAGGTGTCGGGTGATCACAGCGACCAGATCAGCGCCGGCGTCGATCTGGAGGAAGTGGCCAGCACCCTCGATCCGATCGAGTGTGGCCCCGGGGATCTCATCGGCCCACTGCTCAGCCCACTCCCAGGGGAAGACCGGATCATCATCACCGAAGACCACATGCACGGGGATGTCGACCGATCGCAGTGCCACCCGAGCCTGTTCCTGTTCGTCGGCATCGCCGAGCACCGGCTCACCGAAGGGGAGACAGAACGGGAATCGACGGGCGCCGGCCTTCGTGACCTCGCCGGTGAAGGGGGCATCGAATGCAGCGATGATCTGCTCGACGTCATCATGCGACCGCCGCAATGTACTGCCGACGATCGTTCCCGTCGGCATATCGCCCCCGAGCGCCGAAGGGTCGAGGGCCGACTGTCGCCATATCCTGATGCCGTCGCTGTACTTGAAGTCCTTCGTGTGCAGCCAGGTGTTGAGGATGAAGATCCGGTCGAAGCGGTCGATGTCGCGGGTCGCCGTGATGAGTCCGATGGGCCCGCCCCAATCCTGAACGACGAGGGTGATGTCCCGCAGGTCGAGCTCGGCGATGAGGTGTTCCAGAGCCGCACGATGCCGGGCGATCGTGAACCACTCCTCATCGACGGGTTTGTCGGAGCGCCCGAACCCGAAGTGATCAGGTGCCACCACGCGGTACCCGAGCTCGACGAGCGGTCGGATGACGTCGCGGTACAGGTAGGCCCAGGTCGGTTCACCGTGCATGAGCAGGAAGGTCCCTCGGGGCTCCCCCACCGGGCGCTCATCGACATAGTGCTGACGGAGCCCATCCGGATGGACCAGATAGTGGGGTTCGACATTCCAACCGATGCGATCGAACCGTTCATCCGGTGTGCGCTCGAACTCCATACCGAAACCTCGTTCAGGGAGATCGCCTCACCCGACGACGGGTGAGGCGACTGCAAGGAGATTCTGTCAGGTGGGAAGCCTGAGGAGGACACCCGATCAGCGACGATGTCGCCCTGGTCGTCCACTCACACACAGCCATCACGGAAAGCATCACCATCATCCTCCCCGAGACGGAGGAGGTGATGACATCGCCCCGGCTCCCGGGCCACAGCTGTCGATCCGCCTCACACTGCTGCGAGTTCAGCGGACCCTCACCATCTTGGGGAGGAACTGTGACGCAGTTCACTCCTTTCTAACCATCGGTCCTCCAACCTGTGTCCGTCGCCGACATCCCGACGGCAGCCGTTCGAAGAACGACACGGAGGAACCCATGAAACTCACCCATCTGGCTGCGGCATCAGTACTCACCCTCTCCGGCCTGGCGGTGGCCGCACCTGCCATCGCCCAACAGGCTCCGAACAATGCACCGACAGCGGCCAGTCCCATCGACACCGCTCCCGACGGCGCGACGATCACCCTGGCTGGGCTCGGCGAGATCACCATCACTGTGGATCCGGTCACCGGCGAGATCCAGTCCGTGACGGTCGCCCCCGTGGCTGACTCGACTGCGGATGGACCGGTCACGACCCATGAGGGTCTCGAACTCACCTTCACCGCCGCCGATGGTTCCGTCAGGGTGGTGACCCTGCGCACCGAGCTGGACGATGGTGTGAGCCGGATCACGGTCGAGACGGCCACCACGATCCCTGCCGAGGATGATGAGAACCACGTCGGCGAGGATGACGAGGCCGACGATGAGAGGGAGGACCGCGAGTCCACGGCCCCCGGATCCGGCTCAGGATCGGACCATCACTCCGGTGACCATCACTCCTCAGGACCGAACCCGGCAGAGACTTCGGACGACGGTGGATCCGATCACCACGGAAGCTCCGTCGACGACAGCACCTCCAGCACGGTGGACGACTCCTCCGACGACTCCGACTCCGACGATCATGGAGATGCCATCGACGACTCCGATCCGGAATCGGACCCCGGCAGTTCATCGGGTGACGATCAGCACTCCGACTCGGGCAGCAGCGGCCGGTCGGATCATGGTCACGGATCCGATGGTCAGGATGACTGAGTCCTCACCCCTCGCCCAGGTGAGCCGTCCCGCCCGGGCGGGACGGCTCACCTGGTTCCTCATCCTCCTCCTGACGGTCATGGGCCCGGTCTCGGCCTGCTCCTCGTCGAATCCGACCTCTGGGTCCGCTGCGATCCCCACCGAACTCTCGTCCGCGATCGATCAGATGCAGTCCGCCGAGTCCTACTCGTTCGTCGCGACGATGACCACCGCGGGAGCCTCGATCACCGTCGACGGAACCTTCTCCGCCCCCAACACCGTGGAGCAGACCATCCGTGTCCCCGGTCGAGCACCGGTCGAGATGCGATTGATCGGCACCGAGGTGTCGATCAGGAACCCCGTCTCCGGAACCTTCACGGCGGCCACCGGAACGCCGCCCTCGACCTTCGATCTCCGTCGGGCCTTCGGCGCGCTTCGAGCCGGACAGTCGGTCTCGACGAACGGAACCACCCACACCTTCACCCTCGACCCGGAGAGCACCAGAGCGCTCGCCGGCAGCGACGCCACCGGATCAGCCCGGGTCATGGCCACGACCGACGCCCAGGGATTCTCGAGACTCGAGTATCGGGTCACCATCGACGGTCGACCCAGCACCGTGGGGATCGACTACCACCGGTGATCCTCGGCCGACTGATCGCGATGGAATGCACGTCGCGGTCGACTCAGCGACCGTGCACCACCGTGGGGGTCGGGTACGACGCCATGCCCGTCTCGGCGTCGAGGGCTGCCCACACCTGATGCACGATGCGCTGCGAGGCGGGAACGGCACGCTCGGAGCTGTGGCCGGCGTCGTAGACCAGCAGCACGCCGTGGGCGTTCCGGGCCCGATCGATCCACGGGTAGAACCCGAACGCTCCGTTGCCGCTGGAGATCACCCCGACATCGGAGGTGGTGGTGACATCGCGCCACACCCCCAGGCCGTAGGTGTCGATGCCGGTGGTGCGCACCGCGAAGTCGGCTCGGTCGCGCATGGCCCCGACCTGATCGCGCTCCATCTCCCGCACCGACTGCTCCGACAGCACCCGCTGCCCGTCGATCACGCCGTCGGCGGCGATCATCCGCAGGAAGCGGCCGTAGTCATGGAGCGAGGACACGGCTGATGCGGCAGGGACCGGATTCCGAGTGACCACACCGTCGGCGTCGTCGAAGCGGGTCGAGGCCATGCCGATCGGTGCGGCGAGGCGTTCCTCGAACGCCGTCTCGAAGCTCTCACCGGTCAGGACCTCGATGATGCGACCCGCCACCGAGTAGCTCGTGTTGCCGTAGGCGAAGGTGGTGCCGGGTGGCGAGGCCGGGCGCGCCCGCGCCACTGAGTCCACACAGTCGGCGAGCGTGGAGGTGGTGGACCAGATGCAGCCGGCCTGGGCGATGCCCGAGGTGTGGGAGAGCAGCTGACGGATCGTGGCGTCGCCCGACCCACCGGTGAACTCGGGGAGGTACGTGGCGACCCGATCGTCGAGGGAGATCCGGCCCTCGTCGACCAGCGTCATCATCGTGGCGGCGGTGAGCCATTTGCTGGCCGAGGCGATGGGCACGACGGTGTCCGCGTTGTAGGAGCCGTAGCCGCGATCGCGCAGCACCCGTCCGTCGCGCACGACCAGCAGTGCCGCACCGTCGAGACCATCGGTGGCGATGCGGGACTCGATGGCCGCATCCACCCCGGCGAGGGTCGCCTCTCCTGCCCGGTCGGGGGTCGAGGTCGCCGTGGAACAGCCGAGGAGGAGCACCGATCCGGCCAGCACCACCGTCGCCAGGACCGCACGGCCATGACCGCGGGGACCGACCCGCCGGAAGCTGCTCACCACGACCGACTACCTGGTGACGGTGATGGTGAAGACCGTGGGGGCGCCGACACCGTTCATCGAACCCTCGAACGACACCGTGACCTCTGCGCTGCCGACACCCACGGCGACGCCGCCGGCGTTCCGGGCGGAGCTCCCGGTGGTTCGACCCTCGCCGTCGACGCGGAACACCCTGGCGTCGCTGCTCACCGCCACGAAGGTGCCCTCGCCCGGATCACCCAGGGAGAACTCCACGAACCGTCCCACCTCGACGGTGGCCGCAGTGGTGGTGGCGTCCAGCACGACCGGGGCGACCACACCGGAGATGACCGGACCAGCCGAGGTCGTGGTCGGGGCTGCGATCGTGGTGGATGACCCCGAGGAGGAGGAGGAGGAGGAGCCGCACCCGGTGGCGAGCATCGCCACCGCCACCAGAGCGCCGGCCGGGACGAGACGAGCGACGACGGAAGGACGAAGGGGCATGACGGACTCCAGATGATCGAGGTGGTCGGATCCTATGAGCACAGCGGCGCAACGACCCGGCGATCCACGCCCGATACCGCGCGATGGGCTGGCTAGCGTCGGGGTATGCGTCTGCACCGACGGAACCGGCCGCCCATCCCCGAGCAGCCCACCCGACCCTCACCCGATCGTCAGCATCTCGGCCTGCTGGGAACCCTCGGTCGCGGCGTGTTCCGCCACCATCGCCTCGTCGCCCTGCTGTGGCTGCTGATCATCATCGGTGCCGGCACGCTCAACGCCACCTTCGGCGGAAAGGTCTCCGACAGCTTCACCGTGCCCGGCACCAACTCGCAGGCCGCCTACGACCTGCTCCAGACCGACTTCCCCAGCCAGAACGCGGCCACCGCCACCGCCGTGTTCTCGGTGCCGGCCGGTCAGACCCTCGACGCCCCGGCCAACGCCGCCGCGGTGCAGGCCGCGGTCACCGCCCTGCAGGCGGTTCCCGGTGTCGCCCCGTCGAGTGTCACCGATCCGCTCACGGTGGCCACCCGGACCGTCGCCGACGTCCCCTCCCCGGTGTCGGCCGACGGCACCATCGCCTTCACCACCATCACCTTCACCGACTCCCTCAACGCCCTGCTCGAGCAGTACCCGACCGACTCCGAGAAGCCGGCCACCGCGTACCCGAACCCGTACAACTCGCTGGTCACCGCCGTCGACTCCCTGCCCGCCAGCGATGTCACCGTGACAATCGGCGGACCCATCGCGGACACCTACAACAACCCGGTGTCCTGGTGGGCCAACCATGCCGACGAGGTCGGACTCGGACTGGGCGCCGTGCTGCTGCTGATCGCCTTCGGCTCCGTGCTCGGCATGGCCGTCCCCATCGCCACCGCCCTGTTCGGCGCCATCACCGCCGGCGGTCTGGTGCTGCTGCTGGCCGACGTCATCACCGTGTCCTCGGCGGCCCCGAAGGTCACCCTGATGATCGCCATCGGGGTCGGTCTCGACTACTCACTGCTGATCGTCACCCGGTACCGCCATTTCATCGCCGAGGGGTTCGCCCTCGACGACGCCGCCGGACTCGCCCTCGCCACCGCCGGCAAGGCCTCGCTGTTCGCCGGTCTCACCGTGGCGGTGGCGCTGTTGGGACTGCTGCTGGTGCCCATCCCGCTGGTGCAGACCCTCGGTCTGGCCGCCGCCATCGGCGTGGGTGTCATGATCCTCGCCGCCATCACCCTGCTGCCCACGCTGCTCGGCCTCGTCGGTCGCCGCATCGACGCCTACCGACTGCCGTTCGCGCTGCGTGACACCAGCGGTGATCCCACCCGCAGTCTCTGGGGGCGCTTCACCACCCGCGTCGGTCGACGACCGTGGCTCACCCTGGCGGGCGGCACCGCAGTGCTGGTGCTCTGCGCCTGGCCGTTCCTCAGCATCGACTTCGGCATGCCCGACGATTCCTCCCTGCCCACCTCGCTGTCCCAGCAGCAGGCCTTCACCCTGCTGAGCGAGGGGTTCGGTCCGGGGGCCAACGCCCCGATCATCGTGGTGGCCTCGGCACCGGGGGCGACCACCGCCACCCTCACCAGCACACTGGCGCCGTTGTCCACCGCCCTCGGAGCGTTCCAACCGGCCGGCACGGTGCCCGGGGTCGAGTACAGCATCGGCCCCATCCCCAACGCCACCGGCGATGCCGCCGTGTACCAGATCATCCCCACCGCCGGACCCGATTCGCAGCAGACCCGTGCCGTCGTGGGCGATCTGCGCCAGCGGATCGACACCGCCACCACCGGCACCGCCGTGCAGGCCTACGTGGGGGGCACCACCGCCACCCTCATCGACCTCACCGACCTCGTCGTGACATATCTCCCCTACGTGATCGGTGCCGTGGTGATCGGTGCGTTCCTGCTGCTGGTGCTGGTGTTCCGATCCATCCTCGTGCCGCTGAAGGCCGCCGTGATGAACCTCATCTCCATCGCCGCGGCCTACGGCATCGTGGTGCTGGTGTTCCAGTGGGGCTGGGCCAAGGGACTGCTCGGCCTCCACGACACCATCCCGATCGTGTCGTTCGTGCCCCTGATCATGTTCGTGATCCTCTTCGGTCTGTCGATGGACTAC
>JAGWYK010000150.1 GCA_018969405.1 Acidobacteriota bacterium
GTCGTCGGCGGCGAAGTCCGAGGCCACCGCCATGGCCAGCATCCCGTCGGATCGGGCCATGGTGGCCAGCTGCGGATGCCAGATCGGCATCGACCAGTCGGGATTGTTGGTGAGATCCACCAGCTGATGCACCACCGAGTCACCCGTCCACGCCCGCTGCTCACGGGTGGGACAGTCGACGTACGCGTCGAGAGCGCAGAGATCCACGGTGCGCAGGCCGACGGCGTGGATCTGCTCGAGCAACGGGTCGGAACACGCGAACCCGGCACCGTCGGGCCGGGGACGATGACGATCGTGGACGGCCACGGTCACCTCCGGTGCGGCTGCACCCTGTGGGACGCGGATGGCACAGTGCAGGTACCGGGTGCCGATGATGTCGAAGGACTCGAAGTCCTCGGTGGCATCCCCCCGACAGACGTAGCGCAATCCGGCATGCTGTCCGAGGGTGACCAGACGCCCCTCGGCCGACACATGCTCCGAGGCGGCGAGATCGAGCACCGTTCCCTCGGCGGCACCAGCGATGGCGAGCACCACGGTGCCCGCGGCGATGCGACCCAGATCGAACCGACGGATCTCCACCGCGCCATCGGCGAGGTCCTCGCCCGCCTCGTCGTCGAGCACCTGACGCACCGGGTCGGGGCCGAAGTCCACCCCGGCCACCCGGCGGACGCCGAGGAGCGTGGCGGTGTGCACGGCGCCATCCTGGAAGGCGTGCCGCACCGGGGGTCGCAGCATGCCGAAGGGTTCGCTCGGGGCGGTGGGGACCAGATGCCCACCGGTGTGGGCCGGGGTGATCTCGAACGCCTTCGACCATTCCGAGTCGTCGAACCCGGCCTCGAGCCACGCCGCGTCGTATCGGGTGGCGTCGAAGGACTCGAGCGGGAGACAGGCCACATCGCCGGGAATGGGCACCGGGGTCCAGGCCTCACCCCGGGTGCAGCGCCAGGACCGATCGGTGAGCAGCCACTCGTCGCCGCCGAGATGGGCCTCGAACACCAGCGAACCGGCACCCAGCGCGTAGGAGGGCGGCACCGGGATCCACCAGGAGGTGGCGCGACCGAAGTGACGGGCCACGATGGCGATGACGTTGGTGCCGGCGCGCAGGTGCGGCGCGAGATCGACCACGTCGTAATGCGCCGCCCGGGGATCGCTGCGCACCGGGCCACGACCGACCTCCACGCCGTTCACATGCAACAGATAGCGACCGTCCACCCAGATCCGGGTGGGCACGGCGGTCGGCACGGACTCGAGGGCGAACTCGCGTCGGAACAGCACCACCCGATCGGTGGGATCGGCCAGCACCGGCCGGGTGGCGGTCTCGAGGGCGAGCGCCGGACGCCCCTGCCAGATCCAGCGGGCCCGCCAGCGGCCGGTGAACGGTTCAGGATGGTGCAGTTGCATCGGAGCCCCCCGGCCTCGACTCGTCAGTTGTGAGCAGGATGCTGCGACTCAGCCCAGCGCGGCGATGGCGTCGGCCACCGCCAGCACCCGGCGGGCGTTGTCGACGTGCAGGTTCTCGATCATGCGACCGTCGACGGTGACCACACCACGACCCTCGGCCTCCGCCTCGGTGAACGCCGCGATGACCCGGCGCGAGTGGTCGATCTCCGCCTCGGTCGGCGCGAAGGCCTCGTTGCAGGGTTCGACCTGGCTGGGATGGATGAGGGTCTTGCCGTCGAACCCGAACTGACGGGCCTGCAGACATTCGGCGGCGAAGCCGGCGTCGTCCTTGATGTCGTTGAAGACGCCGTCGAGGATGACCTTGTCGCCATACCGAGCAGCCATGAGGCAGCGCTGCAGACCGAACTGCA
>JAGWYK010000059.1 GCA_018969405.1 Acidobacteriota bacterium
TCGCGTCCCGCCGCAGCAGGATGATGGCGGCATCGGTCGGGGTGAACACCACGGCATCGATATGGGGCTGCAGCGCCTTCCACCACGCCCCGCGACCCCGACCATCGACGGTCGGGAACACCAGCGAGGCCGGCACGACCAGCTGTCCGGTGCCGTGCTCGTCGAGCAGCTCGACGATCCGGCGCGTCCACACCTTCAGACCCCGTGCCCCCACCTCGGGATCGGCGATGATGTGGGTGAAGGACGGCATCGCCAGTTCGCAGCGAGTGCCATCGGTGGGTTCGCCGAGATCGTGGGCGATGCCGCGCAGTCCGAGCCGCACCTTGGCCACGGTCCAGGTACCGAGGTCCTGTTCGCGGCCCACGAAGCCGACCTTCTGGCGCACACGACCGCCACCGTGCAGCAGCTCGTGGGCATCGATGAACAACGAACCCTGACCGCAGGCCGGATCCAGCAGCACCTCGCCACGTTGCATGGATGCGATCGTGAGCAGCAGTCGGTTGAGTCCGTGGGCCGAGGTGGAGCTGCGGGTGGCGGTGTCCTTGGCCAGTGATCGGATGTCGGACTCGACGGTGTCGATGAACCGTCGGATGTCGGGTCGACAGCCCTCGAACCACAGTCGACGGAGCTGATCGAGCAGCAGTGCGGCACTCGACGAGTCGGTGCTGATGATCGGTTCGCGACTCCGGCCCGCCCACGACACCAACGACAGCAGGAAGGTGCGATCGGTGGCGGGGATCGGATCGGGTGTGAACCCGATGATCTCGGTGGCCAGTGTCGGGTGTTCCGGTTCGACCGCTGCGACATGGGTGCGGATGGCGTCGAGCAGTTCGGCGGCGGGGAGTCGACGTGCCGTCCGTCCCCAGGGGTGCAGCAGCAGCAGGGCGGTGCCGGCGAGCAGGCGAAGGGTGGCCTCGGCCCCGTGATCGGAACTGCATCGGGCGACGGCTGCCCACAGGGTCCAACGTCGCAGGCTGAACCGGTCGATCGAGACGTCGATGTCCTCGGGGAGCCACTCGACCAGATCGCGCAGGAAATGCGCCGACCGCGAACTTCCCTCGCGCACGGGGGCGGGGAAGTCGGGGTCGCGCTCCCGGCGGCCCCGGATGACGGCGGCCTCCACCCCGAGGATCCGGCTGAACTCGTCGAGGCCGATCAGCTCCGAGCCGAACGAGGTGGTGGCCTCCCGGAGATCGGGGAGGGTTCGGGGTCGGCTCATAGGACCAGCATGACACAGCGATTTCCGCTCAGTCATTTATTGGACGAAAGACTTGCGCAGCGCAGCGCCGGGGTGTAGACATTGGGACCCGAAACGCCAATACATGACTTTTCGGTTGAACTATCGGCGAGATGCGGGAAAGGCGGTACTGATATGGCTGAGAACACGAATCCCACGGGTGGCATTCCCGACCCGGAAGGGGGTCGGGAGGGCAGCGAGGACACCTCGGTGGCCCTCATCGCCCGGGCCGAGGCGGCGGTGGCGGAACAGGCCGGGAGCCTCACCGTCTACGTCCCCCGGTGGCGGCGCTTCATCCGGGCCCTCCACTCCCTCGGGGCCCTCACCCTCACCGGTCGGGACTGGGTCTCGCTCGGCGATGACGGCCTGGTGCACTTCCGGCCGCTCACCGTCCAGCAGTTCGATCGACTGGCGAGCCTGCTGCAGGATCGGGCCGACGGCATCGTGCCGCCGGTGCCCACCCCGGGTCAGGGCCAGATCGCGTTCGACTTCTTCCCGGCGCTGCCGGCCCTGCCCAATGGGGCCGGCATCGACTCGCCCCATGCCGGGGTGTGCCGATGAGTGCCTGGTCGATCCACCTCGAGTACGAGGAGCTGCGCGCGCTGTGGCGCATCTTCCATCGCTCCCATGAGGCCGAGTCTCCCCATGACGGCATCTGGGTTCGTTCGGTCAACGGACATCGCCGGTGGACGGGGACCTGTGGGCCCCTGCTGTGGGAGGTCACCGGTGGGGCCACCCAGGACCGCATCGACCCCCGGTGTCTGCCCACCCGACTGCTGTGGCATGCCCTCGATCTGGCCTTCGAAGCTGAGGATCGCAGCGTGATCATCTCCACTCCTGACGACACCTACGGCGTCGTCACCAGCGATGCGGGATCGACGGTGATCGATCTGCCGGACAACGAGGGTCCGGGTGACTATCCCCGCTACATCATCGATCGGGCCTCGGTCACCGTCAGTCGACGACACCTGTTCCGCCTGCTCGATCGCGCCGCCTTCGTCCCGACGGGGATGGAACACCCGGCACGGGTGCCCATCGAACTGATCGTCGAGGAGGATCACCTCGCCGCCTACGCCGCGTGGCAGCGAGAGGGCGGACTGCGCACCACCCATCGGATCCCGGCCCGCACCACCGGTCGGACCAGGGCGGCGATCCCGGTGCTGCATCTGCTCGATCTCATCCGCGAGCTCGACGATGACGAGGAGATCACCCTCCGGTTCCCCGAGGACGAGTCGCTGCCACTGCTGATCGAGGCGGAGTGGTGGCGGGCCACGCTCCTGCGTGTGCCCACCTCGGCGCGGCGGTTCCATGCGGAGCTCGGTCAGGCCCTCGCCAACGCCACCGGGCAGCCGGCGCGCACCCTCGATCAGGGGGTGTTCTCGGTGGAGTGGAACGAGCGCTCGATCCGCGCGCAGCTGATCGACAATCCGGTCGACACCGTACGGATCACCACCGTGGTGGTCGACGAAGTCGAACCCACCTACGAGGTGCTCGAGCAGCTCAACGAGATCAACGCCGGCCTGGTCGGCGCCCGCGTCTGGTTGCACGAGGAGACGGTGGTCGCCGGGATCGACCTGCCCTGTCAGTCCATCGACACGATCGAGACGGCGCTGGGTCAGCTCGACACGCAGATCAACGGACTCGATGTGTATCTCTCGGCGTTCGGTCAGGCGGCGGTCTGAACGAGGCGGTGGGTGGCGGATCCATCGGCGGGACCGGGTCGGCGACCCGGAGGCGGTCGGCGGATGGCGGAAGGCGGGTGGCGGAGGAGGGCGCTCGTCCCGGGGTCGGCGGACCCGGGACGGGTGCGCTCAGTGGTGACCCCGTCTCGGATCGGTGCGGGCGCGCATCCTGCGCGGCTCGTACTGATTCGGGTGATGGGGCGGACGGAACTGGTTCAAGATGGCGGACGGATGACGTGATGGTGGGAACGTGGTGACGGCGGAACGGAAGCGGGCAGCGGTGCCGGAGGCGGTGACCGAGCCCACGGAGGCGCCGACGGTGATGGTGACGGCGGCGGATCCGTTCACCTCGATGCTGGTGGTGGAGCGACTGGTGGACCAGGAGTTGGCGGTGACGCAGATCGATCTCGAAGAGATGGCGGAGCGATCTCGGGCCGATCGGTTCGACGCCGTCGTCGCGCTGCCGCCGTCGTCATTGCTCGACTACATCGAGCGCGGTTGGCAGGACGCATTGGGCGCTGTGGACGCGGCGACGGCACTGACGGTGGTGGCGGCGCCGCGCCTTCCGGTGCGCACGTTGGTGGACAACCGTCGAGCCGGTGGTGGTCTGAGCCTGCTCGACGCAACGGCTCCGACGAGTGCCCCGGCGCTGCTCGATGCGATCCGGTCCGCCATCTCCGGACGCCACACCATCGATCCGGCGTTCACGCTCGGTGGCGACGCATCGGCGATCGGGGGCTTCAGCCCCGCCGAACGGCTCGTGTTCGAACTGGTGGCCTGCGGGTACTCGAACCGCGCCATCGCCGGTCAGCTGTATCTGTCGGAGCGCACGGTGGAGACCCATGTGCGCCAGATCTTCATCCGCTTGGGTCTGTCCGAGGACCCGGCGATCAATCGGCGCGTGCTGGTGGCGCGCCTTGCTCTCGACGGCACCATCGGGGTGCTGTCGGAACAGACCCGGCGACCGCCGGGACAGACCATGAGGAGAACATCATGAAGCAGTGCCCGTTGTGTGGAAGCTGGGACACCGAGCGTCAGGTCCAGGGATTCCGAGTCGTGTTCCGCTGCCGGCGGTGCAACGGTCGATTCAACTGACCGGTCGTCGAGCTTCTCTGCGTGGTGACACGGATTGGTCGAGCGGCTTCATCAGCGCCCCTGGAACCCGGACTACGTTCCGGTCCGGTCATCCACATCGCGGTGTCAATTGCGGAAGGAGCGAGATGGGTCATCGATTGAAAACCGTCGGCCTGATCGGGCTGCTCGCGGTGGTCTCCTCCTGCGGAGGAGGGGGAACCTCAGCCTCCGAAGAGACCACGACGACGACGACGATCCCGGCGCTGACCCAGACCGAGATCGAGGCGGCCCTCCCCGGTGCCACGGAACTTCCGATCGGTTGGAGCGCGACCGGAGCCGGTGGCGAGAACGTTCTGAAGCCGGAGGAAGGGCCGGGCAAGGGGTCCTGTGGAGGTCCGAACGCTGCGAGCAGGGCGATCACACATCATGCTGTCGGTTATGCAGGTACCGGTAGCCTGAAGACGGGGAACGAGGCGTCCCGTGGTTATGTGGGACTCTATGCATTCCCCTCAGTCGAGGATGCGAAGGGGTTCATCGTCTCCAGCAGTTTCACCGCAGTGGTGTGCCCGGAAGGAGTCGAGTATGACGGCACCGAGCCGGAGCCGGTCTACAACGATGGACCGTCGGCGATCTGGCACTATCGGGAATCGTCCTCGATCGGATCAGCGCGGGTCGCCGGTGCGGACGAGGCGTTCTCGAAGCTGACCGAAGAGACACGGTCGATCAACTACGCCGGCCGTACATTTGAGTACGGGTCTCTCGATGTTGAGGTCTATGTCCGAGTTGGAGATCTTGTCTTCGATTTCGGCCTGAAGGGTCAGACCAAGGTGTCGGGCTTCTCGGACTCGGCCTCGGCGCCCTTGAACCGACCTTCCGTCAACGATGTCATGGCAGCGGCTGATGCGATGCTCCCAGCTCTTCTGAAGAGGACCGGCGCACGTCCCGGCCAACTCCAGGTCTCGGATCCGACCACAGTGGTCGACTAGGCGGTCGTGAAAGGGATCTCATCTTCGTCGCATGGACACCGAGGTGATCGCAGCGACCATGGTCGTCGCGAGGCTCCACAGCGCGATCATGCCGGCACAGCCGCTGCCGTTCGTGCGGTAGCTGAGTCCGTTGCCCAACCGGATCGACTTGCGCCCACGGCTGTTGAACGTGAACGGTCCGACCCGGGCGCTGCCGCTCACACCGCTCTTCGACAGGTTGATCCAGGAGTTCTTCCCGGTCCTGATCCGTTTCTGATATCGGAATCCCACGGCTCCGCCCCTCTCGCCTCTCGGGGTGGAGGCCGACTCCACACCGACGACCAGTATCGCACCGAGCTGCAGGACCCTGCCGAGGATCGTCGAGGCCTCCGCCCGGGGTCCGGTCAGACCAGACCGGCGAAGGCGTCGACGGTCAGCATGTGCAGATCGACGATGTCGTCGAGGGTGAGCTCGGGACCGCGATAGCCGCCGGCCAGGGCGAACGCCGCCGGGGTGCCGGTGGAACGGATCCAGTCGGCCACCATCCTCTCCCGCTCGGCCAGCACCGTGTCGGTGATGCCGGGCAGCCCGCCCACGTCACAACCCTCATGGGGATCCATGCCGGCGTTGTGGAGGAGCAGATCCACACCCCGCAGGTGCTCGAGGGCGACGGCCACCTCACCGAGATAGTCCTCGGCGTCGATGACCTGGGCCCGATGGTGACGATCCGCAGTGCTCGACCAGCGGTCGTAGGGGCTGACTGACACATCGGCGATCCGCACCGCCGGATTCGATCCGAGGATCGAATGGGTGCCGCCGCCGTTGTGGGCATCGACGTCGAGGATCCCGACGCTGCCGACCCCATCGTCGAGCGCAGTGAGCGCCCCGAGTGCGAGTCCGTTGAACGTGCAGTACCCGGCGCCGATCTCCGCCCGGGCATGGTGCAGTCCGGCCGCCAGCGCACCAGCCGCACCGTGGGCGAGGGCATGACGCACGGCGTCGCGCATGGCCCCGGTGGACGTGATGACCGAACGGGCGTAGGACTCCGACCAGGCGAACACCTCGCTGGCCAGACCCACCGGTTCGCCGGTGGAGATCGCATCGACCCACTCGGATGTATGGATGGTGAGCAGCTCGTCACGACTGGCCGGGGTGGGCGCGACCAACTGCACCCGGTGGGACCGATCACGTCGGATGCGTTCGGCGACATGGCGCGGTTTCTCGAGGGTCTCGCGCGGTGGGTTCTCGACGTCGCAGGCCGCCGAGTGGAACACGGTGAGGATGCCGCTCATCGACGTCCTCGCTTCGCTCGGCCCCAGGACCATCCGATCGGCAGATCGGGCCGGTCGTAGAACTCCTCGTCGGGGTTGAACATCCACTGGAGCCGATCGCCCTCCTGCACACCGAGCACTTCGCCCGCCTCGCCGACCATGGCCTCAGCCAGATCCAGAGCCATCTCGAACGTGAGAGCCGGGATGGTCTCCTCCACCAGGCCATCGGTGGTGTCGAGCAGCACCCGGGCCGCGCACACCTCGTGACCGCCGCTCAGGAGCCACGCGTGGCCATCGGGTCCGCTCACCGAGTCGAGCACGCAACCCTCGGGCCCGTTGGCCTCACCGAGGACCTGCGCCTCCTCGATGTCGGTGGCGAACACCGCCCCCCGGATGTCGTCGTCCCAGAAGTGGTTGACCCACACTGCGTCGTACTGATGCCGCTCGGGCTTGTCGGGCTGGTCGCCGAACATCATGCGTTCGATCTCCGCCACGTCGATCTCGGGTGTCTCGTCGTTCATCGCTGTCTCCTCGCTGCGACCGATCACCGCGTCGGCCACGTGGTCAGAACGCACGATGTGCGCCCGAGTTGGCCCGCTCAGTACTGGCACTGGATCTCGGTGGTGGATCATCCGATCGTGACGATGCGCGAGATCGACTCGCTACCGTCCTCCCTGCATCAGGAGTGGCTCGACCTCGGTCGGGCCCGGCAACCGAGGTGGACACCCACGGTGCCCGCTGCTCAGCGCAGCGATGCGGCGCTCACCCGAGCGCAAACAAGCGTCTGACCGCCGGTCAGCCGACCGACAGGAGAACACCATGACCATCGTCGACCACCGCTGGGAGCCCAGTCCCGACCGAGAGGTGCGCGCCATCGACCCTGACCTCGTCGGACGGATCAGGTGGATCCATCTCGACAACACTGCGGCGGGTCAGGTCGCCCCCGGTGTCCGCGAGACCAGATACAACGGTCAGCGAGTGCCGTACCTGGGTGAGGTCAGTTGGGGTGGTGCGACCTTCCACGTGACCGACGACGCCTCCCTCCATGGGATCGCCGGCCTGCCGGTGAACCAACAGGGCAGCGTCAGTCGGATGGCGATGTGTGTGAAAGGTGTGCCGGCAGCGGGGAGCGGAGTGCTCGTCCCCGTGGCTCAACTCCCTGATGTCATCGATCTGCTCATCGGACTGCTCGCGCCATCGAAGGAGGCCGAGCATGGGGTGATGCAGTGGTCCCTCGCCCAGGCTCGGGTCGGTGATGAGACCCGTGTCGGGGTCTGGTTCATCGGGTCGCTCCCGGTGGTCACCGCCGATGGAACGGTGGAGTCGACCAGCGAGGAACTGTTCCGTCGCGTCGCTGAGACCGTCGACGTCGAGTGTTCCTTCGGGATCCAGCAGCGATATCGGGATGAGAGCCTCTTCGAAGCCTGTGGCATCTGGGGTCCGGACGGTTCCTTCGTGACCGAACTGTCCGGGAGGATCGTGCTCGAACGTCCCGACGGCCTCGAGTCGCTGCGGGAGTTGTCGGCGGATCGTCAGCGCAGGGCGGGGGCCTCGGTCCCCTGATCGACGGAGGGCTACGGTCGGCGCATGGGCCGGCATCGACCGATCAGTGCACCGACGGTGCTCCTGGTGATGTCGCTGCTGGTCGTCGCGCTGATCGGCGGGTGCGGTTCCTCAACCTCCACCGCAGCCGATCGGAGCGATCCCGCGCTGGCGAGCGAGGAGTCGACGACCTCGTCCTCCTCGATGACTCCTCCGACGGCTCCCTCGACGTCGAGCGACGCTGTCCCTGCGACCGAGTCGCCGACGGCCGCACCGACCCCGACCATCGCTCCCCACCTGCCCCGGCCCCTCAGTCCCGGGCTCGCCGGCAAGGTCATCGTGATCGACGCCGGCCACGACGGCGGAAATGCCAGTCATCCGGCTGAGATCAACCAACTCGTCGACGCCGGCAACGGCGTGACCAAGGCCTGCGACACCACCGGCACCGGATCTTTCGACGGCTATCCCGAGTACGCGTTCACCCTCTCGGTGGCCCAGCAGCTGGCCGGGACGCTGCGCGCCGCGGGCGCCCAGGTGGTGATGGTGCGGGAGGACTCGAGCGGGTGGGGGCCCTGCATCACCGAACGCGCCCGCATCGGCAACGAGGCCCACGCCGATCTCGCCATCTCCATCCATGGTGACGGCAACGACACTCCCGGTGCTCGCGGTTTCCACGTCCTGGTGCCGGTGGCCACAGCCCAGAACGCGACCATGGTCCCGGCCGCTCAGCGGTTCGGAACACTGCTGCGCGACTCGTTCCCGGCCACCGGGATGCCGGTGTCGAACTATCTCGGCACGAACGGGATCATGGCGCGCGGTGACCTCGGCGGACTCAACCTCTCCACGGTGCCGAAGGTGTTCATCGAATGCGGGAACATGCACAACGGCGATGACCTCGCCCTCATGCGGAGTGCTGCGTTCCAGCAGAACGCCGCCGACGCCATCGCCGCGGCCATGGGCTCCTACTTCGGCTGATCCACCGGCGGTCCGGCCGATCCATCGGCTCCCATCAGCATCGACCGGCCCTGATCGGTGTCATCGATCGGTGGCGACCACACGGGGGCTAGTCGGACTGCGTGATTCGTCGCGTCTGTCGACGTCCTGTTGCCGTGATGATGCCGGTGTGTTGCCGTCGGTCGCCACCGTGTGCGCTCCCCGATCACCGGATCGGGCGGAACCCAAGGAGCGCATATGCGACAGTCCCTACATCGAACCCTCTCCTCCTGGCGCGGTCTGGTCATCGCCTTCATCGGCGGTGTGCTGCTGCTGGTCGCCGGTCCGAGCGTGTTCGCCTCACTCACGGCCCAGACCTCCAACGCCTCGCCGCAGACGGTGGCCAGCGGCACGCTGAAGTTGACGATGTCGTCGACGAACCCCAGCGCGGGGTTCTCCACCTCCATCACCAACCTGGCTCCTGGTGATGCGGTCAACCGCTACATCGATCTCACCAACAGCGGCACCCTCGACAGTCAGGGTCTCACCCTCGGCATCGCCTCGACCGGCACCGCCTCGCTGATCACCGACGGTGTCGCCCCGGTGACCACCAAGGCGCTGCGGGTGACGGTGCGTTCCTGCGTGGCGGCATGGAACCAGACCAACGGCACCTGCGCCGATGCCGGTGGTGCGGTCACCCAGATCGCCTCGGCGCCGCTGAGCACCTTCGCCTCGGCCCAGTCGTTCACCGATGCGTCCCTCGCCGCTGCCGCTGGTCTGCGTCTGCAGATCCAGGTGTCGCTGCCCGACCAGAACGAGACCACGACCAACGGCGTGCTGCCCACCAATACCGTGCAGAACGGCTCGGTCGGTCTCACCTACACCTTCACCGAGGTGCAGCGCACCGCCACCACCACCAACAGCTGACCTCGGACGCGGACCCGACCAGCGGCCCTCTCCCCTCGACAGCACCGTGCGACGACGCCTCCGACTCCTCATCACCGGATCGATGACTGTCGTCGCCGTGCTGTCGATGAGGGTGGCGCTCGCCGCCGGTCGGGGGGCCGCGACCACGAGTCAGACCGTCACCTCGGCGCGCTGGGGATCGGTGGTGGTGCTGCAGGGGCAGTCCGCCACTTCCGGTGCGCTCGTCATCGATTGGACGAATGTGAAGAAGAACCCGTATCAGTTCATCGACCTGGTCAACACCAGCACCGTCGCGCTGCTGGGTCAGACGATGACTCTCAGCACCACCCGCAACGGCTCGGGCAACCAGCCGCTGCCGACCATCAGCCTCACCCTGTGCCGATCGGGTAGCTGGGACGCCACCGCCGGAACCTGCTCGGGCACGACTGCGGACCTCGGCTCCACCACCACCGGGTCGATCACCGTGACCGAACCGGTCGCCGTCGGTGGTCGTCTGGCGCTGCGGGCCTCCACCTCGGCCGGCACCGGATCACCGTTCACCTCCACGTTCTCGAGTGCGGTGAGCCGCGCCCAGATACCGGTCGGATCGGTGGTGAACCGATGAGTGCGGCGACCGTCGAACTCGGCCCGATCCCGAAGGGTCGTGGCGAACTGGCGCGGCGCATCGTCCGCGATGTGGTGCTGGTGGTGGGCGTGCTCGCCACCATCGCCCTCGCACTGCTCGTGGCTGTGGTCCACATCCAGTTCCTGCGGGTGGCCTCGCCGAGCATGGCGCCCACCATCGATGTGGGCGACATCGTGGTCGTCCGTCCGGAATCCGCGCTGCAGCTGCAGCCCGGACAGGTCGTGGTGCTGCCAGTACCCGATCGGGGCGACACCATGTACGTGCATCGACTCACCAGTGTCGATCGCCGTGGTGATCAGGTGATCGTCACCACCAAGGGTGATGCCAACGAGGCCGCCGATCCCTGGGAACTGCGCATCGACTCGGCCTCGGTTCCGTTGGTGGTGGCCCATGTTCCGATGCCGGGGATCCTCGCCGGCATCGGCGGCGTCGGTCTCACCCGGATCCTCGTGGTGATGCTGCTGGTGCTGCTGGCGACACCGATGCTCGTGATGCTCATGTCCCGTAGGCGAGCCGGTAGCCGACTCCGGGCACTGCGTGTGCGATCCGGGGACCGCCGGCGGCGATGATCCGGCGTCGCAGTCGCGAGACCAGCATCGAGATGGTCTTGGTCTCGACATCGCAGTTCTCCCACACGCGTTCTGCGAGCTCCCCGTGGGTGAGGACCCGACGAGGTGATTCCATCAGGGCGGCCAGAAGTTCGAACTCCAGGCGCGAGACCTCGACGATGCGATCCTGCACCCGCACGATGCGCTGATGGAGATCGAGGTGGATGCCGGCGTGCCGATGGACGACGGGCCGGGGATCAGCGCTGGAGACATCGGCGTCGCGGGCGGCGGCCTGTTCGCCGGTCGGGTTGGGGATCGGCTCGGGGGACGGCTCGAGCAGCCGTT
>JAGWYK010000151.1 GCA_018969405.1 Acidobacteriota bacterium
CACCTTCGTCGGCATCCACATGGTCTCGCTCATGCTCGACCCCTTCGTGCGCTTCACCGTCGGTGATCTGCTGGTGCCCTTCGCCTCGACGCAGTACCGACCGGGAGCGGTGGCCTGGGGCGTCGTGGCGTTCTACCTGCTGCTGGCGGTCGAGGTGACCTCACTGCTCAAGAAGCGTCTGCCGGTCGGACTCTGGCGTCAGGTGCATCTCACCAGTTATGTGCTCTACGCGATGGCCACCGTGCACCTGCTCACCGCGGGCACCGATCGGTTCAATCCGGCGCTGCGCTGGAGCGTGCTGGTCACCGTGGGCGCAGTGGTGTTCTTCGCGGCCTATCGGGTCGTCGGTCCCGGACGCGCCGCCAGCGTGCGCAGCGGGAGGCGGCCGACCTCTGCCACGGGCCCTGCGGTCGCAGCGCGATCGGCGCCCGAGGGTTCAGCGCCCGAAGGTGCGGCGACCGCGGCTCCGGACGGGCCGACGGGCGACTAGTCGGCGGGAAGCTCCACCACGAACGAGGCGATGTCGGATTCGAGTCTCGAGGCGATCAGGGTGGCGGCCGCACCGCGACAGTTGGTCCGGGTGACGGCGAACGCCCCGCTGCGGAGACGGTCGGCCAGTTCGGCGGCATGGGCCACCGCGGCGTCGACCACCGCATCGGCGGGGACCACGGCGTTCAGGTACCCGGCGGTGACGGCGCCGGGCGGGTCGTAGATCTGGGCGTGGTTGATGGCGGTGGTGAACGCCGTGGTCGTGAGACATTCGCGGGCCAGTTCGACGGCGAAGCTCGGCACCGGCATGCCGATGGCGACCTCGTTGAGGCCGATCTTGAAGGCACCTTCGGCACCGATGCGGTGATCGGCGGCCAGCAGCAGGATGGCACCCATGGCGAGGGCGTGACCGGTGACGGCGAGCACCACCGGCATGGGGAACTCGAAGATGTCCAACGCCACCTCGGCCCCGGCGCGCAGCAGGTCGCGGGCCTGCTCGGCACCCGAGGTCATGACGGCGAGGTCGAACCCGGCGGAGAACCGACCGGGACGCCCGGCGATGACGACGGCACCGGCCTCGTTCCGGGCCCGGGCCAGCGCCTCGCGCAGTTCGGCGGCGAGGGTGTGGGTGACGGCATTGGCCTTGCCGTCATCGATCGTGATGAGGGCGACCCGCTCGCGCAGTTCGTAGGAGATGACGGTTCCGGACATGATCCGCACGCTAGCCCTGCGCCGGATCCTCGGTGACCTGTCCTCGGTGACCGGTTCTCGGTGATCGCGCCGGGGTGATGATCGGGGGGATCGGATGTCAGTCAGGTTCGGTGACGAAGTCGATCAGCTGCTCGACGGCACCGATGAGCGCCGGCTCGAGGTCGGTCCAGGAGGTGACCGAGTTGAGGATCCTCCTCCAGAACAGCCGGGGATCGTCGACGCCGAGCGCCGCGCACACGCCGTCCTTCCACGCCTGGCCCTTCGGCACCTCGGGCCAGCGCTCGATGCCGACCACGGCGGGTCTCACCGCCGCCCAGATGTCGACGAAGGGATGTCCGGTGATGAGCACATCGGGATGATCGATCCCGGCGGCGAGACGGGTCTCCTTGGAGTCGGCGACGAGATGGTCGAGCAGGATCCCGAGGCGTCGGCCGGGTCGGGGGCCGAAGCCGCGCACGATCTCGGCGAGGTTGTCGGCGCCGTCGAGCAGCTCGACCACGACGCCCTCCACCCGCAGATCGTCGCCCCACACCTTCTCGACCAGTTCGGCATCAT
>JAGWYK010000060.1 GCA_018969405.1 Acidobacteriota bacterium
AGGTCTGGGCGCGTCGGCGACCCGTGGCGGCTCCGGCGGTCCCACCTTTATCGGCAACGTGATCGGCGTCGCCGTGACCGACATCACCGGCAAGAGCGTCTCAGCTGCTGGCGGTGGTGGCGGCGGCTTCACCAACTCTGTCGGTGCTCAGACAGGCGGCTCCGGTGGTGGCGGCGGCACCAACTCGGCCGCCAACTCGGCCGGAGCGGCCGGAACCACCGGTGAAGGCAACTCGGGCGGTAACGCCTGGGGCGCCGACGGCACCACCAACCCGTCGACCGACCGGGCCGGTGGTGGTGGTGGCGGCTACAGCTCGGTCGGATCGAACGCCGCCAAACGCCAGGCCGGCAACGGCGGCAATGGCTACAGCACCGACTGGATCACCGGCAGCACCGCCACCTATGCGGGCGGCGGCGGCGGTGGCGTCAACGTCGGCGGCACCGTTGGCACCGGAGGAACCGGTGGTGGCGGCAACGGCGGCACCGGCGGCACCGGCTCGAGCGCACCCGTCGCCGGATCGACATACGGCGCCGGAGGCGGCGGAGCCGGCGTCGGAACCAACCGAGCCGGAGCCAACGGCTACGGCGGAATCCTCATCATCCGCTGGCGCATCTGACTCATCGACCGCAGGAGGTCACCGTGTCCGAAGACACCGAAGTCGAGTACGTCGCGCCCGAATACGAATCGGTGCTGCTCAACGCCTTCGCCCTGGTCAACTCCGAAGCCGGAGCCCGAGCCGCCCTCTACGGGCCGTTCTGGGAGGACTACCGCAGGGTCGCCAGCATCTTCAACAGCCTGGTCCCAGCCGACGAACTCGACGACGGCCTCACCGCCGAACAGGCGATCCTGTTCATGGTCTCCATGAAACTCGGACGACTCTCCTACGCCCTCACGACCGGCATCGCCTACGAGGAACCCGAGTGTGTCAAGGACACCATCACCGACGCCTGCGGCTACCTCGACGGGCTCTGGGCGACCCTCAACAACCCCGAGCTCGAGATCGCCACCGACGACGACGAGACCGACGAGGAGGAGGAAGACGACGATGAGGACGATGACTAGGAACATCCTCACCTATGCGGTGCTGTGGGTCGCTCTGGTGGCGATCGCCGCAGCCGTCATCGTCCGGTGGTCCCGATGAGCATCATCACGCTCCCGTCGCCCACCTGGACTCCCGACGAGGAGCTCGACGACGACGAGGTCGAGTTCGAAGACCCGCCGGCCGTGCCAACCACCCACCCCTACGAGGAGTAGCGCCATGTTCACCGTCACGTTCTGGAAGTCCGCCGTCGAGCGGGCCCTCAAGACCGCCGCCCAGACCCTCCTGCTCGCCGCCGGAGCCGGCGCCGGCTTCAACCTGTTCAGCTTCGACTGGAAGTCCGCCGCCGGCGCTGTCCTCGGCGGAGCGGTCCTCAGCCTCCTGACCTCGATCGGCTCGGCCCCGTTCGGCCCCGCCGGATCGCCGTCACTGATCCCCGACTCGACGACGCCGAATCCTGCATCGGCGATTGGCAGCGATCAGGCCTCCCGGGTCTGACACCACGCACCATCACAACCGAGTCGGTCGCCGGAGCCGCCCCTGTCACTAGACGGGGGCGGCTCTGCGCGTACGGAATGTACGTGAAATGTACGTGAGATCGCAGACAGGGCTTGCAGCCCTTGAGATCTGCTGCATTGCTGCAAAGCCCTCCACGTGGGTTCGATTCCCACCGACGCCTCCAAGGGGCCCTACCTGCGAAAGTGCAGGTGGGGCCCTTTTTTTCTGCCTGTTCGGCCGATCTCCCGATGTGCGCGCTTATGCTGCTGTTTGTTGTGGTTTGTAAACGGCGTGTACGTGCGATGTACGTGCGAACTGGAGGCGGCAGGTGTCAGTCCGAAGACTCGACGACGGCAAGTGGGAAGCCAGGTGGCGTGACAGCGACGGACGGCACCGAGCCAAGCGGTTTCCCACTAAGGGTGCAGCCAAACAGCATGAGGCCGCCCTGCGTCTCGCTGCGGCCACCGGCACCGACACCCCCGCCACGCCCGCTCCGGGCACTGTGGGCGAACTGAGCGCCCAATGGATGGACGCTGCGATCCACCTGTCGCCCGGCACCGTCGCCACCTACCGGCGCGACCTCGACCGGTACATCCTGCCCGCCTTCGGCACCATTGATCCGACACGCCTCACCGCCCCGATGATCCAGAAGTGGCTCAATCGTGAGCTGCAACGCCTCGCTCCCTCGAGCGTGCATCGGCACTATCGGACGCTGCGCACGATGCTGGCCTGGGCGGTCCGGCAGGGGCAGCTGACGCTCAACCCGTGCGATCGCGTGCAACCGCCAAGGGTGGCGAAGAAGGCACCCGCCTTCCTGACCGTCGAACAGGTCGAAGCGGTCGCCGCCGAGATGCCCGATCGGTACCGGGCGCTGATCTTGGTGGCCGCCTACGGCGGGCTGAGGTGGGGCGAGGTGATCGGTCTGCGACGCTGCGATGTCGACGGGGCGCGCCTGACCGTCACCGGCCAGCTGCAGAACCTCGACGGCCGATGGGTGCGGGTGGCGCCGAAGACCGCTGCCGGGCGGCGAATGGTGATCCTGCCGGCGTCGATCGCTGACGACCTCGCCGTTCACATGGCCCAGTTCACTCACGATCATCCCGATGCCCTGGTGTTCACCAACGGCCAACGCAATCCGATCGGGCCATCGTTCCGGCACAACGTCTGGCAGCCGGCGCTCGGCCGGGCCGGACTCATCACCGTCACCCGCCGCTCCGGGCGTGTCCCGTCCTATGGCAAAGGGCCCACGTTCCACGATCTGCGCCACACCGCCGTCGCCCTCGCCATCGCCGCAGGAGCCCACCCGAAGGCGATCCAAGCCCGGCTCGGCCACGCCTCCATCGGGGTCACCATGGACACCTACGGGCATCTGATCGACGACGGCTCGGGCCTCGCCGCCGACCTTGACCGGCTCCGCCGCCCCGACTGAAACGTCAAAAACAGGGGTCTGTCACGGGTGCTGGCTATCTTCCCTGCCCATGGCGGAGATGAGTGTCAGCACAGAGAACAGCCGTTCGACGCCATCGCTGGGGGACGACGCCTGGCGATGGGTCAAAGCCCTTGGCGCAGCCGCTGATGCCGCCGCCGACAACCCCGCCCGATGCGTCGCTCTGGCCTCAGCGGTGCGGTCAGTCCGAGACGGTCTGGTCGCCCAGGAACTGCGTGATGATGCCAAGGACGATCACTTTCTGATCCTCGCTGAGACGCTCATCGGCGAGAACCGCAGCCTCGAGATCGGGGATCGGCGGAGCCCCGACCGGAAGCCACCCGAGGTGGCGTGACAGAGCGCCCGGTTCCAGCTCCAGGAGCTGCTCGAGCTCGGTGACCTTGGCCCGCAGCGGCTCGGACTTCCCTGCCACCCACGACTGAGCGGCGGCCTGGCCGGCCTGACGGGTCGCCGATCCGGTGATCGGGATCAGGTCGACCGGGCGCAGGCCGCGAGCCTTCATCGCTGCGTTCAACGCAGCTGCGAACGCTTCTTTCTGCGCCGGAGTCGAGTTCGAAGCCGCCATGGGGAGGCAACCCTACGCCGATCGTGACGGTTCGCAATCCCGCCCCTGCGGTAGTTCATGATTTGCACCCTTGACACATGATTTGAATCTCTGTACGGTCCACCTTCATGGAAACCGAACAGCAACCGAGCAGCGCAGCCGGGCGCATGCGAGACCTCGCCGGAATCGCTGACTACACCGGACTGCCAGTCACCTACTTGCGGCACCTGGTGCGCAACAAGGCCATCCCCGTCACCAAGTTCGGCGGGCGGCTCTGGTTCGACACGATCGAGATCGACAAGTGGATCCGGCGCAACACCACCCAGCCGGGGGCGGCGGCATGAGCGCCCAGATCCGCTGCCTCGCCTGTCACTGGCAGTCCCGGCAGGGCGACGACGCCATCGAGGCCTACATGACCCACTGGTGCGTCACCGCCGACGAGCTCGAGGTCACCGACGAGGACTGGCAGGCGTTCCTCGGCCGCCTGCAGCACCCCTCCATGGGCGGTGACGTCGCATGAGCCGCCGATGGAAGCTCACCCTCGCAGCCCTGTTCCTCGCCGGTGTCGGCGGCGACTGGCTGGTGTGGGCGTACCGGTCGGCGGATCTGCGCACCATCGGCCGCATCATCGGCGTCACCGGCGCCGCCGCCGGACTCGCCTTGGTCATGCACTGGACCCGGCCCATGGACGCCGAGTGGCCCGAGGAGACCATCGAGTCCGACGGCCGGATCAGCCGCACCGCCTACCTCGCCCGCCCCGACCATGAGCGGGCGACCCGGTGAAGCGGTTCACGCTCGGCGATCTCCTGGTGCTCGGCGCCGTCGTCGCCATCATCGCCAGCGCCACCTTCTACACGCTGCTCATCATGCGAGGGTCGCTGTGACGAACCCGCAGAAGGCCAAGGGCGCCGCCTTCGAGCGTCTCATCGCCGACTATCTGCTGTCCCGGTCCATCCCATGCGAACGGATCCCCGCCGGCGCCACCCTCGACCGCGGGGATCTGTGGATCCCGATCATCGAATACCCCACCATTGACTGCAAGAACCATCGCAGCCCGCAGCTCTCCGCATGGGTCGATCGGGCCGGCGAGCAGGCCCATAACGCAGGACGTCATGCCGGCGTCGTGGTGCACAAGCGTCACGGCGTCGCCGATCCGGCCCGCCAGTTCGTCACCACCGATCTCGACATGTTCCTCGCCCTCATGGGAGCGCACCGATGATCGGCCGTCGCCGGCGCCTCGACGCCCACATCATCGAGCAGCTCCGAGCGACCGTCGCCGACCAGCAGGACACCATCGACGAACTCACCCGCACCGTCGCCGCCTGGCGGCTCATCGCCCGAGCCCTCGTCGGCCGACCCGTGGACATCGAGACCCGATGAAGGTCGAGACGGGCACCTGGACCGACCTCGCCGCCTGCCGAGGCAAGAGCGACCTGTTCTTCCCACGCACCTATCGCGACACCTACGAACGCTCCAAGGCCGACCGGGCCATCGCCATCTGCAACACCTGCCCCGTAATGCAGCAATGCCGCACGTACGCCCTGCACGCCCACGAACGCTTCGGCATCTGGGGCGCCCTCACCCCCGACGGGCTGCGCGACGAGCGCCGCCGCCTCCGCATCACCTGACACCACAACCCCGACACACGGAGATCCCCATGACCCTCAACCCGCCGGCTCTGCCGACCCGACGAGACCGCTACGGCCGCTACCAGGTCGTCAACCCGACCACCGGCAAGGTGGTCGGCTACACCCGAGCCACCACCATCGCCAAAGCCCTCGACGACGGAAGTGGCCTCATCGGCTGGTCGAAGCGCATGGTCGCCCTGGGCCTCGCCGCCCGAGCCGACCTGCTGGCGCTGGTCGCCACCACCGGTCCCGACGACAAGGAGACCCTCGACTCGATCTGTGAGCGTGCCGCCGAAGCCGGCGGATCCACCGTCCGACGCGACCTCGGCACCGCCATCCACGCCATGCTGGAGCAGTCCTGGACCGACCCCGACTACAAAGCGCCGGCGCCGTACACCGCAGACATCGAAGCGGTCCACGCCGCCCTCGCCGCCCACGGCCTCACCGTCGAGACCGGCATGATCGAACGGATCGTCGTCGACGACCGCCACCAGATCGCCGGCACCTTCGACCTGCTGCTGCGCTGCCCCGACGGGCAGCTGCGAGTCGCAGACATCAAGACCGGCTCGTCGCTGCTCGGCGCCCTCAACTTCTCCATCCAACTCGCCATCTACGCCAACGCCGATGCGCTCTACACCCAAGGCGCAGCCGCCGATGGCAGCGAAGACCGGCGCGACCCGATGCCCGAGATCGCCGGCGACCACGGCTACATCCTCCACGTACAACCCGAATCCGGGCGCTGCGACATCCACACCATCGACCTCACCACCGGCCTCGCCGCCCTCGACCTCGCCCTCACCGTGCGCGAGATGCGCAAAGTCAAAGTGCTCGCTCCGGCCCCGATCCCCGAAGCGGTCTACGAAGCGGCCGTGGGCAAGGTGCTCGATGCCTTTCCCGGCGCCGAGATCGTCACCCATGTCGACGACAACTGGCGCACCTGGATGACCGGACGCCTGCAGGTCATCAAGGACGCCGGCCACATCGAAGCCCTCGCCCTCCACTGGCCCGACGTTCCCACCGTTCCGTCCGGCGAGCCGATCACGATCGCCCAGGGGCTCGAGATCGAAGCGGCCGTGGCGCTCATCGAACAGCAGCACCAGCTGCCGTTCCCCGAGCCGTTGACCACACCCGAACCGCCGAAGGCGAAGCCGGCCCGAGCCAAACGCCGACCCCGCCCCGACGAAGGCGACCTCGTCGCCGACGAACTCGTCGACGACGCCAACGCTCGCGCGCAGCAGCTCGAACCGGACGCCATCGCCTGGATCGTCAACGTCCGGGCCGAAGCGGCCAAAGGCAACTACGGCATCCGGCTCGCCGGGCCGGGCGGCAAACGCACCGAACGGCGCCTTGCGATCTGCAATGCGCTCATCATCATGGCCCCCTGGTGTGACGACGCCCTCAGCCGGGCGCTCGTCGGCATCGCCATCGGCGAAGAGCTCCAGCCCGGCCACAGCCTCGGAGCAGCCATCGGCTCGCTCACCATCGACGAAGCCCGGCGCCTCGAACGGCTCGCCGCCGCCATCGCCGACAGTTCTCTCACCCCGATCTGGAGTGAGGACACCGTCACCGTCACCGGTGACATCCAAGCGGCCCTCGCGGCCTAACCCAAGAGAAAGAGACACGACCCATGGTCACCTTCAGCGCCCCGTCCACCGGAGGCGGCGACAAGCTCGCCGTCGCCGACATCAACGGTCACTACGTGATCGTCCATGTCAACTCCTACGAGGAGAACATCGTCACCGCCAACGGACCCGCCAACGCCGTCCGCTGCAACGTCGCCGACCTCACCACCGGCGAACACCACCTCGACGTCCTCTGGTTCCCCAAGGTGCTCGTCGCCTCGCTTCGCAACCAGATCGGTCAGATGGTGCTCGGCAAGATCGCCCAGGGCGCAGCCCAGCCCGGCAAGTCCGCACCGTGGATCCTCGAGGACGCCACCGGCAACGCCGAGGTGCTCGCAGCGGCCCAGAAGTGGATCGCCGCCAACCCCGGCGTCCTCGACGGCGCCCCGGCGATCGCCGCCCCCGCACCGGCCAGCGGCCTCGCCGCCAGCCTCATCTGAGACCTCCGTGGCACCGGACCACTCCGCACCCCCTGAGCCGTCCGGTGCCACGGACCCCTACCGCGAGCTCCTCGCACTGTTCGACCGACGAGACCGCACCGATCTCCAACGGGCCGAACAGTGGGCGCTCGCCGAGGCCCGCCACAACGACCGACTCCGCCTCGCCGGCCAACGCCTGGTCGACGAACTCCGAGCCGCCCGCACGCCGGCCAACCGAGCCCAGATCGACGACGCCATCGCCCTCTGGCTCAAAACCCTCACCCGAACCTGACAGCACCGGCGCCCTTCGTGGGGTTGTGGCGCCGGTGCTGTTCATCCCCACACGGAGCACCGATGAAAGACATCGCAACCATGCTCGACGAACTGTCCTACAAATACGACAACGCCGAGACCTGGACCGACACCGCCGCCGCCGAGTTCGAGGCCAGCCGGGACGACGCCGCCCTTGTCGCCGCCCTCATCGCCATCGCCAGTCGCGCCGGCCACATCACCGAGCTGCTCGAGCAGATCGTCACCCAACTGGCGGTGACCGAATGAGCGAACGCCACCTGCTCATCAGCCGCACCCATCAGGGCTACCTGCTCGAGGTCACTCACGGCGCCGACCGGGTCTGGCTGAATCTGTTCCAGTCGATCGACGACGCCCGCACCGCCGCCCGAGGCGTGTCCTCCTGGACGCAACTCTCCATCGTGGATCGGAGTGGAGCCGAATGAAGCGCCGAGCCATGATCGCCGCAGCCGTCGCCATCCGAGCCACCTTCGGCTACCTCGCAGCCGCCGCCGTCATCCACCCCGACCACCCGGTGCGGCTGGTCGTGGTCGCCATCCTCGCCGCGGTCGCCACCGGCGCAGCGGTGCGAGTCCAGGAGGCGCTGCGATGAACGACGAACTCATCGAACGCCTGCGGCTCAGTGATCCCGATTGCTGTTGGCCGTGCGGTGAATGGGGATGCAAAGCATTCCCGTGTCCATGCGAATGCCACAGCTGGGCACCGTTGATGGCCGAAGCCGCCGACGAGATCGAACGGCTGCGGGCGCTGGTTGGTCCAGATCATGAATCCGAGCCGGTCCAAAACATGAATGACGAGGTCACACGCTTGCGGGCGCTCATCAACGAATGGGACGAGGCCGAGCGCGCCTACTTCGACACACCACTGCTCCGACGCGGCCGGGCTCGAGCAGCGCTTACACGGGCAACTCTTGCTCGCATCGCCCTTCGAAAGGCGGTGGGACGATGAACACCCGAATCACCCGCACCCCACTCTCCGACCCCGACAGCCCGACCGTCGAGGTCACCGCCCCCGACGGCACCCCCATCGGCACCATCACCTTCGAAGGCAAGGAAGGCACCCGAACCAGCCGGCTCACCTACGCCGCCGGCCAACAACCACACCGCTCTTGGCCGCTCAAGAGAAAGCACCGGCAGCGATGAGTGATCACGGAACCGTCAGCCGCTACAACAACGACCGCTGCCGCTGCGAGCTCTGCCGGGACGCCGCGCGCGCCTATCGGGCCGACTACGCCGCCCGCAAAGCCGCCGGCGCACCGATCCGCCGCTACCGCCGCCGCCCCGCCTACACGCCGCCCACGGTCGAACGGCCCGGCAACCCGTGCAACCCCGGCCCCGTCCACGGCAGCTCCGGCACCTACAGCACCGGCTGCCGCTGCGAACTCTGCGCCATGGCCGCACGCGACGACAGCCGCCTACGACGACGAGGCCTGTCCGCCAACCAGCCGGCCGCCCCGATCGGACCGCTCCTCAAGCGGCTCTCCATCCACCTGGTCATCCCCGTCGAGCAGCTCTCCCTCGAGGAGATCGCCGAAGCCTGCGGCGTCACCACCCGAACCGTCGCACGCTGGCGCAGCACCGGCGAAATCCCACACCTCCACATCGACCGCATCGCCACCCACCTCGGCTGGCACCCAGCCGCCATCTGGGGCGCCGACTGGTGGATCGAAACAACCCGACAAATCGACGAGGACGTCGCATGAGCACTCTTGGGGAACGCGCTCTCAAGGCCTTGAAAGACGAATCTCCGTTGCCATACGGGGTGTCTAGTCCGTTTTGGTACGAGTTCTGGATCATCGAGGCGTGCGATCGGTTGTACGAGGTCATCGATTCGATCGAATACGCCACGAAAGACGAGGACGAATCCGATGAACTCCGAGATCTTGTGTCGAGAGTCGGAGCGGCAGCCATGGCGGCAAACGACATGGTGGTGAATCTGATGCGCGAAGCAGTTGAACGATCCAATCAATGCACGGAGTTCCTCAACAAATGCATGGGAACTTTCATTCGGTCCGTCAAAGCGCAGCAAAGATTCCCACGCTTCTCGGGGCATCACGTTTACGGGCTCTACGACAGCCGTGATCGCCTGGTCTATGTCGGGAAGTCATCAGGGAACATCTACAGCAGGATCCACAACCATTCACTGAAGAAGGATGGTTGGTGCAGTTGGACTTGCATTGAGGTTGGTTCTGAGCATCTGGCGATCGAACTTGAACGTTCCTTGATCTGGGATCTTCGACCCGCCTTGAACAAGCTGATCGCTCCTCCCAGGTATGAGCCGGAGGACTACGAACGGTTGCTGAGCGTGTTCAGGCAGGAGGCGGCAGCATGACCGCCCTCCCCGACACTCCGCCGGCCTCCGCCCACCAAGCCGCCCTTGACTACGCCAAACGTGGCTGGCGGGTGCTTGCCATCAAACCCGGCATGAAGCGACCCGCCATGAACGCATGGCAGGACGCCGCGACCACCGACCCTGACACGATCACAAGCTGGTGGACCGGCCTCTACGCTGACCACGGCGTCGGCATCTGCACCGGCGAAGCATCGGGCCTGTTCATCGTCGACATCGACTGCGCCGGCGGCAAGACCGGCTACGACTCCTGGCGAGACCTCCTCGACACCTACGGCGACATCCCCGACGGGCCAACAGTCATCACCCCATCCGGCGGCATGCACCTCTACTTTCGATGGCCCCAAGGCCGCAGCGTTGGCACCAACGCCGCCCGGCTCGGCAAACACATCGACGTGCGCGGCGAAGGCGGCCAATGCGTCGCCCCACCGACCGTCATCAACGGCGCCGCCTACACATGGGAAGCCGACACCTACGACCTCGAAGTGCCCGACGCACCCGAATGGCTCCTCGAGCTGCTCACCGAACCCAAACGGGCGCCCATTGCAGATCCACCAAGAACCCCGATCAACGACACCGACGGGCCCATCGCCCGCTACAACGCCAGCACCACCTGGGAACAACTGCTCACCGCCGACGGCTGGACCTATGTCAAGACCGATCGCAGCGGACATTCGTACTGGCTGCGCCCCGAACTCGGCCATCCGCACAGCGCCGAATGGTCAGCGTCCGTGGGCCACGCAGGTGTCGACCTCCTGCACTGCTTCACTTCCACCGTGCCATGGCTTGAACCGGAACGGTCCTACAACCGATTCCAGTACTACGCCCGTAGGCACCACGGCGGCGACGAAAAGAGCGCGGCCCGCCAGATCCTCGACGACGAAGGCGGACGGCCCACCCTCACTCCGTTCGTGCCCATGATCGCCAACCCCGACGACCCCTGGCCGGCGCCCATCCCGCTCGGCAGCGCCGACGCGGAGCTCCCCACGTTCCCCCTGCACACGCTGCCCGACTGGATGGCAGCACAAGCCAAATCCGTCGCCGCCGAACTCCAGATGCCAGCCGACCTGCCCGCCATCCTCGGCCTCACCTGCCTCGCCGCCTTCGCCGCCAAGAAAACAAAGGTGCATGTACGCACCACC
>JAGWYK010000061.1 GCA_018969405.1 Acidobacteriota bacterium
TCGCTCACCCAGGTGCTGGCCTTCCAGCATGACGATGTGCTGCAGATCCTCGGCGTGCCCACCGATCAGGGCTGGGGCATGGCCGGCTGCGTGTCGCTCGGCTATCCGACCGGCAAGTGGGGTGTGGCGGCGCGGCAGCAGGCCCATGAGGTCGCGTACCGCAACCAGTGGGGCGAGCCGGTCGGCTTCGTCACTCCGGAACCGCTCTGGCCCTGAGCCGGTCAGTCCGTCTCGTTGGCCGGGGCCCAGTGGGTGCGCAGATCGGCGAGCCAGTCGGGGAAGTCCACCGGCGGGTCGGGCAGGGGCTCCACCCCATGCTCGGACAGCGCCTGCTCGTAGAGCTCGGGCTGGTCTCCCCATGAACGGGGATCGCCCATCATGACCTCGTAGAGCTTGGCGCCCTCCTCGCCGGCCCGGATGGGTCCGAAGGCGGCGCCGAAGGGAAGCTCCACATGGGTGCCCTTCGGGCACCAGCGGTCGCCGAACCACAGACCGCCGTCGATGACGAACACGATGTGCGGGCTGTAGTGACCGTGTCGACGCACGATCATCCCGGGGTCGTACTCGGCGTACAGCGAGAGGTACTGCGGATCGGGGCTGAAGGCGAACCACTTCTCGCGCACATAGGACTCGGTGCCATCGGCGTTGCGCTGGGCCCGGCACAGCTGCCAGGGCACATCGGGATCATCCATGTGGCGGAAGACGACCTCGGTGCCCGGGATGGGCAGGGCGATGGCGGTGGGATCGACGGGTCCGGTCATGGCGGGTCGGTCGCGATCAGATGAAGTCGAACTCGACATGGGCGGACTCGATGCCGCGCACGAAGGCGTTGGGCATCTCGACCGGCGCGGTGCCCGGCACCAGCTTCCACCCGCGGGTGCGCCGCAGCAGCTCCTCGAAGAACACCCGGATCTCGAGGCGGGCCAGCGAGGCGCCGAGGCAGAAGTGGGTGCCGAACCCGAAGGCGATGTGGTTGTTCGGCGTGCGCGTGACATCGAGCGACTCGGCGTCGGTGAAGTACTTCTCATCGCGGTTGGCCGAGGAGTACATGAGCACGACCTGGTTCCCCTTGGGGATCGTGACCCCGTTGACCTCGGCATCGACCGCCGCCACCCGGCACATGTTGTGGATGGGGGTGACGTAGCGGATGAACTCCTCGACGGCCACGGTCATGTCGGCGCCGTTGCGCAGCTTGGCCTCCTCCGCGGGGTTCTCGAGCAGGTTGAGGATGCTGCGGGCGATGACGGTTCGGGTGGTCTCGGCGCCGCCGTCGAGCAGCAGCAGCGAGTCCGCGATGGCGGTCTCGGCGTCGAAGGGACAGCCGTCGACCTCGGCGGTGGTGTAGTGGGTCAGGATGTCGTCGGCGGGGCAGGACTTCTTGGCCTCGAACAGGTCGGCGGCCGCCTGGGCGAACTCCATCGCCGCGATCATGCCGGCCTCGTTGAAATAGCGCGGGCCGCCGCCGAGGGCGATGGTGGTCTCCGACCAGTACTTGAGCTTCGGCCAGTCGGTCTCCTCGAAGCCGAGCAGCTTGCCGATCATCATGGCGGGCAGGGGAGCGGCGAGGTCGTTGACGATCTCGGCGGTGCCACCCTTGGCGGCCACATCGTCGAGCAGGCGGGTCACCTTGCCGCGGATGTCGTCCTCCCAGTTGCTGGCGGCACGCGGGGTGAACCGGCGCGACACCAGGTTGCGGCGCTGCATGTGCAGCGGATCGTCGAGGCCGATGATGGCGGCGTCGGCGGGCAGGTTGGGTCGGTAGCCGCCCTTCTCCTGATCGGAGTTGATGAACTCGCGCTTGCGCTTCTCGATGTCGACGATGTCGTCGTAGCGGGCGATGCCCCACAGCTCGTTGACGTCGTCCCAGTAGATGGGTTCGTTGGCCCGCATCCACGCATAGGTGGGATACGGATCGCCTCCGTAGAGCTCCGGTGCCAACAGATCGATCGCCAGCCGTTCCACGTGGTCCTCCCCGGTCCCTGCCCTGTCGCAGTGCGCGATGGCGCAGGGATGATGGTAGCCGTGGGTCGGGCCGGATCGACCGGCCGGCTCAGCTGCCGCGGGTGCGGGCCGAGGCGGAGCTGGCGGTGCGCGAACTGGCGGTGGCGGTGCCCACGCGGGCCGACGAGGTCGACGCGGAGGAACGGGCGGTGCTCGCGGTGCTTGCGCCCGCGGTGGTCGCCGTGTTCGCAGTGCTCGCGGTGTTCACCGTGGTCGCCGTCGGGATCATGGCGTTGATCGCCATGCCGGTGCCCAGGGCGGTGAACACCCCGATGCTCAGCGAAGCCGCCAGCGCCCTGCCTCGGGGGGCGGCATGGGCGCGGCGGCTGCGCTGCGGGGGGATCGGGGCGCCGGGACCGGCGGGGGTCGGCACGGCGGGGATGCTCGGCTCGGGGGCGTCCATCTCGGGGGAGGTCATGGGGAGATCCTGCGAGCCGAAGGTGAGCGGGGGGTGGGGCCGAGGTGAGAGTCGGGTGAGAATCCATCGGCTGGCTGTGAACCCCGTCACATTGAGAAACAGATGTTTTCCGAAATGGTCCTGTTTCGATACGCTCGCTCGGCGGAGACGATCAGGTCGCTCCGATCCGAGGCCGGAGGACACCCCATGGACGAACAGCAGATCCACGATCGACGGTGGGTGGCGCTCGGCGTGCTCGCCGGCTGTGTGCTGGTCATCACCCTCGACAACACCATCCTGAACGTGGCCATCCCGTCGCTGGTCAGGAGTCTCGGGGCCTCGCTGAGCCAGCTGCAGTGGATCATCGACGGCTACACGCTGGTGTTCGCCAGCCTGCTGCTCACCTCCGGTGCGCTCGGCGACCGGTTCGGCCGCAAGGGCGCCATGCAGATCGGTCTGGCCATCTTCGGCTCGGCCTCGTTGGCGGCGTCGTTGGCGGCCACCCCGATGCAGCTCACCCTGGCCCGCGCCGCCATGGGCATCGGCGGTGCGCTCATCATGCCCTCCACGCTGTCGCTGATGACCAACATCTTCCGTGACCCCAAGGAACGTGGTCGGGCCATCGGAGTGTGGGCGGCGGTGGCCGGGGCCAGCGGGGCGCTCGGTCCGGTGGCCGGCGGTCTGCTCATCAAGGAGTTCTCCTGGCATGCGGTGTTCCTGGTGAACGTGCCGCTGATCATCGTGCTGATGATCGCCAGCCGGTTCCTGCTGCCGTCCTCGAAGGCCGTCGATGCGCCCCGTCTCGATCCCTTCGGTGCGCTGCTCTCGGTCATCGGCTTCATGGCGGTCCTGTGGGCCATCATCGAGGCGCCCAGCATCGGCTGGTCCAGCCCGAAGGTCATCACCGCCGTCAGCGTCGGCCTGCTCGTGCTCGCCGGCTTCATCGGCTGGGAACTGCACACCGAGCATCCGATGCTCGACATCCGGTTCTTCCGCGACCGACGCTTCAGCGCCGCCAACCTCGCCATCACGCTGGTGTACTTCGCCATGTTCGGCCAGATGTTCGTGATGAGCCAGTACATGCAGGTCATCCTCGGCTACACCCCGCTGCGGGCCGGTCTGCTCATGATGCCGATGTCGCTGGTGATGATGCTCACCGCGCCCTTCGCGCCGCGACTCGTCGAACGCATCGGCACCAAGCTGGTGGTGGGGGTCGGTCTGCTCATCGCCGCCACCGGGGTGTTCATCGTGTCCACCGTGCCCACCGCCGACGGCTATCCCCGTCTGCTCGAGGGTGTGGTGCTGCTGGCCATCGGCATGGGCTGTGTCATGGCGCCCGCCACCGAATCCATCATGGGCTCACTGCCGCCCTCGAAGGCTGGGGTCGGTTCGGCCATGAACGACACCACCCGGCAGATGGGCGGCGCGCTCGGTGTCGCCATCCTCGGATCCATCCTCGCCTCGGTGTACCAACCCAACGTCCAGTCGCAGCTCACCGCCATCGGGGTCACCGATCCGGCCCTCAGGGCGGCGGTCGACTCGGTGGGCGGGGCCGTGCAGGGCGTGGCGCCGGCGGTGGCCCGGACCGATCCGGCACTGGCCGAGCAGATCCGTCAGATCGCCATCAACGAGTACGTGGCCGGTCAGCACCTCGCCATGCGGGTCGGGGCGGTGGTGATCCTGCTGGCCGCCTTCATCGTGTTCAGGTGGCTGCCGGCCCGTGCCGCCGATGCCCGTGAGCACCATGCCGACACGCTGGATGCCTTCGCCTCGCTCACCTACGCCGAGGCCGAGGCCGTGGTCGAGCACGATCAGGCCGAGCTCGACGGCACCATCGGCGCCCACGCCGATCCCCGCATCGACGACGCCCAGCCCACCCCCGGCGGCGATCGATGACTCGCACCACCACCGGGACCCGTCCCGGTCGGCAGCGCAGTCGGGCCGCCGACGACGCCATCCTCTCCGCCACCCTCGACGCCCTGTCCGCCGACGGCTACGGCGGCCTCACCATGTCGGCGGTCATCGCCGCCGCCGGGGTGTCCTCGGCCACGCTCTACCGACGCTGGCCCACCAAGCAGCAGCTGGTGGCCGCAGCACTCGCCTCACTGCACTCCGCCGTGATCGACATCGACACCGGCTCGCTCGAGGGTGACATCGCCGAGTTCGTGCGCGGCCTCGCCGACACCCTGTCGGTGCGTCGGGCCGATCTCGCCGAGGATGTGGCGGTCGAGCTGCGCCGCAACCCTGAGTTCCGCGCCGCGGTCAACGAGAAGTTCGTGGTGCCGCGTCTCGTGGTGCTCGGCCATGTGCTCGACCGGGCCCGCAACCGCGGGGAGCTGGGGCGCGGCCTCTCCGCCGAGATGGCCATGAGCTTCATCAGCGGTCCGCTGCACCACCGGGTCTTCGTCATGGGTGGTGCACCCAGTCCGGCGTTCCTGCGTTCGGTGATCGCCGCCGCCCTGGCCTCGCTGCGCGCCCTGGCCCCGCCGGACTGAGCGATCAGCGACTGATCAGCCGGCGGTCATGCCCCGATCGCTCGACAGCACGGCGCCGTGGATGTTGATGCTCTCGTCACAGGCCACCAGCGAGAACAGCGAGGCCAGTTCCTCGGGCTCGGCCATGCCGCGGAACCCCATGTAGCGACCGAGCAGGTCCATGTCGATGTCCCCGGGCATCTGGTAGGTGGTGCTCAGCGTGGTGGCCACCCCGCCCGGGGCGATGGCGTTGATGCGGATCGGCGCCTTCATGAACTCCATGGCGAGGGCCTTGGTGAGCTGGATCACCGCACCCTTGGTCATGCAGTAGCTCACCGTGTAGGCCTGGCCGTTGATGCCGGCGTTCGAGGCGATGTTGACGATGTTGCCCTTCGACTCGAGCAGATGGGGGATGGCGGCCTGGCACAGGAAGAACGGCGCGTCCTGGTTGATGGCGACCATGCGCCGGTAGGACTCCTCGGACTGCTCCGGCATGTGGTACCCGGCGGCGATGCCGGCCACGTTGCCCAGCACGTCGAGCTTCCCGAAGGTGGTCACGGCGGCCTCCACCGCGGCGAAGCATTCGGCGCGACTGGTGACATCGCCCTGTCGGCCGACCGCGGTGCCACCGGCATCGGTGATCATGCGCACGGTCTCGGCCAGTGAGTCGGCGTTCACGTCGTGGGCGAGCACCGATGCCCCCTCGGCGGCGAGTCGCAGGGCGACGGCGCGGCCGATGCCGGAGCCGGTCCCGGTGATGAGCGCGACCTTGCCGGTGAAGCGGTCGGCGACGAATGCGGTCATGGTTCCCCCCGAGGATGCTCGCCCCGTGTCGGGGTCGATGGCCGCACAGATTGGCACACCGGTCCCGAGTGGGTGGTGGGCTTCGGCGTCCGGCCCCGGGCGCGATACGTTGCCGGGGCGTGGAACGGGCCGAGGAGCCCGAAGGGAAGGAAGCGATGGAGATCAAGGCCGGAAGTCGACTGGCGTGCCCCGACTGCAGCACCGAGCTCGTGGTGGTCAAGCCCCCGAGCGCCCCGGTCGTGCTCACCTGCAGCGGTTCGGCCATCGTGGAGGCCACCGCCGACCGTCCCGGGGCCGGCCACGCCGATGCGGCCGGCGAGGGTGCCCTCGTGGGCAAGCGCTACGCGGATGAGGAGAGCGGTCTCGAGGTGCTCTGTGCCAAGCCCGGTCCCGGCACGTTGGCCGCCGATGGCCGTGTGGTCGAGATCAAGGGCGCCAAGCCCCTGCCCTCCTCGGACTGATCCCCGGTGAATCTCTCGCTGCTGCTGGAGATGGCCGCCTCGGCCTCCGACGAGCGCGCCGCGGTCGTCTCCGGTGATGTGGCCCTCTCGGCCATCGACCTCGATGCGGCGGCCCGTCGCGTGGCCGGTCGGTTCCTGGAGATGGGCGCCACCGGCGTCGTCTACTGCGGCACCAACGATGTCACCTTCCCCATCGCGCTCTTCGCCGCCGCCGCCGCCGGTCTCCCGTTCATCCCGCTGAACTACCGGCTCGGTGCCGAACAGCTGCAGCCGCTGGTCGAGGCCAACGCCGGCGCCGTGGTGGTGGCCGAGGTGATGCCGGTGGTCGGTGCCGATCCGGCCCTCACCGTGGATCGCCGTGCCCTGCTCGATCCCTCGTTCGCCGCGGCCTCCGAGGTCGAGCTCCCCGGGTTCATCGATCCCGAGGACGTCGCCGTGCTGCTCTACACCTCGGGCACCTCCGGCACCCCGAAGGCCGCCATCCTGCGTCATCGTCATCTCACGGCCTATGTCATCGGCACAGTCGAGTTCGCCGCAGCCGAACCCGAGCAGGCCGCGCTGGTCACCGTGCCGCCGTACCACATCGCCGGCATGGCCAATCTGCTGTCCAACCTCTACGCCGGTCGACGCATCGTCTATCTCGACGCCTTCGACGCCGAGGTGTGGATCGACACCGTGCGTCGCGAGGGCGTCACCCAGGCCATGGTGGTGCCGACCATGCTCGCCCGTGTGGTCAGCCACCTCGACGGCCGCCCCGCCGATGTCCCCACCCTGCGCACGCTGTCCTACGGCGGGGCCCGCATGCCGCTGCCGGTGCTCGAGCAGGCCCTGGAGCTGTTCGCCGGCACCGGGTTCGTCAACGCCTACGGACTCACCGAGACCTCCTCGACCATCGCCCTGCTCGGTCCCGAGGACCATGCCGCGGCCTTCGAGGGTGACCCGGTGGCCAAGGTGCGGCTCGGGTCGGTGGGCAGGGTCCTGCCCGGGATCGAGGTGGAGGTGCGCGACGAGGACGGCACCGTCCTGCCGATCGGTGAACCCGGTCTGGTGTTCCTGCGGGGCGAGCAGGTCTCGGGGGAGTACGACGCCGGCAGTGTCGTGGACGCCGAGGGCTGGTTCCCCACCCGCGACCGCGGCTGGATCGACGAGGAGGGCTACCTCTTCATCGAGGGTCGCGCCGATGACACCATCATCCGGGGTGGCGAGAACATCGCGCCGGCCGAGATCGAGGACGTCCTCGTGCGCCATCCCGCCGTCGACTCGGCCTGCGTCGTCGGTCTTCCCGATGACGAATGGGGTCAGAGCATCGCCGCGGCCGTGGTGCTCATCCCCGGTCGCACCGCCACCGCCGACGAACTGCAGACCCACTGTCGCGAGCATCTGCGCGGCTCGAAGACCCCTGAGCGGATCGTCTTCCGCGACGAGCTGCCCCACACCCCGACCGGCAAGCTGCTGCGTCGCCAGGTGCTGGCCGAACTGGCCGGCTGACCATGGACTTCACCCTCAGCGAGGAACTGCGGGCCCTGCAGGCCGAGGCCGAGGCGGTCGCCGCCGATGCCGTGGCCCGCTACGGACGACGCAACGACTCCTGGCTCTGCGGCTACTCCCGCGAGTTCTCCCGGGAACTGGCCGAGCGGGGCTGGATCGGCATGACCTGGCCGGTGGAGTTCGGCGGCGGGGGGCGTCCCGCCATCGAACGGCTCATCATGAGCGAGGCCCTCATCGCCGCCGGTGCGCCGTTGGCCGCCTCCTGGTTCGTCGATCGGCAGATGGGTCCGGCGCTCATCGCCTACGGCACCCCCGAGCAGCAGCAGCGCCATCTGCCCGAGATGCTGGCCGGGGAGACCACCTGGTGCATCGGCATGAGCGAGCCCGACAGCGGATCCGATCTGGCGTCGTTGTCCACCCGGGCCGATCGCGATGGCGACGAGTACGTCATCAACGGTCGCAAGATCTGGACCAGCTTCGCCCATCAGGCCGACTACTGCTACCTGATCTGCCGCACCGATGCGGTCGAGGGCAAGCCGCATCTCGGCATCAGCGAGATCATCGTCCCCATGGACACACCCGGCATCGAGGTGCGTCCCATCCGCGACATGGTCGACGCCCGACACTTCAACGAGGTGTGGTTCGACGATGTGCGCGTGCCGGTGAGCAATCTGGTGGGGGTCGAGGGTTCGGCGTTCTCCCAGACCATGCGCCAGCTCGAGCACGAGCGGGGCGGCATCGATCGCCTCGTCTCCAACCGGGCGCTCTATCTGCATGCGCTGTCCATCGCGGACACCACCGATCCGGTGCTGCGCCAGGAGATCGCCGCGCTCGAGATCGGCTACCGCGTGGGCCGCATGCTCGTCATCCGCAGTGTGCTCGGCCAGACCCCGGCCGGGTTCGCGGCGGCCACCAAGTGCGCCTGCACGGAGTACGAGCAGCGGGTCGCGGAGTTCGTGGCCCGGGTCATGGGTGCCGATGCCATGCTCTGGGACCAGCTCTGCCGCGGCATCGCCTACGCGCCGGCGTACACGATCATGGGTGGCACCTCCGACGTGATGCGCAACATCCTCGGCGAGCGCGTCCTCGGTCTTCCCCGCTGAACGGAGCCCCACCATGTCCGATCCGACCGAACTGATCACCCTCGAGATCCTCGACGGGGTGGCGCTGCTCACCCTGAACGATCCGGCCCGGGCCAATGTCGTGTCGAACGCCCTGAACGCCGCGGTCATCGAGGCCCTCGACGACCTCGAGGCCCGCGACGACATCGGCGCCCTCATCGTCACCGGGTCCGGTCGGGCCTTCTGCGCCGGGGCCCATCTCGACGACCTCGCCGCCTGCGACAGCGAGGAGAAGCTGCGCACCATCTACTCGGGGTTCCTGCGGCTCGCCGCCACGCCCATCCCGACCGTCGCGGCGGTCAACGGCGCCGCGGTCGGGGCCGGTCTCAACATGGCGCTGGCCTGTGACCTCATCCTCGCCGCCGAATCGGCCCGGTTCGACACCCGGTTCCTCCAGATCGGTCTGCATCCCGGGGGTGGCAACACCTGGCGCCTGCGCCGCATCACCGATCTGCAGACCACCATGGCGCTGGTCGTGTTCGGCGAGGTCGTCGACGGCCCCCGCGCCGCCGAGATCGGGCTGGCCTGGCGCTGCGTGCCCGATGCGGCGCTGCTCGACGAGGCCCGGGTGCTGGCCGCCCGAGCCGCCGCCGCGCCCACTGCGCTGGTGCAGCAGATGAAGTCCACCATCATCGCCATGGACGCCGTCACCACCTCCGATGCGGCGGTCGACACCGAGATCGGACCGCAGCTGTGGTCGCTCGGGCAGCCGGCCTTCGCCGAACTGCTGGCCCGGCTGCGGGCCCAGATCGCCGCGAAGTCCTGACATGACCGCGGCCACCGGGGTCGACGGGTTCACCGGTGCCGTCGCAGTCTCGGCGGTGGACCTGATGGCCGACGCACTGGGCCGGGCCGGTGCGGATCCGCAGGATGCCATGGTCCGGCTCACCGAACGCGGCCTGCTCGATCGTCCTCGGGCGACCACGACGATCTCGGCCAACGGATCCTGTCGACTGCTGTCCGCGGCCGACGCGCCGGTGGCGGTGAACCTGCCCCGCCCCGATGATCTCGACCTGCTGGCGGCCTGGCTCGATGTCGACGCACACGCGGATGCGACGACACCCTGGGACGCCATCGCGGTCGCCCTCGCGGCGCGTCCGGCGCAGGAGGTGGTGGCCACCGCCCAGGAACTCGGCCTCGCCGTGGCGATGGTGCCGCGCTCGGCCGTCGACCATGTCGATGCGCAGCTCGAGGCCCGCGGCACCCTCGATCCCTCACGTCCGTTCCTGCGCACCGTCGGTGGTGGACGGGTGGCCACACGATCGATGCGCGGGGTTCGGGTGGTCGATCTCTCCTCGCTGTGGGCGGGGCCGCTGTGTTCGCGCCTGCTCGCCGATGCCGGTGCCGAGGTGATCAAGGTGGAGTCGACGACGCGCCCCGACGGGCTCCGGGTCGGCGATGCACCGATGTTCGAGCGCCTGCATCAGGGCAAGACCATGGTGTCGGTGCCGTTCCACTGCGGGTCGGAACCGCTGCGTTCGCTGCTGGCCTCGGCCGATGTGGTCATCGAGGGATCGCGGCCCCGGGCCCTCGAACGGCTCGGCATCGATCCGGCGGCGGTGGTGGCTGCCCGTCCCGGCGCGGTGTGGGTGTCGATCACCGCCTACGGACGCACCGGACCTTGGCGGAACCGCGTCGGGTTCGGTGATGACACCGCGGCGGCGGCCGGTCTGCTCGACCGATCCGGCGAGGGCGCCTCGGCCGCTTTCGGATTCGTGGGTGATGCCATCGCCGATCCGCTCACCGGTGCGGTCGCCGCTGCGCTGGTGGTCGATGCCGTCGCCGCCGGTGGGGGACTGCTCCTCGACGTGGCGCTGCGCGAGGTGGCCCGGACCGCCGCGCTCGGCGCGTCGGTGGCCTGGTGAGCGCCGGCCAGGGCGCCCCGCGCACGCGCATCCGCGGGGCCGAGGTCGATGGCCTCTCGGTCGATGTGCTGCTCGAGAGCGGTCGCATCGCGGCCATCGACCCCACCGACGCAGCCGGTCCCGACCGCGGCGGGGATGCCGATCTCGTCATCGAGGCCGCCGGTGGTGCCCTGCTGCCCGGTCTCCATGACCACCATGTGCATCTGCTGGCCATGGCGGCCCGTCGCCGCGGGGTCGATCTCGATCGGATCGACACCCCGGAGGCCTTCGAGAC
>JAGWYK010000062.1 GCA_018969405.1 Acidobacteriota bacterium
GATCCTGCGCCGATGGTCGGACCCGACCGACGGGCATCCCGGGCGGCGAGGTTGCTAGGTTCTCGCCCGCCATGGGAACTGACAAACGTGAACGGAAGAAGGCCGGCCATCGAGCCCGCCTCAACGCAGAACGGGCGGCGCAGGCGCGCTACGAGCGCCGACGTCGCCTGACCATCACCATCGCCGTCCCCCTCGCCGTCCTGCTCGTCATCGGGCTGGTCGCCGTGCTGAGCAGGGGCTCGGGCACCGCCACCGATGCAGCCTCCTCCACCAGCACGAGCATCCCCACCTCGACCACCGCCGCACCGCGGCAGCCCTCCGTGGCGGGCCAGCCCTGCGTGCCCCTGAGCGAGCCCGCTCCCAGCGGCGCGCCGAACGTCGACATCCCGGTCGGCCCACCGCCCAAGGACCTGCAGATCACCGACATCAGGACCGGGACCGGTCCCGCGGTCACCTCCAGTGACTCGGTCACCGTCGACTACATCGGCGTGGCCTGCTCCACCGGCGCCATCTTCGATTCGTCCTACGGTCGCGGCCAGCCCGCCACCTTCGGCCTCAACCAGGTCATCCCCGGCTGGACCGAGGGTCTGCAGGGCATGCAGGCCGGTGGCGTGCGCGAACTCGTCATCCCCCCGGCGCTGGGCTACGGCTCCTCGGGTCAGGGGAGCAAGATCGCGCCCGACGAGACGCTCATCTTCGTCGTCGAGCTGCGCTCCATCAGCTCCAAGTGATCGGGTCCGACTGATCAGCGCGAGGGCTGCGGGACATCGGTGAGCGAACCGATCCCCCGGCCGGTGTGGACCACCACCTCACCGACACCCGCCCGTCGCCACCCCTGTCCGGCGTCGAGCACGATGGCGGTGCGCTCGGGCAGTTCGACCACGACCACATCGGCAGGAGCCAGCTCCACGGTGCGATGCACCTTCTCCTTCGACCAGGTGTCGGCCTGCGGGATGACCGCCAGCCCCGGGAGCAGACCCAGACCCACGGTGTAGGCGCCGCCGCGCTGATCGACCATGGGATCGCACAGCACATCGGCCCCGGCGGATGTCCCGACCAGCGCCGCGCCTCCGCGCCAGGCCTCACGGATCGCGTCGAGCAGCGGCGTGTTCGAGAGCACCGAACGCAGGTGCATGGGCGAGGCACCGGCGAGATAGATCATGCGTGCGGCGGCGACCGCCTCGATGTTCTCGGCGACGAAGGCATCGGGTCGGGTGTGCACCGGCAGGGCCCGCACATCGACCCCCAGTCCGGCGAACCAGGCCTGGGCCGCCGCCACCAGCCGTCCGGGGTTCTCATAGGCCGAACCGGTGGGGAGCAGCACCACCTCGGTGGCCTGCACCGCGGCGAGCAGCTCCGCGTCGAAGGAGCATCCGGGGGTGAACTCGCCACCGCCGACGAGGGCGAGGGGACCGTGCATCGCAGTTCCTCCATGGACGGCGGGCCGAGCGGCACCGCTTCCTCCTGTCCGGCACGCTAGCGAACCCGCCCCGGACAACACCGCAGTGGATGATCGGTGGAACCGTCAACCTACCGAGCGGTAACCTGACCGCTCCCCGCTCGGACCCCTCTCGGTCCGGCACGTCCGACAAGGATCCTCCATGGCAATCGCACGTATCGGCATCGTCGGCTCCGGCATCATGGGCTCGGGCATCGCCGAGGTGGCCGCCACCACCGGCCATGAGGTGGTGCTGCGCTCCCGCTCCCTCGACAGCGCCCAGGCCATGGTCGCCGGCCTCGCCAAGTCCCTCGCCCGTCAGGTGGAGAAGGGCCGTCGCGAGCAGGCCGATGCCGACGCCGCACTGGCCCGGGTCACCGCCACCGCCGATCTCGCCGATCTGGCCGGCTGCGATCTCGTCATCGAGTCGGTGGTCGAGGACCTCGAGGTCAAGAAGGCGCTGTTCCGCGAGCTCGACAGCATCTGCGGTGCCGATGCCATCCTCGCCACCAACACCTCGACCCTTCCGGTGGTCGAGATGGCCATGGTCACCGGTCGTCCCGAGCAGGTCTGCGGTGTGCACTTCTTCAACCCGGCCCCGGCCATGTCGCTGGTCGAGATCGTGCGGCCGATGACCGCCAGCGACGCCACCATCGACACGGTCAAGGCGTTCGCCGGCGCCTGCGGCAAGAACGCCGTCGAGGTCGCCGACCGCGCCGGATTCATCGTCAACGCCCTGCTCTTCCCGTACCTCAACAATGCGGTCCGCATGCTCGAGAACGGCGTCGCCAGCCGCGACGACATCGACACGGCCATGAAGGGCGGCTGCAACTTCCCGATGGGCCCGCTCGCCCTGCTCGACCTCGTGGGCCTCGACACCTCGGTCGCCATCCTCGACGCCCTCTACGAGGAGTTCCGCGATCCCAACTACGCCGCGGTCCCCCGTCTGCGCCGCATGGTCACCGCCGGTCATCTCGGTCGCAAGTCGGGGCAGGGCTTCTTCGACTATCGCAAGTGACCTGCGGCGCTCGTGCCCATCGAGCCCGACCCCACGGAATGGGAACTGCCCTCGCCCGACGAGGCCGATGACGAGGACCTGGTCGGCATCGGTGCCGACCTCGAACCGGGAACCGTGCTGGCCGCCTATCGACGCGGCCTGTTCCCCATGCACCTCGCCGGACGTCGCCTGCTGGGCTGGTGGTCACCGGTCCGGCGCGGGGTGCTCCCCCTCGACGGACTGCGCGTCACGCGGTCGCTGCGTCGCTCCGCCCGCCGCTTCGAGGTCCGCATCGACACGGCCTTCGACGAGGTGGTGGCCGCCTGCGCGGATCCGGCGAGGGACGGCGCCTGGATCAACGACGAGATCCGGCGGGCCTACAACCGTCTGCACACTCTGGGCTGGGCCCATTCCATCGAGGCCTGGGATCCCCGCAGCGAGGAACTGGTCGGTGGGCTCTACGGGGTGCACATCGAGGGCCTGTTCGCCGGCGAGTCCATGTTCCACCGGGCGACCGATGCCTCGAAGGTCGCCCTGGTCGGGCTGGTGGGACACCTGCGCAGCATCGGCGCCGTGCTGCTCGACGTGCAGTGGCTCACCTCCCATCTGGCCGCCCTCGGCGCCGTCGAGATCAGCCGGAACGAGTATCTGGAGCGGCTCGCCATCGCCCTCGCCACCCCCACCCGTCCCTTCGATCCCCCGGGATCCGCGGGCCTCGACCCCGATCCGATGACGTCACCGTGACAGCCGACCCCCGTTCGGGAGAACATGAACCCATGACCGCACCCGCCGACCGCAGCACCGAACGCACCTCCGGGCGCACCCCCGATCGTCCGTGGATGATGCGCACCTACTCGGGCCATTCCACGGCCAAGGCCTCGAACGAGCTCTACCGCACCAACCTCTCCAAGGGGCAGACGGGGCTCTCGATCGCCTTCGACCTGCCCACGCAGACCGGCTACGACCCCGATGACCCCCGCGCCCGCGGCGAGGTCGGCAAGGTCGGCGTACCGGTGGCCAACATCGGGCATATGCGGCAGCTGCTCGAGGGCATCCCCGTCGGCGAGATGAACACCTCGATGACCATCAACGCGCCGGCGGCCTGGATGCTGGCGCTGTACGTCGCCCATGCCACCGAGCAGGGCATCCCCACCGAACAGCTGCGGGGCACCACCCAGAACGACATCGTCAAGGAGTACCTGTCCCGGGGCACCTACATCTTCCCGCCCGAGCCCTCACGTCGACTCATCGTCGACATGATCGCCTACTGCACCAAGCACATCCCGGCCTGGAACCCGATGAACGTGTGCAGCTACCACCTGCAGGAGGCCGGGGCCACGCCGGTGCAGGAGATCGCCTTCTCGCTGGCCACCGCCATCGATGTGCTCGACGCCGTGCGCGACTCCGGTCAGATCACCGGCGACGAGATGTCCGCCGTGGTCGGCTCCATCTCGTTCTTCGTGAACTCAGGCATCCGCTTCGTGGAGGAGGTGTGCAAGATGCGCGCCTTCACCCAGCTGTGGGATGAGATCACCCTTGAGCGCTACGGCATCACCGACCCCAAGGCCCGCCGGTTCCGCTACGGGGTGCAGGTCAACTCCCTCGGTCTCACCGAGGCCCAGCCGGAGAACAACGTGCAGCGCATCGTGCTCGAGATGCTCGGCGTCACGCTCTCCAAGCGGGCCCGGGCCCGCTCGCTGCAGCTGCCGGCCTGGAACGAGGCGCTCGGTCTTCCCCGCCCCTGGGATCAGCAGTGGTCGCTGCGCATGCAGCAGGTGCTGGCCTTCGAGACCGATCTGCTCGAGTACGGCGACATCCTCGACGGCTCCCATGTCATCGAGGGCCTGACCGCCGAACTCGTGTCCGAGGCCCGGGCGGAGCTCGACGATGTGCTCGCCCTCGGCGGCGCCTTCGCCGCCATCGAGGAGCTCAAGGGTCGCCTGGTGGCCTCCAACACCGAACGGGTGCGCCGCATCGAGTCCGGTGACCAGAAGGTCGTCGGGGTGAACTCCTTCACCGAGACCGCCGAGTCACCGCTGGGGGGCGAGGAGAACATCCTGCGCGTGGACCCCGCGGTCGAGGCCCACACCATCGCCGAGCTCGGGCAGTGGCGCGCCTCGCGCGACGAGGCCGCGGTCCGGGCCGCCATCGAAGAGCTGCACCGGGTCGCCCGCTCCGACGAGAACATCATGCCGGCCTCCATCGCGCTCGCCCATGCCGGTGGCACCACCGGCGAGTGGGCCAACACGCTGCGCGAGGTGTTCGGCGAGTACCGCGCTCCCACCGGCGTGGCCGCGGCCATCGGCATCGGCCAGCTGCCCGAGGATCTGCGCACCGTGGCCGAGGCCTCCCGATCGCTCGCCGGTGGTCCCCCGCGTCTGCTGGTGGGCAAGCCGGGACTCGACGGACACTCCAACGGTGCCGAGCAGATCGCCGTGGCCGCTCGCGACGCCGGCATGGAGGTCATCTATCAGGGCATCCGTCTCACCCCGGAACAGATCGCTGCGGTGGCCCGGGACGAGGACGTCGACGTGGTGGGTCTCTCCATCCTGTCGGGCAGTCATCTCGAACTGGTGCCCGATGTGGTCGAACGACTGCGGGCCCATGGGGTGAGCGCTCCGGTGATCGTGGGCGGCATCATCCCCGAGGAGGACCGCCCCACCCTGGTGGCCTCCGGCGTGGCGCGGGTCTACACACCGAAGGACTTCGAACTCGGTCGCATCATGGCCGACATCGTGGAACTGGCCGCCGCCCACCGCGGCTGACACCGGTCACCATCACCGCGCCCCCGGGCACGTTCCGACGGCTCAGTCGTCCTCGTCCTCGAGGCGCGCCAGCTCGGCCAGCACCTCGTCCCGGTCGGCACCGAGGGATCGGGCTGCGAAGCGCACCCGTCCCGGGGTGGCCGACAACCGGGCGATGACGTTCTGCATCCCCACCCCGTCGACCTCGAGCACCATGCCGCGGTCGATGATATGGGGATCGGTGACGACATCGGCCATGGAGTACACCGCCGCGGCGGCGACCTCGGCCTCCTCGGCGGCGGCCAGCACCTCGTCGAGGGTGCGGGCGGCGACCCAGTCGGCCACCAGCCCATCGACCAGCTCACGGTTCTCGACCCGACGATCGAATCCGGCGAAGCGGGGATCCTCGGGATGGCCGAGCAGGGCCATGAGGCGCTGGGCGACGCTCTCGGCCGAGGTGGAGATGGCCACCCAGCGGCCGTCTCCACATCGATAGGTGTTGCGCGGCACCGTGTAGGGGATGCCCGAACCGAGGCGGGGCTGTTCGTAGTCGGCGACGATGCGGGCCGACAGCAGCGGTCCCATGAGATGCAGCATCGACTCGAGCAGACTGACATCGACCACCTGCCCGACCCCGCTGTGCACCGCGACCATGGTGGCGAAGGCGGCGACCAGCGCGGTGACCTCATCGGTGAGAGCGATGGGGGGCAGCAACGGACCGCCCTCCGCCTCGCCGTTGACGTTGGCGAATCCGGACATGGCCTCGGCGATCGAGGCGAAACCGGGTCGATGGGCGTAGGGCCCCGTCTGACCGAAGCCGGTGACCCGGGTGATGACCAGGCGCGGGTTGGCGGCGATGAGCTCGTCGGGATGCAGACCGAGCGCCTCGAGCTTGCCGGGGCGGAAGTTCTCCACCAGCACATCGGCGGTGGCGATGAGTCGCCGCAGGATGTCGAGATCCTCCGCGGCCTTGAGATCGAGGACGATGCTGCGTTTGCCGCGGCCGGCGAGTTTCCAGAACAGGGTGACGTCGTCGGCCGGGTCGCGCCAGCCCATGGCCCGCACCGTGTCGCCCGATCCGGGGCGCTCCACCTTGATGACATCGGCCCCGAAGTCGGCGAGGTGACGGGCGCATCCCGGCCCGGCGAGCACGGTGGCCATGTCGATGACGCGCAGATCGGCGAGGGGCAGCGGCGGCGCGTCCATGGCCGAACGGTACCGGTTGACGATCGCCGCTCGACAGCCCGATCGCTCCGGTCCGGATCGGATCAGCCCGGATCGGATCCGCGGAACCTCGACGCGCCCTGGCCGGCATCGACCTCGAGCACACCAGCGGCCGAGGCGATGACCGACGGCGACGGACCCTCGAGCAGACCGGGGCTGCGGGGGGCGCGCTCGGCTCGGGCGGCGGCATCGGCCACGCGTCCGAGGGCCACGGCCTCATCGAGCAGGGCCCGACCATCGGCATCGACCAGCGCGAGATCGTCGCTGACCAGTGCCATGCCGCCGGAGACACCGACGGCGAGCGCCCAGGTGCGCATCTGTTCGGTGCTGAGCTCGGTCTCGGCGCTGCGCAGCATCAGACAGTCCGGGTCGTTGAGCCAGAGGCGCCGATGCATGAACGCCCGGGCCGCGGTGCTGAACCAGGCGTTGCGGGTGGATGGCTGCGAACCGCGATAACCGGCCAGGGGTTCGGTGGTGGCCTCGATGGGCCAGGACGGCGCCACATCGGGTCCGATGCGATTGCCGTCGACCACGCCCACCACCGCGGACTGGGGCGACCCGCAGCCGAGCAGGAAGGCGTCGCCGGCGCCGCGACGGATGGCGTCGAACCCGGCGCGCACCCGCTCAGCGGGGGTGCGGGCGGCGTCGTGCCACACCCCGTCGAAGGAGGGGGAGAAGGTGAAGTCGAGTTTGAGATAGTCGAAACCGACATCCACCAGCGTGCGGGCGAGCGTCTCGAGATGGGTGACCACCTCGGGATGGGTGGTGTCGAGGCCGTACATGAACCCGCCCATCCCACCGCCCCACGGAGGGTTGAACATGGTGATGAGCGGCGATCCGTCGGGGAAGGTGGCGAGCCACTCGGGATGCTCGCGGGCGAGACGGGAGTCGGGAGCGGCGAGGAACGGAGCGATCCAGATGCCGGGCGTGCGACCGGCCGCCGCGATGCGATCGGCGATGGCCCCGACCTCGCTGGGGAACTTCGGATTGGTGATGAGCCAGTCACCGATGGCGGCCTGATAGCCGTCGTCGAGCTGGAACACGTCGAAGGGCCAGGCATCGGCGAGGGCGAGGTTGTGATCGAGGGCCGCCTCGGTGACGTCGTGGAAGTAGTGGTACCAGCTGCACCACCCCACCTGGTAGGGAGCATCGACGCGCGCCCCTCCGACCCGGCCGGCATGGGCGGCCCATCCGGCGAGGAGCTCCTCGACCGGAAGCCCGGAGGCGATCATGAGGTCGTGGAGGTGACGCTCCTGACCGGGGGTGAGAAGGGCGTCGCCGAGGAACGCCTCGCACCACAGTTCGGGCCCGGTGGCTCCGTTGCGCAGGCGCAGGGTGCCGTCGTGGCGCTCACCACCGTCGAAGGCGACGAGGATCGGCTCGCCGCGATCATCGACGAGCACGGTGAACCATTCCGATCGGATTTCGTCGCTATCGGTGACCACCCGCTGATCGGCCTGATGCACGCCGCGGACCAGTTCCAGTGAGCCCTCGGCCAGCGACGGATCGTGATCATGCCCGAACACCGCGACATCGCAGGGGCTCCACGACTGGTACCCATGCCGGAACATGCGCAGCGGTCCGCGCCCATCGACGACCCTCAGCACGATCGCCACCGATCGGAGGCGCTGACCGGCCATGGCATCGGCGGCGATCGACCAGGACCAGCAGTGGGACTCCGCCGCCGGAGCGAGCGCGTGCGCGGCGGAGATCGACGGTGCGATACCGATCACGAATCGATCGACGGCATGCTCCCCGGCGGGGGAACCACCGAAAGATGCCCGCCGACCATCGGGGAGCTCGATCCGATCGAAGATCAGGCGCATCGACGTACGATACGCATCTCACACCGGAGGAACCATGACCCGTCTCGGCTATCAGATCCCCAACTTCACCTACCCCGGGGTCGCCGATGCCGACCTGTTCGCCACCATCGCCGCCCAGGCCGCCGCCGCCGACCGATCCGGTTTCGACACCGTGCTGGTGATGGACCACTTCTACCAACTGCCGATGCTCGGCGCGCCCACCGACCGCATGCTCGAGTGCTACTCGCTGCTCGCCGCGCTGGCCCAGCACACCTCCACGGTGCGGCTCGCCGCGCTGGTCACCGGCAACACCTACCGGAACCCGGCGCTGCTGGCCAAGACCGTCACCACCCTCGACATCGTCTCCGGCGGTCGGGCGCAACTGGGCATCGGTGCCGGCTGGTTCGAGCTCGAGCACAACTCGCTCGGTTTCGAGTTCGGCACCTTCACCGATCGCTTCGAGAAGCTCGAGGAGGCGCTGCAGATCATCCTGCCGATGCTGCGCGACGAGCGTCCCACCTTCACCGGAGCCCACTACCGCGTCGACAACGCCATCAACCAGCCCGCTCCCCTCGATCGCATCCCCATCATGATCGGCGGCTCGGGCGAGAAGAAGACCCTGCGCATGGTCGCCCAGTACGCCGATGAGGGCAACCTCACCTGCGGCCTCGACGAGGTCCCCCGCAAGCTCGACGCCCTCGCCGCCCACTGCGAACGACTCGGCCGCGACCGCGCCGAGATCGCCATGACCAAGCAGATGCAGTGCGTCATCGCCCCCACCGCCGAGGAGGCGCTGACCGAGGCCAAAGCGTTCCTGCTCACCCGGGGCATCGATCTCGACGCCGTCGACGAGGACACCCGGGCGGTGTTCCTGGGCCTTGTGAACTGGGGTGGTCCCGACGAGCTCGGCGAACAGTTCGAGGCGGTGCGGGCCATGGGCATCGACGGGGTCACCTGCGCGCTGCCCGCCAACGGCCACAACCCCGAGCGCGTCGAGTTGCTCGGTCAGGTGGCCTCGAAGGTGTTCGGACCGAACCAGGCGCAAGGCGCCCGCCGATCGGTCGGGCAGGTCGGCTAGGGCCGGGGTCGACGCTGCGGCAGCGGCGTCGACCACCAGCGTCCCGAGAACCGCCACCGCGGGGTGGTGGGCCGGTGGTCGGCCAGCACCACCTGCGGGCGGGTGATCTCGATGGCCGCGGCGATGGCGGCGGCCTCCTCGACGGTGGGTTCCGGGGTGATCGACACCCGGGCGGCCTCGCTCACAGCGGGATGTTCCCGTGCTTGCGATGCGGCAGTTCCTCGCGCTTGGAGCGCAGCATCTCGAGACCGGCGATGACCTTGATGCGCGTCTCGGCCGGATCGATGACATCGTCGACGAAGCCCCGCTCGGCGGCCACGTACGGATTGGCGAACCGCTCGGTGTAGTCGTCGACCAGTTCGTTGCGACGGGCGACGGGATCATCGGCGCTCTGCAGCTCTCGGCGGTAGAGGATCTCGACCGCGCCCTGCGGACCCATCACGGCCAGTTCGGCCGAGGGCCAGGCGAAGGCGAGATCGGCACCGATGGACTTGGAGTTCATGACCACATAGGCGCCGCCGTAGGCCTTGCGGGTGATGACCTGGATCCGCGGCACGGTGGCCTCGCAGAAGGCGTAGAGCAGCTTGGCGCCGTGCCGGATGATGCCGCCGTACTCCTGATCGACACCGGGGAGGAACCCGGGCACGTCGACGAAGGTGACCAGCGGGATGTTGAAGGCATCGCAGGTGCGCACGAAGCGCGCACCCTTCTCGGCGGACTCGATGTCGAGCACGCCGGCGAGCATCATCGGCTGGTTGCCCACGATGCCGATGGTCTGTCCGTCCATGCGGGCGAAGCCGCAGACGATGGAGCCGGCCCAGCGCGGGAAGTACTCGAAGAAGTCCCCGTCGTCGACGACCGCGGCGATGACCTTCTTCATGTCGTAGGGGATGTTCGGACTGGCCGGCATGATGTCGACCAGTTCCGGACAGAGCCGCATGGGGTCGTCACCGGACGGCATCTCGGGCGGGGTCTCGAGGTTGTTCGAGGGCAGGAACGAGAACAGGTACTTGACGTCGTCGAGACAGGTCTTCTCGTCGGGGGACACGAAGGTGGCCACGCCGGACTTGGTGGCGTGGCTCTTGGCGCCGCCGAGCTCCTCGAGGGTGACCTCCTCGCCAGTGACGGTCTTCACGACGTCTGGTCCGGTGATGAACATGTGGGAGGTCTCGTCGACCATGAAGATGAAGTCGGTCATGGCCGGGCTGTACACCGCGCCGCCGGCGCAGGGACCGAGGATGACCGAGATCTGCGGGGTGACCCCGGAGGCCTGCACGTTGCGATGGAAGATGCCGCCGTAGCTGGCCAGCGACACGACACCCTCCTGGATGCGGGCGCCGGCGCCGTCGTTGAGACCGATGAGCGGCGCGCCGACCGAGAGGGCGAGGTCCATGACCTTGTGGATCTTCTCGGCGAAGACCTCGCCGAGGGCCCCGCCGAACACGGTGAAGTCCTGGGAGAACACGAACACCTTGCGGCCGTCGATGGTGCCCCAGCCGGTGAT
>JAGWYK010000152.1 GCA_018969405.1 Acidobacteriota bacterium
GTTCGCGCCCCGTCTGGCCGCCATCGGCATCGATGTGCAGGTGTCTCCGGTCGACACCGATGCCTTCGGCACCTTCGCCGGTGAGATCGATCGCTCCGGCACCGCCCGGGCCGTCGTCGAGGCCAAGGCCCGCACCGCCATCGAGCAGTCCGGCCTGGCGTTCGGGTTGGCCTCGGAGGGGAGCTTCGGGCCCCATCCGGTGATCCCTCTCGCCCAGCTGGACACCGAACTCGTGGTCTGGGTCGATGCCGCCACCGATCGCACCATCCTCGAGGGCGTCTCGGAGTTCTCCCATGTGCCGGGTCCGGTGGTGCTCGAGGCACCGCCGGTCGACCGCTCCACCGATCTGCTCCCGATCATGACGGGGCTGGCCGAGCAGGCCGCCATCGTCTGCATCCAACCACCGGATGCCGTGCGCCGGATCGTCGTGGCCAAGGCCATCGGCGATCCCGAGAGCCTGTGGCGCGCCATCGACGAGGCCTTCGCGCACGACGCCGGCCCGGTGGTGGTCGAACCCGATCTGCGCGCCCATCTCTGCCCCGATCGACGCCGGGTGATCGCCGCGGCCATCGATCGGCTGGTGGTCCGTCTCTCCTCACGATGTCCGCAGTGCGAGGCCGTCGGCTTCGGTCGCCTGCGCACGGTGCCCGGTCTCGCCTGTGCGCTCTGCGAGCTGCCCACCACCGAGATCGCCGTGATCGTCGACGGCTGTGAGGTGTGCGGCCACGAGTGCAGCACCGAGCGGACGGGTCGCGCCGATCCGACCCATTGCGATCGCTGCAACCCCTGATCCCTCCCCGATCCATCCCCCCATCCCCCCATCCCGAGAGGAATCCGTCATGACCGATCGACCACCGGTGCATGTCTGCATCGTGGGCACCGCCCGCCGCTCGTGGAAGGAGACCGATGGCTGCGCCCCCGAACCGCTGCTGATGTGGGAGGAGGTCACCCGGCAGGCCATCGCCGACGTCGGCACCGCCGCCGACGTCATCGCGGACCTCGACCATCTCGGCGTCGTGCACACCCAGTCCTGGGACTACGACGATCCGGCGGTTCGTCTCGCCGAGCGGCTGGGCGCCGACCCTCGGTCGAGCACCTACTCGATCCTCGCCGGCACCTCCCCGCAGCGACTCCTGAACGAGGCGGCGGCTGCCATGGTGCGCGGCGAGATCAGCGCGGCGGTCGTGGTCGGCGCCGAGGCGCAGGCGACGGTGCGACGCGCCGAGGCGGCGGGGGAGACCCTCGGGTGGTCCCATCCGCATCCCTCGCCGGCCCGGGTCACCGATCTGCTCTCGGAGTGGTACCTGCCCACTGAGCTGCGCCATGGCGTGCTGCCGGCCTGGCTCACCTTCGCCCTGCTCTCGCAGGCCCGCTGGGCCGCCCGCGGTGGTCGGGAGGAGGATCGTCGAGCCATGTACGAGCAGATGGCCCGCCTCAGTGCGGTGGCGGCCGCATCCGAGCACGCCTGGTTCCCGGTCGCGCACACAGCCGACCGACTCGCCATCGCCGATGCCGCCAACCGCATGATCGCCACGCCGTTCACCAAGCTCACCACGGCCTTCCCCTCTGTCGACATGGCCGCCGCCAATGTGCTGGTCACCGACGAGGTCGCCGATCGATGGGGGGTGCCCGCGGAGCGGCGCGTGCACCTGCGGGGCTGGGGCTTCGCCCGCGATGCCTCGCACATCGCGGCGCGCACCGA
>JAGWYK010000153.1 GCA_018969405.1 Acidobacteriota bacterium
CGGGGCAGGGCGTCGGTCATGAGGAACCCGTGGCCGTCGGCGTCGACGATGACGTCGACGGTCATCGACCGATCGGGGTCGGCGAGGACCGCGGTCCGCGAACCGGGCTGGGTGGCCACACTGCGGGCCAGGGCGGTCATCGAGGCGACGGGGTCGCCGGCGAACTCACCGGCGCCGTCACCATCGGAGCGCGCCCCGATGATCAGACCGGCGCCGACGATGAACACCACCGCCGCGGCCGCCGCGGCCAACAGCGGACGGCTCCAGCGCGGACGAGTCCCCTGGGGGCCGCCCGACACCGTCGGTGGGGCTGTCGGGTCGGCGGTCTGCGGCGCCGACCCGACAGCGTTGATGGCGGACTCGATGCGCGCCCACTGGTCGGTGGGCGGCGCCGGGTCGGCGGCGGCTTCGGCGAGCAGATCGGCGACCGCAGCGAGGCGAGCCGCCTCCGCCGCGAGATCCCGGTCCGCGTCGAGGACCCGTTCGACCCGGCGACGCTCCACGTCGTCGAGGGCGTCGAGGACGTAGGCCCCGATCAGATCCTCGGGCTGGTCAGCCGAGGCACCGCTCATCGTTCGATCATCCATCACAGATCACCTCCGACATGTCCATGCAACAGACCGGCGAGTTTGTTCATCCCCGATCGGATTCGGCTCTTGACGGTTCCCTCCGGGGCGTCGAGCAGCACCGAGACCTCCCGATAGGAGTGGCCGCCGTAGTAGGCGAGCACGATGGCGGAACGTTCCGCCGGTTCGAGCTGGTCGAGGGCCTCGCGCACCACGGTGGACCGGAGCGAAGCCACCGCCTCGGCCTCGACATCGGCCGGGGGCGCGCTGTCGATGCGCAGCGCCCGATCCTCACGGGCCCGACGGGCCTCCTCGGATCGCACCCGCTCGATGGAGCGACTGTGGGCCTGACGCTGCAGGAACGAACGGAGAGTGCCGCGCCCGGCGTCGAACCGATGCGGTTCGGACCAGAGCCGGAGGAACACCTCCTGGGAGACCTCCTCGGCCAGCGCCTCATCGCGCAGCACCCGGCGACACAGACCGATGACCGCCCCACCGTGGCGACGGTGGATCTCCTCGAGCGCCCGGGGGTCACCCACGGCCACCGACCGCACGAGATCGGGATCGCTGGACGCTGCGCCGACAGCGCCGCCTCGATCGGGGGGACGGGGAACATCAGTCATAGGTCCGCTCCGGAAGGATGCCACCTCGCCGGCGCCGCGCCACGGTCGGTCCGACCACGGGATGGTCGCACCGATGCTGCCCGGGGGTCGGCTCGAGGTGGAGATCACACACCCACTCCGAGGCTGGTCCCCCGATCGGATGAATCCGACGCGGCGGACCTCGGCGACCGGTTCCCGACCTGATGCTCCCAGCATCCCGGTGGGGACGGCGATCTAGAGTCGGCGGCGATGGACGCCACCAGCACCTCCCGCCCCCGACCCGCCGCCGGCACCGAACCCACCGGACCATTGGCCGGCGTGAAGGTGCTGGATCTCTCGATCGCCCTCACCGGCCCCTACGCGGCGGCCCTCATGGCCGATCAGGGCGCCGAGGTGGTCAAGGTCGAGCGACCGGGCATCGGTGACATCGCCCGGTGGATCGGGGTGTCGGTGAACAACATGAGCGCGTTCTACCTGGCCTGCAACCGGGGCAAGCGCTGCATCGCCGTGGATCTCGCCACCGACGAGGG
>JAGWYK010000009.1 GCA_018969405.1 Acidobacteriota bacterium
TCGATCTCGGCGAACCGTGCCGCTGCGGTCTCCTCATCGACCTGAGCGATCTCCAGCATCTCGGGCTCCATCATCGACGGGGCCACCTCGGTGAACCGCCGCATGAAGTCCTCGACCGCGGCGTCGGCCCCCTTGGTGACGTAGTCGCGCACGATCTCCATCCCGGGTCCGTCCCCACCGAGAGCGATGCAGTACTCCTCCACCCGCCGGGCGTGGGCCTCCTCGAGCGGATGACGGCACATCTCGAGGAACACCATGAACTCACGGGTGCGACGACGCACCAGATCACCGGTGATGCGGGTCGCCGCCTCCTCTGCCGAGATGGCGCTCGCCGGTGACAGATCGACGTCGTCGATCAGCCAGAGATGCTGCGAGACGGAGCGCAGGAGGGTGAGCTGCTCCTCGGTGGGGCCATCGGGGCCGGAGATGGCGCCGAGACAGGCGGCGACGATGGCGGAGGATTCGGCGGGATCGAGGTTCACGGGCATGGAGTGGAACTCTAGGCGATCACCCGAGGAGCTGATCCCCGGAACCGACCCAGGAGACCGGGGTCGTCCACTCGCTGGCGACGGGCCCGCCGATGCGGCTCAGGTTCGCAGCGGCGCCAGTGCCTCGGTCCAGCGGGCCAGTTCGCCGAGCATGGCGTTCGCCGCGCCCACCATGCCGTCGTCACCGGTGAAGGTCCCGTCATCGTCGACGCGCGAGAACGGGAACGGCAGCACCACCGCCGCCACCGACGGCACCATGCGCAGCGCCGAGCACACCGGCAGCAGCGCCTCCACCGCCCGGATGCCGCCCGACACCCCGCCGTAGCTGACGAACCCCACCGCCTTGTGCTGCCACTCGCGATGCAGATGGTCGATGGCGTTCTTGGTCGCCGCGTTGAAGCTGTGGTTGTACTCCGGGGTCACGAACACGATGGCATCGGCCCCGGCCACGATCGCCGACCACCGCCTGGTGTGCTCATGCACGTAGTCAGCCAGCATCGGGTGGTTCGGCTCGTCGAAGATCGGCAGCGCCACCTCCTTCAGATCCACCAGCTGCACATCGAAGGACCCCTGAGCCTCGGCCACCCCGGTGAACCAGGTGGCGATGGGCAGGCCGATGCGGCCCGGACGGGTGCTGCAGACGATGACGGCGAGGGTGGGCATGACTGGTCTCTCTCCTGACCCGGGCGGGGGCCGCCGGGAGGCAGCAGACTACGCAACGACACAATCGACCGAGAGGTGGAGCATGCGATTCGAGAACAAGGTCGTGCTGGTGACCGGATCATCCTCGGGCATCGGTGAGGAGACCGCCCGCCTCTTCGCCGCCGAGGGGGCGAAGGTCGTGGTCAACTCCGCCACCTCGGTGACCGTGGGCGAGGCGGTGGCCGCCTCGCTGCCCGAGGCCATCTACGTGCAGGCCGATGTCAGTGACGCCGAGGCCAGCGCCGCACTCATCGACGCCACCATCGACCACCACGGTCGTCTCGATGTGCTCATCAACAACGCCGGTGTCACCGCGGTCATCCCCCATCCCGATCTCGAGGCCGTCACCGACGAGATCTTCACCCGCATCCTCGATGTGAACGTGCTCGGCACCTTCCGCCTCACCCGTCTCGCCATGCCCCATCTGCGCGCCACCGGCGACGGCAGCGTGGTCAACGTCACCTCGCTGGCCGGTCTGCGCCCGACCGGCTCCTCCATCCCCTATGCCGCGTCGAAGGCGGCGCTCAACCACCTCACCGTGCTGCTGGCCAATGTGAGCGGACCCGAGGTGCGGGTCAACGCCGTGGCCCCCGGTCTGATCCGCACCCCTTGGACCGCCGAGTGGGACACCCTGCACGACGCCGTCAGCCACATCGCCCCGCTGAAGCGTTCGGGCGAGGCCGACGAGGTGGCGCAGGCGATCGTCGACGTGGCGGCGTCGCGTTACATGACCGGTCAGGTGGTCAGCGTCGACGGGGGTCTCACCCTGCGCTGACCACCCCGACCAGCCCGACGGCGGATGCCGCCGGTTCTCTCCCCCCTAGAGACCTGTGGGAGTGATGAACACCACATCGGTGGTGTCGACCCCGAGCCACAGCGCCGTGGCCACCTTGAGATCGCGCAGGGCGCCCTCACGGGTGTCGCCGAAACCCATCACGCTGAGTTCGTCGGGCAGGAACGCGCACCAGGGCGCACTGTCGCTCGACTGGGTGGCGAAGGCGTCGACCACGAAGAGACGACGATCGCCGACGGTGACGATCTCGCCGAGCGAACGCTCGGGCTCCGGGACCGGTTCCTCGGTGAGCCACCCCTCGCCGAGGATGGCCTCGAGGGCGTACTCGAGGCGGCGCAGGAAATCAGCCGGAAGGTCGCGGTCGGCCCCGGGCAGCACGAGACGGATGTCCTCGCGCTCGAGCACGGCATGGTCGCCGGCGTCGGTGCGGCGGAACCCGCGGCGGGCCAGCACCGCCAGCACCTCGGCAGACGGCGTGAGAGTGGACGTGGTGGTCATCGCAGTACCTCCGTGGCTCGGGTGATGGTGGAGTTCTTGATCTCGACCTGATCGATGAGATCGGCAGCATGCAGACGCAGGGCCTCGCGCAGCTCCGGATCGGACAGCGCCAGGATGCGCACGGCCAGCAGCCCGGCGTTGGCGGCGCCGTCGACGGCCATGGTGGCCACCGGGATGCCAGCGGGCATCTGGACGATGGACAGCAGGGAGTCCATCCCACTGAGGACGGGACGGCCCACCGGGACACCGATCACCGGCAGCACCGTGGCCGAGGCGATCATGCCCGGGAGGTGGGCGGCTCCGCCGGCCCCGGCGATGATGACCTCGATGCCCTGCGACTCGGCCTCGGCGGCGAACCGCAGCATGCCGTGCGGATCGCGATGGGCGGAGATGCAGCGCACGATGCGATGCACGCCGAAACGGTCGAGGGTGTCGACCGCGGCCTGCATGACCACCAGATCCGAATCACTCCCCATGACGACGGCGACGCTCATCGGGTTGCTCCTTGCAGTTCGAGGGCCTCGGCGGCGCGCCGGGCCCGGCGGGTGACGTCATCGAGCGAGTCGCCCACGGCGGTGACATGGCCGAGTTTGCGACCGGGGCGATGGGACTTGCCGTAGAGATGCACGGCGGCGTCGGCCGGAACCTCGATCGACGGTGGGTCACCGGCCCGCTCGGTGAGATCGATGCCGATGACGTTCACCATCGATGCGGCGTTCACGACCAGATCGGTGGAGCCGAGCGGGAATCCGGCCACCGCTCGCAGATGGTTCTCGAACTGGGAGGTGGCCGAGGACTCGATGGTGATGTGGCCGCTGTTGTGCGGACGGGCGGCGATCTCGTTGACCAGCAGCTGGCCACCGCTCACGAAGAACTCGACGGCGAGGATGCCGACCACATCGAGATGCTCCGCCAGTCGCATCGCCGATGCGGTGGCCTGCTCCGCCAGCTGCTCGTCGATGGCGGCGGGGATCTGCACCATGCGGCAGATGCCCTGCTCCTGCACGGTGCGCACCACGGGGTAGGCGGCGACCTCACCACTGACCGAGCGGACCACCTGCACGGCGATCTCGCTGTCGATGGCGACGGCGTCCTGCACCACGAAGGTGACGTCGAGATCACCGAGCAGTTCGACCAACCGGGAGGGTTGGATGTCAGCTGGGTCCTCGATCATGGTGACACCGCGTCCGTCGTACCCACCACGAGCATGCTTGATGACCAGTGGCAGCCCGATGGCATCGATGGCGGCTCGCAGTTCCTCGGACCCCTGCGCCACGATGGAGCGGGGCATGGGGATCTCGGTGGTGAGGAAGGCCTCGTACTGGGCGCGCTTGTCCACGGCCACGGCCAGTGCGGTGGAGCCGGGGCGGACTGCGTGGCCCGAGCGCTCGAGTTCGGCCACCAGGTCCACATCGACGAGCTCATGGTCGAAGGTGACCACATCGACCTCGGCGGCGAAGGCGAGCATCGTGTCGCGATCGAGGTGATCGCCGATGACGGAGCGGGAGGCGAGTCGCAGGGCCGGATCCTCCGGCCCGGCCCCCAGCACGGCGATGTCGACATCCAGCCGCTCGGAGGCCTCGGCCATCATGAGCGCGAGTTGGCCAGCACCGATGATGCCGATGACCGGTCGCCTCATGAGCCTGACTTTAGTAGTAATTTGTTTCCGGTGTCCAGATTCACGATAATCATTGCCCCCCAACGAGGAACGGAGGATCCCATGCCCGGGATCGAACAGAACGGTACGGCCGATGCTGCACGGTGACCGCATCCTGGTGACCGGTGTGGCCACTCCCGACAGCATCGCCTTCGCCACCGCCCGAGCCGTCCTCGACCAGGGCGGACGCCTCGTGCTCGGCGCCTTCCCCCGAGACCTCGACGCCGCCCGCGACCTGGCGGCCACACTCGACCCCGACATCGAGGTGCTCGGCCTCGATCTGTGCGACCGCGAGCAGGTCGATGCCGCCATCGCCCGCATCGGCGCCGCCCACGGCGAGCTCGACGGCCTGGTGCATGCCGTGGCGTTCTCCCCCCGGGGTGCCCTCGGCGGGGATCTCACCGACACCGATCCCGCGGACATCGAACTCGCCTTCCGCACCAGCGCCTGGACCCTGTCGGCCACGGCGCGGATGCTGCGCGAACTGGCTCCGGCCACCGGCGGTTCGTTGGTGGGACTCGACTTCGACGCCAACGAACAGGCCTGGCAGGTCTACAACTGGATGGGCGTGTGCAAGGCGGCGCTGCGCTCGGCCACCAAGTACCTCGCCCGCGATTTCGGCGCCGAGCGCATCCGCGTGAACCTCGTGGCCGCCGGTCCCATCGAGACCCGAGCCGGCAAGGGCATCCCCGGGTTCGAGCATCTGCTCGAGGTCTGGGACTCCACCTCGCCGCTGCCCTGGGACACGCGTGACGCCGCTCCGGTGGCCGATGCGGTGTGCTTCCTGCTCTCCGATCTCGCCCGGGCCATCACCGGTGAGGTGCTCCACGTCGACGCCGGCTACCACGCCATGGCCGCGCCGCTCACGCCCGAGCAGCGCGCCGCTCGTGATCGCGGTCGTCAGGACGGCGCGAAGGTCTCCCGCCCGGCCTGATCGCGCACCTCCCGGATGCGCTCCTTCAGCGCCGCGGTGTCGCCCGGCATCATGTAGGTGATGTAGGCGACCCGCCGTTCGGAGTGCACCGGGGGTGTGGAGCAGTGCAGCGTGCAGCTGAGATGCACGGTGACATCGCCCGGCTCGGTGGCGATGAACACCTGGGGCAGATCGAGATCCGGCGACAGCCCGAACTGATCGATGTTGACCCGGTGCGAACCGGCGACGACGCCGAGCTGACCGTTGTCGGGACCCGACGCGGTGACCGACAGCCCGAAGATGACCTGCAGGCACTGGTAGCTGTGCAGACCGAGCGAGCAGTCCTTGTGCCAGGGGAGATCGGAGATGCCCTCGGTGACGTCCACCGGCTTGATGAGCACATCGATGTGGTCGAAGGCGTGGCCCGCCCCGGTGAGCGCCACCAGCGGGGCGAAGCGATCATCCATGGACACCCCGAGGGCGTCCTCCGGGAGATCGTTCACCCGTATGCACACATGCTCGCCCTCGGGTCCGCCGATGCGACCCCACCAGGAGGTGGCATCGGCGGGAGAGGCGGCCGCCCGCTGGGCGTCGATACGACGGTTGATGACGGCCAGCTCCTCGGTGTCGAACACGCCGCGCAGCAGCATGAAGCCGGTCTGACCGAGGAACTGCGCCATGTCGGCGGGATCGTCGGCCACGGTGAAGGAGCGGGCCAGATCGAGTGGCCGGCCATCGCCATCGACGAAGTCGATCAGTCCGGGCTCGTACGCCGGACGACCGTCCACGAGCGCTCGCAGCACCGTCTCCCACCCGATGAGATGCATGATGTTGCCCCGCATCATCACCGGTTCGGCCGACACCAGCACGGCGACCGCACTGCGCACGTTGCTCACCAGATCGCTGAACCAGGCCCTGCTGAGCTCGGCCCGGGCCCGACCGTGATCACCGGGTGTGATCGTGAGCGCACCTCGGTCGTCGAGGCCCCAGGTCTGCTCGGTGCCGTCGACGGCGATGACGATGGAATCGAGTCCCGAGGCCCGCATGGCCCGGGAGGCCACCGCACCGTTGCGGGCGAGCAGGGTCGGAACCTCCTCGGCCAGGAACCGAGCCGGATCGACCTCGCGCACATCGTCGACGGTTCGGGTGCGGAGATCGAAGTTCACGATGGTCATGGAGCCTCCCCCGGGCGCTCTGGACCCACAGTCTCGCAGACGATCGGAGCGCTCATTGGGTGCTGAGACCGGCCCGGAACATGCCCCGACGGACCTGATCGAGCACCTCGGGGCCGGGGGCGTCGAGCTGCTCGAGGGTCACGGCGCGGATCGAGGCGGTGCAGGGGAACTGATGGGGGTGATCGCCGACCGGAGAGCCGGTGTCGACGCCGACGTCGAAGGTCTCACCGCTCATGGAGAACACCAGCGGCACGGTCCGCTCGATGCGACCGGAGGCCACGATGGCACCGTCGACCAGCACGGTGGCGTCGCCGCCCGCCCCGAATCCGCCGTCGTAGGCGAACACCACCTGCACCTCACGCGCACCCGGGGCCAACGGATCGGCGCCGCGCAGCACGGTGTGCTCATGGCCGAACCAGTTGTAGTGGTAGGTGGGCACCCCGGCGCTGGTGAGATGCAGCGACCACCCGGCCATGGCGCCACCCTGGCAGACGATCACTCCCTGCGCGCCGCCCTCGGGCACCTCGAGATGCGCCGTGATGGCGAACGAACAGTTCTTGAGATTGATCACCGAGGACTCGGGCATGCGGACATGCGCGGTGGTGTAGGTCATCGACCGCACACCGGTCAAGGACCGCGGTGGGGCGAAGTCGCCGCCCCGGGGTGAACCGGGATCGCGAAGGGGATACACACCGTTGCGCAGCGCCTCGGTGTGGAAGAGCTGCTGGAGCTCGGCCAGACGTTCGGGATGCTGCTCGGCGAGATCGACGGCCTGGGAGAAGTCCTCAGCGATGTTGTAGAGCTCCCAGCGCTCCTGCTCCCCGTCGAACTCGTAGCCGGCGAGACGGATCCAGGGCAGACGGCCGTGGAAGCAGGACGCCACCCATCCGTCGTGATAGATCGCCCGGTTGCCGAGGATCTCGAAGTACTGCGATCGCCGGGTGCTCGGGGCGGCGGCATCGGTGAAGGAGTAGTTCATCGGCGTGCCGTGCAGCTCCATCTGCTCGATGCCGTTCACCTGCGTCGGCGGCTCGATGCCGGCCGCTGCGTAGATGGTGGGGGCGATGTCGATCAGGTGGTGGAACTGGGTGCGCAGCCCACCGGCATCGACGATGCGGGCGGGCCATGACACCGCCAGCGCGTTGCGGGTGCCCCCGAAGTGCGAGGCCACCTGCTTCATCCACTGGAACGGCGAGTCGAGGGCCCAGGCCCAGCCCACGTTGAAATGGTTCTCGCAGCGGTCCGTGCCGAAGTCCTCGATGTGCTCCAGCAACCACTCGGGATCCTCGGGCACACCGTTCTGGAAACTGGGGGCACTCCAGGCACCGTGCACGGTTCCCTCGGCCGAGGCACCGTTGTCACCGGTGATGTAGAGCACGAGGGTGTCATCCGCGAGTCCGAGATCATCGACAGCGCCGATGACCCGATGGATCTGGGCGTCGGTGTGGGCGAGGTACCCGGCGAAGACCTCCATGAGTCGACGGGCCACCGGCTTGTAGCGATCCGGATAGTCCTCCCATGCGGGGATCTCCGCCGGTCGGGTGGTGAGCGCCGTGCCCGGAGGGATGACACCGAGGTCGAGTTGTCGTTCGTAGATGTGCTGGCGCAGGGCGTCCCATCCGTCATCGAAGGCTCCGGCGAAACGATCGCTCCACTCGCGCGCCACCTGATGCGGGGCATGCACCGCAGGGGTGGAGAAGTAGCAGAAGAACGGACGCTCGGGTGCCGAGGCCCGCTGCCGCTGGATCCATTCGATGGCGCGATCGGCGAGGTCCTCGGTGAGGTGGTAGCCGGGACGGTCGAGGTGTGGTGAGATCGGGGTGGTCTGGTCGTAGACCGGCGGCTCGTACTGCGAGGCCTCGGCGCCGATGATTCCGTAGAAACGATCGAAGCCCATGCCGGTGGGCCAGCGGTCGAAGGGACCGGCCGGACCCTGCTCCCAGGCCGGGGTCAGGTGCCATTTGCCGAAACAGGCGGTGCTGTAGCCCGACAGTCGCAGCACCTCGGCCACCGTGGCGGCCTCACGGGGGATGGCGCTGTCGTAGCCAGGGAACGAGTTCGCGATCTCGGTGATGCCCCCCATATGCACCGAGTGATGGTTGCGACCGGTGAGCAGCGCCGCACGTGATGGCGAGCACAGTGCGGTGGTGTGGAACTGGTTGTAGCGGAGCCCTCGCCGGGCAATGGCGTCGAGCCCCGGCGTGGGCACCGGCCCTCCGAAGGTGCCGAAGGATCCGAACCCGACGTCGTCGAGCATGATGAGCAGCACGTTCGGCGCCCCGGCCGGCGCTCCTTCGCGCACAGGTCGGGCCGGTGTGGAGTCGGTGATGAGGCGTTGCACCTCACCGGTGAACGGTGCGGTCGGTCGCGGCAGCGCGGTGGTCACGACCGCAGACCGTCGACGTCGAACACGCCGAGGGCGCCGACCACCCGATCCTCATCGCCCTCGACGGTGACCGAACCATCGGCCAGCGCCGCCGTCAGGGCCAGCCGACCGGTGAGCAGCTCGGCCCAGGTCTCGATCGAGCAGTGGACGGTGGCGTCGGCATCGGCGCCGTCGGTGGGGCAGGCGATGCTGTTGCGCAGATGGAGACCGGTGACGGTGCCGTCGCTGAAGCACCATGCGAGACGGAGATCGATGCCGTGGGCGAGCTCAGGATCGACGAGCACCCGCAGGATGTGCACCGAACGGTCGGGCGGGGCCCCGAGCACCTGAGCCCGCGAGAAACGATGGCGGAACAGACGGGAGGTGTCGATGGTGCCGTCGAGGGCGAGTGCCCGGGTGAGGCACCAGCTGCGGATGTTCGCCGCCGGGGTGCGCTCGGCGATGAGGCGCAGACACCGGGCCAGGCGCTGACGGTCGGCGGGATCGTCCTCGCTGCGCACCAGCCAGGTGCTCAGTTCGGTGGCCCAGCGCAGATCATCGGCGACCAGCGCGGCATCGGCCTGGGAACGTACGACCGCGGGACCCCCGAACCCCGCCACCAGTCGGGCCGAGCGTTCGGCGGTGGGCAGCGGGAACAGCTGCGACTCGTCGCCGTCGAACCAGCCGAACAGGCCGCTGCGGATCTGCCGGAGATGATGCTCGGCCACGCCGTACCGCTCGGCGGTGATGTTGTCGTCGTCGCATTCCGGGGGGAGCTGCACAGCCAGACCGAGATCGGCGGAGAACAGCCCGCGGTTGGTGAGCCGCACCGCCTGGTCCCAGAGGAACTGGATGGCGTCGCGGTATCGGGTGACGCGTTCATGGATGACCTCCCGCCCACTCATCGGCGGGCCATGGGTGGCGAGGAGGTGATCGGCTCCGAGTGCCAGCAGGTGATCGATGCCGGCGACGAGCACCTGCGGATCGCGGTACTCCTCCCCTCGGATGGCGTACACGTTGAACAGCACCGGCCACACCAGGTTGTTCACCGCCACCCCGAGGGTGGGGAACCAGTAGGTCACCGAGTCATCTGCATCCGACGGCGCATGGGTGACCTCGACGGGAAGACCGGCGACGGTGATCGAAGCCGTGGCACCGAAGGTGTGGGTGGGGGGAACGAACACGCTCGTGAACGGCGCGTGGGCAGGGTTGCGGTAGAAGAACCCGAGTCCGACGTTGACGACACCATCGGGACCGTCGGCCGGCAGCGCCATGGCGAACTGTTCGAGCAGGCCGCGTCCGTAGGCCGGAGCGATCTCCGTCGCGGCCCGAGCCCGGTTGTCGACCACACGCTCGTGGGCCCAGATGGGGATCTCACGGGACCCACCGTCCTCGAACACCGCCTCGGTGCCGCAGACGTAGTGGAAGTGGGTGTAGAGCACCGCCACGATCGGCCGATCGGTGACGGCCCGGAGCTCCGCGATGGCCTCGCGCATCTCCTCGGTGGACTCGCCGGTGTCGATGGCGATGATGCCGTCGGGGCCCTCGATGAAGGTCTGGTTCGACAGCCCGTTGCCGACGAGACACCACACGCCATCGGTGACCACGTGGAACTCACGGCGGATCACCTCGGACTGGGCGACGTGATCACGGTGGGCGCGCTGGCCTCCCGGGAGCGTGACGGTGGCAGTGTCGTCGATGGCGAAGGAACGGTCGGAAAGAGGCACTCCGAGCATCGTAGGTTCCGCCCGGCCCACTAGGGTCCGGATCTCGGAGAGCCCCCGAACGCCCCGCAGGGAGCTCGGATCCGAACCACCGTGCAGGAGGAACGATGAAGCCCGGAGTCCACGCCGACCAACGCCCCGACGCCCCCGCCGTGGTCATGGCCACCGGCGATGTGGTGGTCACCTGGGCCGAGCTCGAGGCCCGCTCCAACCGCCTTGCCCAGCTGTTGCGGGCGCGGGGTCTCGGAGTCGGCTCCCACATCGCCGTGTTCCTGGACAACGATGCCCACTACTTCGAGATCGTGTGGGCGGCGCTGCGCTCCGGCCTCTACGTCACCCCCATCAACTGGCATCTCGGCGCCGAGGAGGCGGGCTACATCGTCGCCGACTGCGACGCCGCGGCGCTCATCACCACCGGCCGGTTCGCCGAGGTCGTCACCGGCTTCGGCCCGTCGCTCGACGGCGTGACCATCCGCCTCTCGATCGATGGCGGCATCGAGGGCTTCGAGGACTACGAACGCGCCATCGCCGGACAGCCCGACACTCCCGTCGCCGATGAGACCGAGGGCGCCGTGATGCTCTACTCCTCGGGCACCACCGGTCGACCGAAAGGCATCAAGCCACCGCTCACCGGTGCCGAGTTCGGCACGCCCAACGCGCTCGTCACGCTGCTGCAGTTCATCTACGGCGTGGACGAGACCAGCGTGTACCTCTCGCCCTCGCCGCTCTATCACGCCGCTCCCCTGCTCTGGTCACTCGCCGCCCAGCGTCTCGGCGCCGCGGTGGTCGTGATGGATCGTTTCGACGCCGAGGGAACGCTGGCCGCCATCGAGTCGAAGGGGGTGACCCTCGGTCAGTTCGTCCCCACCCACTTCGTGCGCATGCTGCGTCTGCCCGAGGAGGTGCGCACCCGGTACGACCTCAGTTCGCTGCAGAAGGTCGTGCACGCCGCGGCGCCCTGCCCGGTCGAGGTGAAGCGACAGATGATCGACTGGCTCGGTCCGATCGTCTACGAGTACTACGCCGGCAGTGAGGGCAACGGCTTCTGCGCCGTCGGCCCCGAGGAATGGCTCGAGCGTCCCGGCACCGTCGGTCGTCCGCTCGTGGGCATCATCCACATCCTCGATGAGGACGGTGTCGAGCAGCCCGCCGGCGAGGTCGGCCAGGTGTGGTTCGAGAGCGAGACCGTGTTCGAGTACCACAAGGACCGCGAGAAGACCGCCGCCGCCTTCAACGAGCGGGGCTGGAGCACCCTCGGTGACGTCGGCTACCTCGACGAGGAGGGCTGGCTGTTCCTCACCGACCGCACCTCGCACATGATCATCAGCGGTGGGGTGAACATCTACCCGCAGGAGACCGAGAACGTGCTCGCCGCCCATCCGGCCATCGCCGATGTCGCGGTCATCGGTGTGCCCGATGAGGAGATGGGTGAGTCGGTCAAGGCGGTGGTGGAACTCGCGCCCGGCTTCGAACCCTCACCGGAACTGGCCGCCGAGATCATCGCCTTCAGCCGTGAACGCCTGTCGAGCTTCAAGTGTCCGCGCAGCGTGGACTTCACCGACGAACTGCCCCGCCTCCCCACCGGCAAACTGCTCAAGCGGAAACTGCGCGACCAGTACCGAGCCTGAGGTCCCGCCGACTCATCGCCCACTGCACGGCCAGCCCCACGCCGATGCAGCAGCACATGTCGAACGGGGACCGCAGCCGCGGTGGTGAGACCAGTACGAGACTGCCGAGCACGAAGTAGAGCCCGACCGCAGCGACGAGCGCCACGACAGGATCGCGGCGGGCGACCACCAGACCGAGGATGCCGACCGCGGTGACGATGTAGAAGGTCCACAGCGTCGCCCCCCGGAAGTCGAGGTTGCGACCATCGGCGTTCTCGGCCCATTCGTTGAACTGCGGTGTGAACTCGAACAGGTGTTGGGCGTTGCGCCACAGCACGCCGGGGACCTGACCGGGATGGGCCCGGATGTCGGCGATGGCGAAGGCCTGCAGCTGGTTCTGCCAGGAGGCCTCGTCGAACTGGGCGAGGCGGAACTGCTCGAAGCGATCATCGAGCACGGGGTCGACGAACCGTTGCTCCTGCCGGGCGGCCGGCGAGTAGGTGCCGGCGAGGTTGAACCCGTTGGAGGTGACATACAGCGCCGAGCCCAGTTGGATCTGGTTGCGGATGAACCATGGGCTCACCACGGCCGCAGCGATGGCGAGGAATCCGAGGGCGCGCTTCCAGCCCAACTGCCACAGCACCCACAGGGCGAGCAGGATGATCAGGTACTGCGCGCTGGCTCGGGTGAGGATGAGCAGGCCGCAGACCACTGCGGCCACCGGCCAGCGCCGCGCCGCGAGGGCCAGCAGGAGACCGGCGAGCAGCGCGAGCGACACCGACTCGGTGAGCAGCACGGTGTCGTTGGCCAGCAGCGGGGGGTAGAGCGCCATCACCCCGCCGGCGACCAGCGCGGCGATCGGGGTGGAGATGCGACGCACCAGCAGGTACACCAGCACGATGGCCACCAGTCCGCAGACCAGGCTGAGCACGCGCCCGGCGGCGATGTTCACGCCGAAGATCTTGAACACCCCGGCGAGCAGGTACGGATACCCCGGTGGTCGGAACGCGGTGGCGTGCACCTCGAGCTGGGGGAACAGCATGGCGTAGCCGCGACCGGCCGCGATGTTGCGGGCGAGATCCACGTACTGGGCTGCATCGCTCTCCGGTGTGTAGTTCGGTGTGACCAGCACCCAGTAGAGGACGCGGGCCACCAGCGCCACGCCGAGGACCGCGAGGAGATCACGCCAGCGGGACCACCATGCGCGATGGATCGGAGCGTCGACCTCCGACCCGACGGTGGAGAGCATCATGTCGCCGGATCCGGCGTCAGTCGTCGGCCAGGACCTTGTCGACCCGGGCGCCGGCCTCCTCCATGGAGACGTTCCAGGAGACGGCGAGTTCGGAGACGAGGATGCGCCGGGCGCGGATCTGCATGGCCTTCTCGGCGCTGGAGAGCGATGACTGACGATCGCGCAGGGCGAGGTTGCGCACGACCTCCGCGCATTCGTAGATGTCGCCGGACTTCATCTTCTCCTGATGATTCTTGAAACGACGGGACCAGTTGGTGGGGACGCGCACGGTGCGCACCGCGAGCACATCGAGGACGTCCTGCACCTCTTCGAGGGAGATGGCCGGGCGCACACCGAGATCCTCGGCACGATCCTCGGGCACCGAGACCTTGAGGGCTCCGCCGCGCCATGACTCGTCACCCGCCGCCACGGAGAGTTCGAGGTACTTGACCTTCTTGCCATCGACGACCTTGGTCGAGCGACCAGTGACCTCGGCGGTGCCGTGCGCCGGATAGATGACCTTGTTCCCGATCTTGAAATCCATGGTTCCTTCTTGTCGACTGGACCCTCAAGTATGCCAAAGAAACCAGCGGTTCCGATCGGGGGGATCGCCGCCGACCGCGCCGAGAGCACCCTCGATGACTCAGGCGCCGGTGGGGAACGGGTCGTTGGGTCCCCGACCCTCGGGGTCCAGACCCTCGATGGCCCGGAGCGTGGCGATGCGGTCGGCCAGAGGTGGATGGGTGTCCATCATGCGGCCGAACGAACCCAGCAGACCATCGTCGCGACTGCGCTCGAGGGGGGACTCGATCCAGAGATGCGCGGTGGCCGCCGACGGGTTGGCGATGACCGTGGTGTCGGCCTCGAGCTTCTCGAGCGCCGAGCGCAGACCCGAGGGTTCGCGGGTGAGCTCGACCGCCGTGGCATCGGCGAGACTCTCGCGCTTGCGCGACAGCGATGCCTTGAGCAGCAGACCCGCCGGCACCGCCAGCAGGTAGATGGCGAGCGACAGCAGCAGGAGCAGGGCGAATCCGTTGTTGTCACCCCGACGACGCATGCCACCGAACATCCCGATGCGCAGCGCGATCTGGGCGATCACGGCGATGGCCCCCACCGCCAGCACCGCCAGCGTGGTCACCGCGATGTCGCGGTTGCGGATGTGCGCCATCTCATGGGCGAGCACGCCGCGCAGTTCACGCCGGGACATCACCGCCAGCAGACCGGTGGTGACGGTGATGGCGGCGTGGTTCGGATCGCGGCCGGTGGCGAAGGCGTTGGGTGCGGCGTCGTCGACCACATAGGTGCGCGGGACCGGGATCCCCGAGGCGATCGACATCTGTTCCACCAGATTGCGCAGTTCGGCGTACTCAGGTCCTTCGGCGGGTCGGGCCTGCACCATGGTGAGCGCCGCCGAGGCCGAGGCGTACCAGGCGATGATCAGGTATCCGCCCACCACCACGATGGTCACGATGAGGGCCACGGCGTTGAACCGGAACTCCGAGACGCAGCTGGAGGGAGTCACCACGTAGCCGGTGGCGGTCACCCGGGCCGGTGTGCAGGTCTCCTTGGTGTATCCCCCGAAGAGGACGGTGATGAGATTGGCGACGATGAACAGCAGCGCGAAGGTTCCGGCGAGGATGATGACGCTGCCGCGCCGGTTGCGCCGTTGCTCGGCGATGAATCCGGTGGCGTCACTCATGGTCGCGAGGACCTGCGCTCATCGATCCGGCGATCAGAACTGCACCTTGGGGACATCGCGGTCGGTGGGCGCCGCCTCGAACAGCTCACGCCGAGGGAAGGTGCCGAACTTCGCGACCACGACACCGGGGAAGGTGTCGATGCGGTTGTGGTAGGCGGTGACGGAGTCGTTGTAGAACTGCCGTGCGTAGGAGACGCGGTCCTCGGTCGAGGTGATCTCCTCCTGCAGCTGCCGGAAGTTCGCATCGGCCTTGAGGTTCGGATACGCCTCGGCCAGCGCGAACAGGCGACCGAGGGCCTGGGTGATGGGGCCCTCCGCCGCCGCAGCCTCAGCCGGGCCGTTGGCCGCCACACTGGCCTGCCGCGCCTGGACCACGGCCTCGAGCGTGCCGCGCTCATGGGCGGCGTAGCCCTTGACCGTCTCGACGAGATTGGGGATGAGATCAGCGCGGCGCTTGAGCTGGACCTCGATCTGGGCCCAGCCGTTGTCGACCTGGTTGCGCTGGCGGACGATGCCGTTGTAGGCGCCGACCACAGCCAGCACCAGCAGCACGACGATCACGATGACGATGATCAGACCGATCATGGTCGTTGCCCTCCCGGGGGTGATGGGCCGGTTCGATGCCGGTGACACACCGGTGCCCTCCCCCAGTGAACCACGCTCAGGGCGTGATCGCACCCGGCAGAGCGTCCTCGCCGGCCGCCGTGATCGCCTCGGTGGACGCCGCCAGGGAGCGCCACCCCACTGCGGCGCTCACCAGACAGGCCAGCCCACCGGTGATGTAGCAGGCGCGGGCCCCGAACTGCTGGCCCACGAATCCGATGATGGGCCCGCCGATCGGGGTCGTCCCGATGATGGCGGTGACGTAGAGCGCCATCACCCGACCGCGCATCTGGGGCGGTGCGGTCAGCTGCAGGGTCGCCGAGTTGCTGGTGATGAACGCCACGCTGCCCGCTCCGACGAAGAGCAGCGCCACCAGCATGAACGCCATGGTGGGCATGGCGGCGCCGACCAGCATGGCGACACCGAGGAAGGCGGCGGCCCAGCCGATGCGTCGATGGGTGGCGCGTCCCATGCGGGCGATGATGAGTCCACCGAGCACCGACCCGATACCCATGGCCGAGGAGAGGAACCCGTAGCTGCCGGCGGTGCCGCCGAAGGTGAACTTGGCCAGCAGCGGCAACGACACCTGGTTCTCGTAGGCGAGCGCACCGATCACGAGGGTCATCAGCATCGGGGTGCGAAGACGCGGATCGGCCCACACCACCCGCAGTCCGGCTCGGATCTGACCGCGCTCGCGCGGCGCCGGCAGCGTGATGACGAACTCGCTGCGACGCATGATGAGGAACGCCCCGATCGCCGCCAGGTAGCTCACACCGTTGAACAGGAACGGGGCGGCGAGACCCAGTCCGGCGATCAGCCCGCCGGCCACCGCAGGACCGACGATCCGAGCCACGTTGTTGGTGGTGCTGGCGATGCCGACCGCGCCGGTGAGGTCGTCGGGTCCGACCATCTCGTGCACGAACGAGGATCGCACCGGGGTGTCGAAGGAGTTCACGGTGCCGATGGCGGCGGCGAACACGAACAGGCTCCACACCCGGATGGTGTCGGTGAGGACCATCACCCCGAGCAGCGTGGCCAACAGCCCGGCCAGCACCTGGGTGGTCTGCAGGATGCGCCATCGGCTCATCCGATCGGCCAGGGCACCGGCGAAGGCCCCGAGCAGCAGGGTGGGGACGAACTGCACGGCGGTGACCAGACCGAGGAGTTCGCCCCGCCCGGTGAGGCGCAGCACCAACCATCCCATGCCGACGGTCTGCATCCAGGTGCCGGCCTGTGACACGCCCTGACCCACCAGGTACAGCCGGAAGTTCCGGTGGTGCAGCGACGCGAAGCCGGCGCGGTCGGATGGACTCACGGCAGGTCGATGACGTGTTCGAGGAAGCGGACCACCGCTCGTGCGTGTTCGCGCCGCCACAGGGTCACGACATCCGCGGGATCGGCTGACGCATCGTCAGCAGCCTCATCTGCGGGGTCGGTCTCGATGATCGAGGTCACCATGGGAGCGAAGCGGTCACGCTGGGCCCGGGCCAGCGGGGCGAGCGGGCTTCCCATGCGTTCGAGCAGGCGGAACTTCAGCAGCAGCACCGTGCGCACATCACGCAGATGCTCGACCGGTGCCGCCAACCAACGACGGGTGGCGGCGCGCCCCCGACGGGTGGGGGCGAGCAGTCGCCGGTCGGGACCGCGACCGGGAGCGGTGCCGGTGCGGGTGAGCAGGCCCTCGGTGACCAGTGCGTCGATGGCCCGATAGGTCAACGGCCGGGAGAGCGACCAGATGCGACCAAGTTCGGCTCCCGGGGCCAGCAGGTCGGCCACCGCACCGCCGTAGTCCACTCCACCCACCACGACGGCGAGACACACCGATTCGGCGAGGGAGGTCTCGGCGCGGGCCATGGGAGGACACTACCGAGAGGGTCGACCCCCACCGCCGACCGGAGTAGTCAGGAGTTGACTACCATGCCGCCATGCGCCCCCGTCGCCGGATCCTCGCTGCGATCGCCACCCTGACCGCCGCCCTCGTCTCGGTCGGGATGCTCGCTGCGGGATGCTCCTCCGGAGGCGACTCGACCTCGATCACGGTGGCCGCCGCGTCCTCGCTCACCGGCGCCTTCGAAGCGGCGAAGGCCGAGTTCGAGGCCGCCAATCCCGGCACCAGCATCACCCTGTCGTTCGGCAGCTCCTCGGCGCTGGCCCAACAGATCGACGACGGCGCCCCGATCGACGTCTTCGCCGCCGCCGACAACGACACCATGGCCCGGGTCGGCGATCACATCTGGGGCCGTCCCGCCACGTTCACCACCAACACCCTCGAGATCATGGTGGCCCGCGGCAATCCGCTCGGCATCACATCGCTGGCCGATCTCGCCCGACCCGGACTGCTCTACGTGACCTGTCCCCCCGAGGTGCCGATCGGCAACTACGCCGCGCAGGTGCTGACGCGGGCGTCGGTGACGGTGACACCGAGCAGTCTCGAACCCGACGCGAAGGGCATCGTCACCAAGATCACCTCCGGTGAGGCCGATGCGGGGATCATCTATGCGACCGACGTGACCGCCGCCGGCGAGCGGGCCAGCGGCGTGGTCATCCCGATGAACCAGAACATCCTCGCCAGCTATCCCATCGCCCGGATGAAGCGGGCGCGCACCAACGCCACCGCCGCCGCATGGATCGAGTTCATCAAGGGGGCCGAGGGTCAGGCGATCCTGACCCGGTACGGGTTCATCGCCCCATGACCACCGGCGGGCCCCGCTCCACACGACGCGCCACTCCCCCACCCCGTCCGCCGGTCCCGGTGCTGCTGCTCGCCGGCATCGCCATCGCCTTCTTCGCCCTGCCCTTCCTCGGGCTGCTGTGGCGGGTGCCATGGGGCTCGGCCTGGTCGCTGCTCACCGACCCCGCATCGCTGACCGCACTGCGTCTGTCGATCGAATGCTCGGTGCTCGCCGCCGTGCTGTCGCTGGTGCTCGGCGTGCCGCTCTCCTGGGTCCTGGCCCGGCACTCGTTCCCGGGCCGCCGCCTCCTGCGCGCCCTGTGCCTGCTGTCGCTCGTGCTGCCACCGGTGGTGGCCGGCGTGGCGCTGTTCGCCGCCTTCGGCCGACGCGGCATGCTCGGCGGCCCGCTGTCGGACTGGTTCGGCCTCCACCTGCCCTTCACCACCGCAGGTGTCGTCATGGCCCAGACCTTCGTGGCCATGCCGTTCCTGGTGCTCACCGTCGAGGCGGCGCTGCGGGGTGTCGACCATCGCCCCGAGGATGCCGCTCGCACGCTCGGCGCCAGCAGCTGGACGGTCCTCCGGCGGGTGACCCTGCCGGCGATCCGCCCGGCGCTGATCGCCGGCACCGTGCTCGCCTGGGCACGCGCCCTCGGTGAGTTCGGAGCCACCATCACCTTCGCCGGGAACCTGCCGGGCACCACCCAGACCGCGCCGCTCGCCGTCTATCGGGCCCTCGAGACCGATCCCGACCAGGCGCTGGTGCTCTCCGTGGTCCTGATCACCATCTCCTTCGCCGTGCTGCTCGGTCTGCGCGACCGCTGGCTCGCTCCTCCCTCGGCGGTGGGCCCATGAGTCTCGACGCCACCGTGCAGATCGCGGTCGGACCGCTCACCATCGATGTGCGGCTGCGGGTCCCCACCGGATCGATCACGGCGATCCTCGGACCCAACGGCGCCGGCAAGACGACCCTGCTGCAGGCGCTCGCCGGACTCGTCGTGGTCGACCGCGGTCGGATCACCCTCGGCACGCGGCTGCTCGAGGACACCGACCGCGCCGTACACGTTCCGACGGAACGACGCGACATCGGCATGGTGTTCCAGGAGCACCGACTGCTGCCCGATCTCTCGGTGCGCGACAACATCGGCTTCGGACTGCGCTGTCGGGGCATGGGTCGGACCGAGGCCGACCGACGGGCCGAGGAGTGGCTCGACCGCATGGGACTGGCGGGTCTCGGTGATCGCCGACCCCGCGAACTCTCCGGCGGACAGGCGCAACGGGTCGCCATCGCCCGGGCCCTGACCATCGACCCCGCGCTGGTGCTGCTCGATGAACCACTCGCCGCCCTCGACGCCGAGACCCGTGCGGCGCTGCGCCACGACCTGCGGGATCACCTGCACAGCACCGACGCCCCCACCGTGCTGGTCACCCATGACATCGTCGACGCCCGGGTCGTGGCCGACACCGTGATGGTGCTCGAGCAGGGGCGGATCACCCAGCAGGGCACCGTCGAGGATCTGGTGGCCCGACCGGCATCTCCCTACGTGGCCGAACTGGTGCGTTCGCTCTGAGAGCTCGGGATCGATGGCGTTTGTGGCCGCGGGGGGCTGAGGCGGTAGAGTCCTCTGCGTCGTGCGGTGCACCACCGCCTCGACACCGATGGGCCGACTGAACCGGTCAGCCTGTCGCTCCGGATGGTGGGCCCCCTCCCCCATCGGAGAGTGCAACTGCGGTGGGGGGCCGCTCAGCACCACGTTCGCACCACCGGCCGCACCCTGCGCCGGCCGTGGACGTGGTCGACAAGGAATCACGTGTCCACAGACGATGCACCCATCGAGGAACCGACCGAGGACGTCGCCGTGTCGCGCCTCATCGATGTGAACGGACCGCGCTTCGAGACCATGGTCGAGGCGGCGGCCTGGGGCGAGGCGGGTCCCGAGGACCTCGCGGTCCTCGCCGCCCACGAGGAGGCCTGGCGACGAGTGCTCATCGCCCGCCTCTATGAGACCGATGAGTCGCTCGAGCGCGTGCGGGCCCTGCGACGACCCGACGATCAGCAGATCATCACCGACCTCGAACATGAACAGCGGATGCTCGAAGTGGCGCTCGACCGGCTGCTCGGCATCGAACCCGAACCGGGTGAGCTCCCCCCCGGTGTCAACCTGCTGCAGCTCTCGTGGGTCACGGGGCGCATCGTCGCCTGGCTGGGTGGACCCGATGCCCCTCCGGCCACCGTCGAGCAGCTGCGCGCCGCCCTCGAGTCCACCGACGCCCCGGACATGTGGGCCGGTCGGGCTCCGGTCCTGCTGCCCAGCGGCGACAAGGCGGTGGCCCTCGAGGCCAACACCGCCGATGTGCTCGGCTGGCTGCTGTCGCTCTCGGCCGATCCCCCCGAGGAACCCATCGGCCCCAGTGCGCGCTGGCTCTCGGTCGTCGCCGCCTTCGCAGTGTCGCTGGTGGCCCGCGGCGCCATGGTCCCCACCGTCCGGCGCTCCCGGTCGGGGCGCCGCAGCAACTCGAACCGCACCGCCTTCGCCGTCACCTGGTCGCCAGCACTGGTCGACGCCGAGCATCTCCGGCGGATCGCCGATGCCATGCCCGGCGCGGTCGCGGCGCTCTCACCGTCGGTCGACGGCGCCACCATGTCGCGTTCGGTGCTCGGTGAGGTCGTCGACGTGATCTGTCACGACGCGGCCCGACGCGTCGATGTGCCGGCCGCTCCCGATGATCCCCGCTCGATCACCGACGCCGCCGAGACCTTCCTCGCCCGACTCGACGGCACACCGTTCGACATCGCTCCGGCCCTGGCCGGAGAACTCACCAACGCCCTCGAACGCTGGTCGACCCCGGTCACCTCCAAGACCTACCGCCCGCTGATCGTGCAGCTCGATCCTCCCGACTCCGGCGACGCCTGGCATCTCGCCGTGTTCGCCCCCGGCAAGGGCCAGCAGCTCGTCCCCATCGAGGTGGCGCTGGTCAACGCCGGCAACCAGCGACGCGAGGTCGAGGGCAACCTGCTGCGACTCGAACGGCTCTTCCCGGCGCTGCAGCGTCCCGGCAGTCTGCGCCGCGGCGAGGTCGTGCTGAGTCAGGTCGAGGCCTGGGAACTCATGACCGAGGTCGGTCCTGCGCTCGCCGATGCCGGCTTCGATGTGCGCGTCCCCGCGCTCTCGCGGCGTCGACCGACCCCCTCGCTGCGGCTGTGGGCCGAGAGCACCGGTGAGACCAGTGTGGGTGCCCATCAGCTGGCCAACGTGAGCTGGACCGCGGTGTTCGACGACATCGAGCTCACTGCTGCCGACATCGCCCGACTGGCCAAGGAGGCCCGACCGCTGGTGCGCTCCGGTGGCCGCTGGGTGGCACTCGATCATGCCGATCTCGCCGCCGCCGCGGAGGCGCTGGCCGAACGGGCCCGGAAGCCGCAGATGACCGGTGCCGAGATGCTGCGGCAGGCCCTCGGGCTCGACGGCACCGCCCTCGCCGGCGGCATCGCCATCGAGGGCTCGGGCTGGGCCGCCGATCTGCTGGCCAAGGCCTCCACCGCCTCGCTGGCTCCGGCCCAGAACCCGAAGGGCTTCAACGGGGAACTGCGCAGCTACCAGGCCGAGGCTCTGGCCTGGCTGCAGTTCCTCGACACCACCGGCCTCGGGGGCTGTCTCGCGCTCGACATGGGCCTCGGCAAGACCCCCACGATCCTCGCCCATCTGGTCAGCGGTGCCGATTCGGGACAGCCGGCTCTGGTCATCGCCCCGCCCGCCGTGGTGGGCAACTGGGCGGCCGAGGCGGCCCGATTCACCCCGCGTCTCAAGGTCGTGGTCCACCACGGTGCCTCACGGGCCGACGCCGTCGAACTGCCGCGTCTGGCCGAACGCAACGACGTCATCATCACCACCTACTCCACCGCGGTGCGCGACATCGAGGCGCTCGAACGCATCCACTGGGGTCGCGTCGTGCTCGACGAGGCGCAGGCCATCAAGAATCCGGCCAACGACACGGCCCAGCAGCTGCGCCGACTCGATGCCACCACCCGACTCGCCCTCACCGGCACGCCGATCGAGAACGGCCTCGGAGATCTCTGGGCCATCCTCGATTTCACCAACCCCGGTCTCGTGGGTCCGCGTCCGCAGTTCATCTCGCAGCTGTCGGGCACCGGCGAGGGCACCCGTGATCAGGGCGAACGGGCCCTGCGGGCGCTGAACGGCATCCTGGTGTTCCGCCGCACCAAGAGCGAGCCGGCCATCGCCGCCGAGCTCCCCGATCGCATCGACGAGCTCGACCGCTGTTCGATGACCCCCGAGCAGATCGGCCTCTACCAGGCCGTGCTCGACAGCCTCGTGACCGGGGTGGGCAACGAGGCGGGCACCGACACCCGCAACGGCGCCGTGCTGGCCGCCATCACCGCCCTCAAGCAGATCTGCAACCACCCGGTCGCCTACCGCAACGACGACGGCCCTCTCGCAGGTCGCTCCGGCAAGCTGGCCCGCCTCGAGGAGATCCTCGAGCAGGTCTACGCCTCCGGTGAACGGGCGCTGGTGTTCACCCACTTCGCCGAATGGGGTCAGAAGCTGGCCGGGCATCTCAGCGGTCGCTTCGGCATCGAGGTGGGCTGCTACCACGGTGGGCTCTCCCGCGGCGCCCGCGATGCACTGGTCACCGACTTCCAGGCCCTCGACGGTCCCGGCGCGCTGGTGCTCTCGCTCAAGGCCGGCGGCACCGGACTCAATCTCACCAACGCCAACCACGTGATCCTCTACGACCGCTGGTGGAACCCGGCGGTCGAGGACCAGGCCCGCGACCGGGCGTGGCGGATCGGTCAGAACAAGACCGTCATCGCCCATCGCCTCGTCTGCCCCGGCACCGTCGACGAACGGGTCGAGGAGGTCGTGGCCGGCAAGCGGCACATCGCCGATCTCATCCTCCCCAAGTCGAGCTCGCTGGGCGATCTCGATCCGTCGCAGCTGCAGGCGGCGCTCGGGCTGCGCACCGATGCCCTCATCACCGAACAGGACGAGGAACTCCTCGAGGAGAGCCTGGCATGAGCCGTTCACGACGCCGTCCGGCGAACACCACCAAGAAGGCCGCCGCCGATCGCGCCGCCAGTCGCCGCTTCTGGAGCGGCGAGGCCGTCGACGACCCGGCGCTGGTGCACATGACCGATGATCCCTCGGCCATGGTGGTCTCCCTGGGCGATCCGCCCCTGCGCGGCCGAGAGCGGGCGGCACAGGCCACCTTCGTGCTCGTGTACCGACGGGCCGCCCAACTCGCTCTGCTGGCCGCCACCGCCGCCGGCCTCGATGATGATTCCCAGCCGACCTGAGCCCGGCGTCGCCTAACCTTCCTCTCTCGTGCGCTTCCTTCACGATCGTCTCCCCGACTCGGACCTCACCTTCGACGACGTCTTCATGGTTCCGGCGCGTTCCGATGTGGCGTCTCGACTCGATGTCGACCTCACCACCACCGACGGCACCGGCACCACCATCCCGGTCGTCGTGGCCAACATGACTGCGGTCGCCGGTCGCCGCATGGCCGAGACCGTCGCCCGACGCGGCGGCATCGCAGTCATCCCCCAGGACATCCCGCTCGAGGTCATCGCCGAGGTCGTCGACTGGGTGAAGCACCGGCACCTCGTCTACGACACCCCGATCACCCTCGCTCCCTCCGACACCGTGGGTGAGGCGATCAACCTCATCGCCAAGCGGGCCCACAACGCGGTGATCGTGGTCTCCGGTGATCGACCGGTCGGCATCCTCACCGACGCCGACTGCATCGGGGTCGACCGCTACACGGCGGTGGAACAGGTCATGTCCACCGATCTGCTCACCTTCGACGCCGGTGTCGATGCCGAGGCCGCGTTCACCACGTTGCATGATCGACGTCGTCGTGTCGCTCCGGTCGTCGACGCCTCGGGACTGCTCGTCGGGGTGCTCACCCGCACCGGCGCGCTGCGCTCCACGCTCTACCGTCCGGCCACCGATGCGAACGACCGGCTGCGCATCGCCGCCGCCATCGGGGTCAACGGCGATGTGGCGGCCAAGGCCTCGTTCCTCGTCGAGGCCGGGGTCGACGTGCTGGTCCTCGACACCGCCCATGGCCATCAGGAGAAGATGATCGAGGCCATCCGCCGGGTGAAGGCGCTCGACCTCCCGGTGCCCCTCTGCGCCGGCAACATCGTCTCCGCCCAGGGTGTGCGCGATCTCTGCGATGCCGGCGCCGACATCGTCAAGGTGGGCGTCGGTCCCGGTGCCATGTGCACCACCCGCATGATGACCGGTGTCGGTCGTCCCCAGTTCTCCGCCGTCCACGAATGTGCGCAGGCCGCACGGGCGCTCGGTCGTCATGTCTGGGCCGACGGCGGCATCCGCCATCCCCGCGATGTCGCCCTCGCCCTCGCCGCCGGTGCGAGCAACGTCATGATCGGTTCCTGGTTCGCCGGTACCCACGAGTCGCCCGGTGACCTGCAGCGGGACTCCGATGGGCGGGTCTACAAGGAGAGTTTCGGCATGGCCTCGGCCCGCGCCGTGGTCGGTCGCAGCGCCACCGATGAGTCGCCCATCGACGCCGCCCGTCGGGCACTGTTCGAGGAGGGCATCTCCACCGGTCGGATGTATCTCGATCCCGACCGACCCGGTGTCGAGGATCTGCTCGACGCCATCACCGCCGGGGTGCGCAGTTCGTTCACCTACGCCGGGGCGCGCTCGATCGAGGAGTTCCACGATCGTGCCGTCATCGGTGTGCAGACCGCCTCCGGATTCGCTGAGGGTCGACCCCTGCATCAGGGCTGGTGAACCGCTGACGGCTCCGCCGTCGGTCTCCTGCGTGTCGATCCCCGTGCGGCCGATCGCCGCGCCACGGAACCGATGTGCGCTCTGTCACTGTGACGATCGACCGCACCCCACGCGTGGAAACGGCCCCATCGTCTCCGTATCTTTCACCTCATCGGTTCCGGGTTCCCCCCACCCGTCCGAGCGATCAGAACCCTCGAGAAACCCCCCATCTCGAAGGCCCTGCGACTCCCCCGCCTCCCCCCGGCCGGGGGAGTCGTCGCGTCCGGCACCATGGTCCGGGCCCCGCCCGACCGGCGGACCGGATCCGAGGTTCAGCTCCGCAGGTGTGTCTCGAGGAAAGCCACGGTGCGGGCCCAGGCATCCGCCGAGGACGGTGGATGGAACGAGGGCCGCTCATCGCAGTGGAACCCATGGTCGGCATCCGCGTAGCGGACCACCTCGGTGTCCACCGGGCAGGCTGCGGCCAGGGCGCGCAGCTGCTCCACCTCGTCGACGGGGATGTGCGCGTCGAGATCGCCGTAGAGACCCAACCACGGCGTGCGCAGACGAGCGCCGTAGTGCAGGCCGCTCTCGAGTCCGAAGCGCCCCTCGGCGATGCCGCCGCCGTAGAAGGTGACCGCAGCCCCCAGCTCGAGCCGGGCGGCGGTGGCGAGGGTGACGCTGCCCCCCATGCAGAAGCCGATGATGCCCTGCGCCGAGGGCGCCACTCCGAGACGGGTCAGCTCCGCCAGCGCGGCGTCGATGTCCATCGTGATGGTGTCGGGGGTGAGCGCCATGATCACCGGTGCCAGCCGCTCGTAGTCGGTGTAGCCGAACACCTGCTCCTCGCTGCGATGGAACAGCGCCGGAGCCACCGCCACGAATCCGGCGGCGGCCAGGGCGTCGGCCACCCGGTGGATGTGACCGGTCAGGCCGAAGGCCTCCTGCACGACGACCACACCACCGCGCGGCGTCCCGGCGGGGTGGGACACGTAGGTGGTCATGGGTCCATCGGCGGTGTCGAGCATGATCGTCCGGCTGGGGGTCTCGGTCATGGGAGGAGTCTGCCCCTCAGCCGGCTGCGCCGCACAGCCTCAGCCGACGGTGACCGAGGTGAGATCCGGCCCGATCACGATCTCCCCGGAGAAGTGGGCGGCGGCCAGCGCCCGCCACTCCTCCTCGTTCCCGGTCGGAAGGCTGGGGATGTAGTGGGTGAGCACCAGCGTGGACACCCCGGCGCGCGCCGCCACCTGGGCGGCCTGCTCGACGGTGGAGTGGTAGTCGAGGATGTCGGTGAAGCGCTGCACGGGAACGGTGCGCACGATGTCCTCGCGCAGCACGGTCTGCACATAGGCGTGGGCACCGGCACACAGCTCCTCGAGCGTGTCACAGGGGACACCATCGCCGCCCAGCACCACTGAGACACCGTCGTGCTCGAGACGGAAGGCCACGGTGGGTTCGACGGGTCGATGATCGGTGGCGGCCACCCGCACCGTGAGATCGCCGACGACGAACTCGTCACCGTGCTGCACCTCCACCACCGTCACCGAGGGAGGTTCGACGAGGTCGTCATGGTGGGCGATCCGATAGCTGATGTCGGGAGCGAGCATGGCCAGCACACCATCGACCACCTCGGCGGTGCGCGGCGGTCCGTAGATGGTGAGCGGGTTCGGCAGCGGACTCATCACCCAGCGCATCGTGATGACGTCGTTGAGGTCGGTGATGTGATCGCTGTGGAGGTGGGTGAGCAGCACCGCACTCAGCATGGGCGGGAACACCCCGGCGGCGGTGAGCCGCATGAGCACACCACGACCGCAGTCGGCCAGGACGGCCGAGGAGCCCGCCCGGACGAGCGTGGATGAACCGGCCCGATCGGGATCGGGGATCGGGGTACCGGTGCCGAGCAGGGTGATCTCCACGGTGGCTCCTTCGTCGTCGGCGGCAGGGCCGAAAGTGTCAGTGGTACTGACACTACTGCAGCAGCGTGGCGCCGGGCCGACCACCGGGGAGGACCTACGCTCCGGCCATGTCCACCCATCCCCTCGCCGAGGCGAAATACGTCTCGTTCACCACCTTCCGCCGCAACGGCGATCCGGTGGCGGTGGCGGTGTGGTTCGCCGAGCTCCCCGACGGCAGCTTCGGCTTCACCACCGGCGGTGACTCCTGGAAGGTGAAGCGTCTCCGCAACGACCCGAGGGTGCGGGTGCAGCGCAGTGATGTGCGCGGTCGGGTGCAGCCCGGTGCTGTGGTCCACGAGGGGACCGCCGCGGTCATCGACGGATCCGACCCGAGGTTCCGCGAGATCGAACGGGCGATCGCTGCGAAGTACGGGTTCATGTACCGGATGGTGCAGCTCAGCGGCTGGGTGCAGGGTCTGGTCCGACGCAGCAGCGCCGGCGATGCCGCCATCCGTGTCTCCCTGCCGCGCGACTGATCATCAGACCGTCGCCGCGCCCACCACTAGATTCGATCCATGGTCCGCGCTGATCACACCGCTCGTCGCCGGGGCCTCGAGCTCGCCCTCGCCCTGCTCGTCGTCGAGCTGCTCGACATCGGCGCCTCCTGGCAGATCCATGCGGGTGAGGTGTTCAGCCGGACCACCGGAGACCTCCTGTTCCTCATCGACGCGGCCACCACTGGGGTCTTCCTCGTCATGGCCGTGGCCCTCGTGCTGACCACGATGAGCGGCCGGGACTCGCGCATCAACCACTTCGCGTTCATCTATCTCTGCATGGCCACCGTCCAGGTCTCCTTCAACGTCGCCATGCTCATCTCCTCGGGACGGACCCGGAACGACTCCCTGCTCTGGGGGCTCTGGGATCTCGGGGCCGCCTATCTGATGACGGTCGCCGTCTTCACCGGCTGGTACTGGTGGTGTGATCGGGTCATCGACGGTGGCGCCTTCGTCTTCCCCACCCGAGCGGGGGAGACCGATCACCGGCCGAACGTGGTCGACTATCTGTTCATCGCCTTCAACACGAACTCCACCTTCGGTCCCACCTCCGAGTCGGTGGTGTCCCGCCGGGTCAAGGCGCTGATGATGTACCAGACCATCCTGTCGCTGGCCATCCTGCTGGTGTTCGTGGCCCGTATCGTCGGGCTCGCCGCCTGACAACGGCTGTCGGTCTCCACTAGAAACTCAGCCATGAGTCGAGTCAGCACCTATCTCAACTTCCTCGGCACCACCGAGGAGGCGTTCACCTTCTACCGCGAGGTGTTCGGCACCGAGTTCATCGAACCCATCACCCGCATCGGCGACATGCCGATGCCCGAGGGCGCCCCCGAGCTCTCCGAGGCCGACCGCAACGCCATCATGAACATCCAGTTGCCGATCCTCGCCGGTCATGTCCTCATGGGCACCGACATGCTCGAGTCGATGGGCCACGAGCTCCACATCGGCAACAACACCACCATCAACCTCGAGCCCGACACCCGGGCCGAGACCGAGCGGCTCTACGCACTGCTCAGCAGGGACAGCGAGCAGTTCGCTCCGCTCACCGACATGCCCTGGGGCGCCTACTGGGGGACCTGCCTCGACCGGTTCGGCATCCGCTGGATGTTCAACTGCTACGAACCGGCGTCCTGAGTTCGATCAGGGGCGGAACTCGAGGCCGGCGAACTCGCCGCTGGAGCGCCAGGCGTCGATGTACTCGAAGTACGCCACCGCCCCGAGGGGATAGCCGCTGGAGTTGCGACGATCGCGACGGGTGGCCTCGCGGCCCTCGCCGTTGTAGTAGCCCGGCGTGCATTCGGTGTCACCGAAGATCGTGCCGGGATGGGTGTCGATGAGTTCGACCCAGGCCGCCTCGGCCTCAGGGGTGACCTCGATCTCCTGCGCACCCAGAGTCCGGCCGTGGGCGATGGTGGTGGCGATGGTGGCCGCCGCCTCCACGAGGTTGTGGGTGATGTTCGAGATGAGGTTCGCCCCTTGGGTCGGTCCCAGGATGAACAGGTTGGGGAACCCGCGCACGTGGATGCCATGGAGTGACTGCATCCCGTCCGCCCAGCGCTCGGTGAGCGTCTGACCGTCACGTCCGATGGTCTCGAACCCGGCCCGGCGCGAATGGTCGGTGCCCACTTCGAACCCCGAGGCGAAGATCAGACAGTCGAGATCGATGTGCTCGCCTGCGACCCACACCCCAGTGGCATCGATGCGCTCGACACCACGGCCATCGGTGTCCACCAGATGCACGTTCGGCAGGTTGAACGCCTGCAGATAGTCGTCGTGGAAGCACGGCCGCTTGCACAGCTGCCGGTACCAGGGCTTGAGGGCCTCGGCGGTGACGGGGTCGGCCACGATGGACTCGACCCGGGCTCGGATCTCCTCCATCTTCTCGTCGTCGCTGGCCTCATAGGCATACCGGAAGGCCTCAGGACCGACATCCTCGATCTCCCCCGACTGGATGCCGGCCACGATGCGATCGCGGATCCGTTGGGAGATGTCGGTCCAACCGTCCTGCACGAGATCGGTGTCGACGAACCCTCCGGTCTGCAGCACGGTGAAGTTCATGCGCCACTCGTCCTGCCAGCCGGGTCGCAGGGTGGCGAACCATTCGGGATCGATGGGCCGGTTGTTGCGCACATCGATCGACGAGGGTGTGCGCTGCAGCACGAACAGTTCACCGGCCGAGCGGGCCAGATGGGGGATGCACTGCACGGCGGTGGCACCGGTGCCGATGATGCCCACCCGACGGTCGGCCAGACCGACGAGTCGCCCGTCGGTGGGTGAGCCACCCGTGTGGTCGTAGTCCCACCGGCTGGTGTGGAACGCATGACCCTCGAAGGTCTCGATGCCGGGGACTCCCGGCAGTTTCGGCCGATGCAGCGGACCGGTGCCCATGGTGACGAACCGGGCCCGCAGCGCGTCGCCCCGATCGGTGTGGATGATCCATCGTGACGCGGACTCGTCCCATTCGAGCGAGGTGACCGAGGTGGAGAACAGCGCATGCTCGTACAGGCCGAAGGTGGTGGCGATCCGCTGGGCATGCTCGAAGATCTCCGGAGCCATCGTGTACTTCTGCGAGGGCATGTGCCCGGTCTCCTCGAGCAGCGGCAGGTAGATCATCGCCGCGGTGTCGCACATGGCCCCCGGGTAGCGGTTCCAGTACCAGACCCCACCCACATCGCCGGCCCCATCGATGAGCCGGACATCGTCGACCCCGGCCTGCTTCAGACGAGCCCCGGTGACGAGTCCGGCGAAGCCGGCCCCGATGATGGCGACCTCGATCTCATCGGTGCAGGGATCGCGGGGCACCGGTGCGGTCCAGATGTCATCGACGAAATGGGCGTACCGACCTGTGGGTTCGACGTACTGATCGTTGCCGTCGGAACGCAGTCGTTTGTCCCGCTCGATGCGGTATCGCTCGCGCAGTTCCTCAGCGGTGGCCATGGCTCGGACCTCTCAGGGACGACCGGGCCAGACCGACGGCGGACGGTTGCGCACCGCCACCCGCCAGGCCAGCCAGATGAACAGGAACTGGAACGGGAGACGGACCCAGGAGATGACCTGCTCGCCCACGCTGTGGTCACGGTAGTCCCAGGTCATGTAGAGATTGGCCGGGTACACGGCGATGAACAGCACTATGGCGGCGATGGCGCCGGCATGACGGGTGGCCCGCACCAGCAGCATCGGACCGATGATGAGCTCCGCGATCCCACTGACATAGGTCCAGAACCGCTCACCGGGCGGGAGCCACGGCGGCACGATGGCGTCGAAGAAGTTCGGGCTGACGAAGTGGGCGACGCCGGCGACGGTGATGAAGAGACCGAGCAGGACGGCGATGGGGTCACGCACCGGGCGCGTCGCCATCACCGACCCCGGGATCACTTGGTGCGCACCACGGCGACGCCGGAGAGGTTGCCCTCCTCGCGCCAGCGCTCGAGATGCTTGGCGTAGTCGCCCACGCTGCCCATGTAGGACAGGCCCCGGGCCGCCTTCATGTCACCCGCCTCGCCCTCCCGGTTCATATAGCCGGGGGTGCAGGTGGTGTTGTAGTTGGCCATGCCCATCACGTGGGAGAGCAGTTCCATGAACCACTCCTCCTCAGCCTCACGGGTGGCTTCGATCTCGGCGATGCCCTCGTCGAGACACATCTTGATGATGTGCACGACGTGCTTGGATGTCTCGGTGAGGTAGTGCACGAAGTTGGTGCCGAAGCCACCCTGCAGGGTGCTGATCATCAACATGTTCGGGAATCCGTCGGTGAGCACACCATGCAGCGTGTACGGGCCCTCCCCCCACGCGTCGGAGAGCGAGACACCGTTGCGACCCTTGGGGTCGAACCCGAGGCGGTGGTGGTAGTCGGAGGTGACCTCGAAGCCGGAGGCGTAGATCAGCAGGTCGACCTCGTACTCGACACCGTTGACGACCACGGCGTGCTCCGTGATGCGATCGACGCCGCGGCCCTCGGTGTCGACGAGGTGCACGTTGGGACGGTTGAACGCCGGCAGGTAGTCGTCGTGGAAGCAGAGCCGCTTGCAGAACTGTCCGTACCAGGGCTTCATGCGTTCGGCGGTCTCGGGATCCTCGATGATGTCGGCGATGCGCTGACGGATCTTCTCCATGTTCCGGAAGTCGAGTTCCTCGAGGGCGAGCTGCTCCTCAGGGGTGGCGCCGATCTGCTTGGTGTCGACCCAGTACATCTCGGTCCAGGAATCGCCGACCAGATTGACCTCAGGCTGCTTGCCGCTGACCGAGTCGGTGAAGTTCCGGATGCGTTCGATCTGCCAGCCCGGCTCGAGCGACTTGAACCACTCGACATCGGTGTCGCCCTGGTTGCGCACACCGACCGCCGCCGGCGTCCGCTGGAACACGTAGAGCTCCTTGCAGTCCTGCGCAAGCTTCGGCACGACCTGCACCGCAGTGGCCCCGGTGCCGATGACGCCCACGCGCTTGTCGGCCAACTTGGTCATGCCGCCGTAGGCATCGCCACCGGTGTAGTCGTAGTCCCAGCGACTGGTGTGGAATCCGACGCCCTTGAAGTCGGTGATGCCGGGGATGGCGGGGAGCTTGGCCTTGTGGAGCACGCCACCGACGATGACGGTGAACTTCGAGGTGATGGTGTCGCCCCGGCTGGTGGTGGTGACCCAGCGCTGCGCGTCGTCCTGCCACTCCATGCCGAGCACCTCGGTCTGGAACAGGGCGTTCTCGTAGATGCCGAAATGGCGGCCGAACAGCTGGCAGTAGGCGAAGATCTCAGGTGCCTGGGCGTACTTCTGGGTGGGCATGTAGCCGGTCTCCTCCAACATGGGGAGATAGCAGTACGACTCCACATCGCACATCGCGCCGGGATACCGGTTCCAGTACCAGGTGCCTCCGAAATCGCCGGCCTTGTCGATGATGCGGAAGCTGGTGATCCCCTGCTGGCGCAGCTGGGCGGCGGCGAGCATGCCGCCGAACCCGGCGCCGACGATGACCACATCGACCTCCTCGGTGACCGGATCGCGGGTGAAGTCCGGATCGGCGTAGGGATCGCGATCGAAGTCCTTGAACTCACCGCTGAAGTCCTGCCACTGCGAGGCTCCGTCGGCCCGGAGGCGCTTGGCCCGCTCCTCTGCGTACTTGGCCTTCGCGGCCTCGAGGGCGGCGAGGGTCTCGGCGGATTCTTCGTTGCTCATCACGAACCTCGGGAGGGAGTGGGGGAACGGACTCATCCTCGCATGGTCGGCCCACCGATCACCACCTGAGGCTCCGGGTCGGGTGGGGCGAGGTTGGACCGGTTCGTGGGTCAGTCGAGGCAGGCGCGGAGGAACCCGGCGAGCCGGTCCACGTCGAGATCGATGATGACCTCTCCCTCGGCGGGACGGGTGATGTCGAGCGACGGACAGAACATCTCGGCATCCCCGCAGAAGAAGTGCGGAGAGCCCTTGACACCGCGTGCCTGACCCTCATGCCAGGAGGCGATGACCGCCTCCCGATCCTCCGGACCGGGCGGATCGATGCCGTGCTCGGCGGCCAGTGCGGCGATCGCCTCGGGATCGGAGATGTCGATGCCCCGCTCGAACAGCGCCTCGCGCAGGGCGAAGGCCATCGCCTCACCGACCTGCGGATCCACGACATAGGCCCGCTCGGTGAGGGCGAGCGGCTCGATGGTCGAGGTCGGGAAGGTCTCGACCCGGAATCCGACGAAGCGGGTGTCGTCGATCTGATGGCGGAGATGGGCGATATGAGCGGTGGTGCGGTCCGGGTCCATCGGAGCCGAGTTCACGAGCTCCAGCGGCCAGGGCCGGATGCGCAGGACGACATCGGGGCGCCCGGCGGCGTCGAGCTGCTCGCGGGCGCAGCGCAGACCGATATGGGCGAACGGACACCAGATGTCGGCGAACACGTCGATCGATGTGGTCATGGCTGGAACCTACCGTCCCACCGGCGATCGGAGGTCCCGACCCCTGATGCCCATCAGGACCTCAGGCGCAGTCGCGTTCCTCGGTCACCACACCGAGCACCCGACCGAGCTTTCGGTAGCTCGAACGGAACGCGGCGATGACCTCAGGATTCCCGATGATCTCGGCCGGCAGTCCCTCCTGCACGACGGTGATGAGCGTGCCGTCGCCCTCCGCCATGAAGGTCTGCGTGGAGCGGAACCCGATCGACGGTTCCTCCCCCACCAGCGTGTGCGGTGGCTCCACCACGGTCAGCACTCCGATGTTCGGATACTCGACGCCGGTGTCGTCGAACACCATGGTGCACTCGAAGCGCCCACCCGCCCAGGGCTCGATCACGACCGACTCGAGCGGGATCGAGAGTCCCTCGGGCGAGAAGAACTGATGGAAGATCTCCGGCGTGGTGTAGGCGCGCCAGACCTCCTCCGGTGTGGTGGCGATCCAGTGGCGGATGATCAGGTTCGAGGACATGCGGAGGTTCTACCGCAGGCGGACCCATGGTCGGGCCACTCCGGACAGCGGTCTCGATTCAGCGGCTGGTCAGCCAGCCGATGATGTCGGCGGTGACCGTCTCGCGATTCTGTTCGTTGAGCAGTTCGTGACGGGACTCCTCGTAGATGGTGAGATCGACCCTGACCCCGGCGCGCCCGAGGGCCGAGGCCGCCACCCGGGCGAACTCACCCATCCCAGCGGCGGGATCCTGTCCGCCGGCGATGACGAGCACCGGACACCTGATGTCGCCGATGCGGTCGACCGCCGGGGCGAGCACACCGAACAGGTCGATGAGGTAGCCGAAGGTGAGCGGATGGTTGTCACCGCAGAACGGGTCGGCGGCGTACCGATCGACCTCGACCTCGTCTCGGCTCAGCCAGTCGTACGGGGTGCGGGCCGGTTCGAAGGGCGCGTTGTTGGCGGCCAGCAGCGCGGCGGCGGACTCGTCGCGCAGTTCGGGCGTGTCGAAGCCGGCGAGGAGGGCGCCGAGATCGGCGACCCCGTCGAGATCGGCGGCGACGCCGCACAGGATGCCGCCGGCCAGCTGGTCGGAATGCTGCACGAGATAGGCGAAGGCGATGAGCGAGCCCAGGGAGTGACCGAACAGGTGGACCGGCAGCTGCTGACCGAACTCGGATCGGGCCTCGGCGATGAGCGCATCGAGGTCGTCGATGACCGCCTGTCCTCCGCCCGGCCCCATGATCGCTCGGTCAGCCCCCGCTGCGGTCAGACCGTGACCGCGATGATCGATGGCGACCACCGCGCTGCCGGCGGCGTTGAGCGCTCGGGCGAAGCGGTCGTAGCGGGCGGAGTGTTCCGATGCCCCGTGGGCGATCACCACCAGCCGCTCCGGCGCTGCGACCGGCCACCAGTGACTGAACACCTCGACGCCGAACCCATCGACCGCACTGCGCTGTTCCATGACCGACCTCCCCGGAGAGCCCGAGCGTAGATGCGCAGCGATACGGTGCCCGTCATGAACGCCGCCGGGAAGTCCACCCGCGACCGACTGCTCGACGCGGCGATCACCGTGATCGAGGAGGGGGGCGAATCGGCCATCCGGATCCGTGAGATCTGCGAGTCCTGCGGGGTGACCACCCCGATCCTCTACAAGGGCTTCGGCAGCCGGGACGGTCTCATCGTGGCCGCCCAGGCCGAGCGGTTCCGGCGGGGCATCGCCTCGCTCGCCACGCCCTTCGCGGCGATGGTCGCCGCCGCCACGACCCGGGCGGAGCTCCGGGAGTCGATCATCGCCACGATCCGCGCCACCCATCATCCCGACCGGGCGCCCTTCCGGCGGATGCAGATCTCGGTGCTGGGGGCGAGCATCTCGCGACCGGCCCTGCAGGCGGCCATCGACATCGCGCTGCAGTCGTTGATCGAGGAGGCGTCGGCCGCCCTCGAAGCTGCCCGGGACCGAGGTCTGCTGCGCGCCGACCTCCCGATCCGCGAGGTGATGTGGTGGTGGTTCGGTCAGGTGCAGGGACGACTGCTGATCGAGCAGTCCTCGGCCTCGATCGACCACACCGACTGGAACGAGGTCTCACTGCGAGCCTCGCTGTCGGCCATCCTCGGCGACTGATCCGCCGGGCGGATCCCGGCGGGGGTTGACAATGGCAACCCCCGCGGTACTCTGCGGCCGATGGGGGCAGACATCGACGCGGTTCGTGGCCGCATGGGGACCGAACGCGTCGATGCGCTCAGCGATGGCGTGTTCGCAGTGGCGCTCACCCTGCTGGTGTTCGACGTCGTGGCGGCCGCCAAGAACCTCGACCCGGGCGAGCGTCTGAGCAGTCATCTGCTCCATGAATGGCCGACGCTGGTCGCCTTCTTCGTGGGGTTCGCCACCATTCTCGTGTGCTGGATCAACCATCACTGCGTGTTCGGCTACATCACCCACAGCGACAGCGGCCTGCTCTGGGTCAACGGTCTGCAGCTGGCGCTGGTCTCCGCCGTCCCGTTCCCCACCGCCGTGCTCGCCCAGCACATCACCGGCTCGGCCGAGGACCGCCGCACCGCCCTGCTGCTCTACGGGATCCTGTTCTGGCTGATCGCCACGTCCTTCTGGTGGCTGTGGCGCTACATCGACCGGCACCGCCTCACCGATCGATCTGTGGACCCGGTCGAGTACCGCGGGATGGGCCGCAACTACGGGCTGTCCTCGCTGTGGACGATCGCCTGTCTGATCATCGCCGTCATCAGCGTGTACCCGGCGCTGCTCATGTGGGCGGTGATGTTCCTGGTGTTCGCCTTCCCCGCCCGATTCGCGCAGGTCACCGGGCGGCGCATCGAGCACCACCCCGACGACATCGAAGGAGCAACGAGACCATGAAGATCCTCCTGCTGGGTGCCGGTTTCGGCGGACTCGAGCTCTCCAGTGCGCTGTCGGAGGAGTTCGGCGACGAACTCGACATCACCCTCATCGACCGGTCGGCCGGATTCGTCTTCGGATTCTCCAAACTCGACGTCATGTTCGGCCGTACCACCGCGGAGGCCGTGTTCCATCCCTACGTGGATGCAGTGAAGCCCGGGGTCCGCTTCGTGCAGACCACCATCCGCTCCATCGATCCCACCACCCGCTCGGTGACCACCGATGACGGGGACTTCGCCGCCGACATCATGGTGATCGCCCTCGGCGCCGAGGTCGACCCCGGTGCCACCCCGGGTCTGATCGAGGGCGGGCATGAGTTCTACAGCAACGCCGGAGCGTTCGCGCTGCGTGACGTGCTCGCCGACTTCCCCGGTGGTCATGTGATGATCGGTGTCACCTCCACCCCGTTCAAGTGTCCCCCCGCCCCCAGCGAGACCGCGCTGCTCGTCCACGATCTGCTCGCCACCCGAGGTCTGCTCGACACCTCAACTGTCTCGTTGGTCATGCCCCTCGGCGCCCCCATCCCACCGTCCCCCGACGCATCGGCGGCCCTTCTGGAGGCGTTCGCCGAACGCGGCATCGCCTGGCACCCGGGCACCCTCATCACCGCACTCGATCCGACCCGCCGGGTCGCCATCACCGCAGATGGCGAGGAGTTGGCCTACGACCTGTTCCTCGGCGTGCCGAAGCATCAGGTGCCGGAGGTGGTGGCCGAGTCCGGCCTGTGTGTCGACGGTTGGATCCCCGTCGATCCGCACACCCTCGAGACCGAGCACGCCGGGGTCTACGCCATTGGTGACGTCACCAGCGTCGGCACCCCCAAGGCCGGCGTGTTCACCGAGGGTCAGGCGGTGGTGGTCGCCGACCGCATCATCGCCGCCGTCCGAGGACGACAGGAGACGATGACCTACGACGGTGCCGCAGCCTGCTACCTGGAGTTCGGCGAGGACGAGGTGGCACGTGTCGACATCGTGTTCGCCGCCGGTGAACCACCGCACGGATCGATGGCGGGACCCGACGCCGCGCTGGTGGCCGACAAGTTCGAGTTCGGCGCCCGGCGCATCCGCCGCTGGTTCGGCCGGGAGTGGCGTCAGTTCTGACCCACCGGTTCCAACCCGGAACGCGTCGGCGCCGTCGCCGGTTCAGCGGACGGGGGTGATGCTCACCAGCACCAACCGGAACCGCCCGACCTGACCGTCGAGCACATACACCCCGATCTGGGTGATGGTGGCCGGATCGAGAGGGCCGGTCGGCGTGACGGGGCGCAGGAAGCCGTTCACCGCCTCGAAGGAGGCGATGGGCAGATCGATGGCGGAGCTCCCCGTCGCTCCGTCGGCGGCGGGCGTGAACCGACTGATCCAGCGGTCGCTCCCGTTCGCACCCGCCCGCAGCTGCAGCAGATAGGTGCGGCCATCGCCCTGCGCACTCACCCGGAGTGCACCGGCGCCGACGGCCCGTGCCCCGAAGGTCCGATCGACCGGGCTGAGGGTCGAGGCGAACCCACCGTTGTTCTCGGTGGAGAGATCACCGGTGAACTCCATCGCTCCCCCATCGACGTCGACCCAGCTGCTCGTGCTGTCCGACACCCCACCCATCACCGAGTCGTCGACATTGCGCCACGCGTCGACGCTGGCGGGATCGGGGAAGGCGACAATGACCGCCGAGGAGGCGATCGTTGAGGCCGATGACGCAGTCGTGGAGGGACTCGGTGCCGCCGTGGTCTCGACGGAGGGGTCCACCGAGGAGGTCGCCGCCGAACCACCACAGGCCCCGGCGATCAGGCCGAGGGCGAGTCCGACCACGGCGAGACGCCCGAGGAGGTTCCGATCCATCTCCCCAGTCAACCGCAGTCCTCGGAGCGGCGCCGGGTCGGGATACGGTCATGGCCACCTCGAGCCCCCGGGAGGACCACATGGCCGACGAGACCCCCGACATGGATGAGTTCAACCGCCAGATCATGGAGGAGTTCCGTGCCAACGCGGGACAGGTCGGCGGCCCCTTCACCGGTGTGCCCATGGTGATCGTGCATCACACCGGGGCGAGGAGCGGCACGGTGCGTCAGTGCCCGCTGGCCTATCTGCCCCATGGCGACGACATCGTGATCTTCGCCTCCAAGGGCGGCGATCCCCAGAACCCGGCCTGGTACCACAACCTCATCGCCCATCCCGACACGGTGATCGAGCTCGGTGCCGACATCGTGCCGGTGCACGTGCGCGAAGCCACCGGGGCCGAGCGCGATGAGCTGTTCGAACGGCAGAAGCGGGCGATGCCGCCCTTCGCCGACTACGAGGCCCGCACATCCCGCGTCATCCCGGTGCTCGTCCTCGAGCGACGCTGAACCCGACTCGCCCACCGGGGCGGTTCCCGGTGGATCGCGACCGACCATCGCGACGCGCCATGGACACTGGGGCATGGCCGATCCTGATGCATCCGTGGCGCGACTCCCGTCCGTTCCGGTCGGTGGCCTGATCCCCATCCTCGCCGTCACCACCTGTCTGGTCCTCGGCGGTCTCGCCCAGTTCCTCGGCCACGGGGCGGTCGGAGATCGGCTCTGGATCCTCAGCGCCGCCTTCGGCCTGGCGCTGTCGACGATCACAACCCTGCGCACCCTGCGACAGGGTCGCATCGGTGTCGACCTGATCGCCGTCCTCGCCCTGGTCGGCGCGCTCGCCGTGGGTGAGTTCCTCGCCGCATCGGTGGTGAGCCTGATGCTGGCCACCGGTCATGCCATCGAGGACTGGGCCGCAGGTCAGGCTCGACGGGGTCTCCGGGCGCTGCTCGAACGCACACCGAGCACCGCGCACCGCTACCACGACGGTGCGCTCGAGACCGTCGGACTGGACCGTGTCGATCGGGGTGACCTGCTCATGATCGCCACGGGCGAGGTCGTGCCCGTGGACGGATCGCTGGAATCGACCACCGCCGTGCTCGACGAGGCCGCCCTCACCGGAGAGTCCTCGCCGGTGGATCGATCCCGGGGGGACCACGTCCGCAGCGGCGTGGTCAACGCCGGCGCACCGTTCGATCTTCGGGTGACCAATCGAGCGAGCGAGAGCACCTACGCCGGTGTCATCCGTCTCGTCGCCGCCGCCGAGCGTTCCCGGGCCCCCATGATCCGCCTCGCCGACCGATTCGCCGTGGCCTTCCTGCCCGCCGCGATCCTCGTCGCCGCGCTGGCCCAGCTGCTCGGCGGTCCGACGCGTGCCGTGGCGGTACTGGTGGTGGCCACACCCTGCCCGCTCATCCTCGCCGCGCCCGTCGCCATCGTCGCCGGGCTGTCGCGCTGCGCGCACCGGGGTGTGATCATCAAGGGGGGTGGGGTCCTCGAACGACTCGCATCATGCACGACGCTGCTCATCGACAAGACCGGCACCATGACCGTCGGTCACCCGGTGCTGACCGGGATCATCACCGAGGGTCGGATCGAGACCCGCAGCCTGCTGCGCCTGGCCGCCTCGGTCGACCAGCTGTCACCCCACATCCTCGCCGGGGCGGTGGTGCGGGCGGCGCTGGATCGTGGCTGCGAACCGGTGCAGCCCCATGAGGTCGAGGAGGTGCCCGGCCAGGGGATCCGCGGAACGGTCGAGGGCCACCTGGTCACGGTCGGACGCGCCGCATGGGCCGGCGTGGTCGGGACTCCGCGCTGGGTGCGCACGGCGCGCCGTCGCGCTCGTCTCGCCGGGGCCGTGTGTGTCTTCGTCGGCGTCGACGGCGCACCAGCGGGGGCACTCATCCTTGATGACCCCCTGCGACCCGATGCGGCCCGGACCCTGCGCGCCCTGCGACACAACGGCATCGATCGGATCGTGATGGTCACCGGTGATCGGGCCGAGGTGGCTGAGCCGGTCGGTGCGGTGATCGGGGTCGACGAGGTGCGGGCGGAACGCACACCGGCCGAGAAGCTCGACATCGTGCGCCTCGAGGGGGCGAGGGCGCCGGTGATGATGGTGGGCGACGGCATCAACGATGCACCCGCTCTGGCGCTGGCCGATGTGGGTGTGGCGCTCGGGGCGCAAGGCTCGACCGCAGCCTCCGAGGCCGCCGACATCGTGCTCGCCGTCGATCGACTCGACCGCCTCGGCGACGCCGCGGTGATCGCCCGCCGCACCCGCCGGATCGCCGTCGAGTCGATGGTCGTGGGCATGAGCCTCTCCTTCGCCGCCATGGGTGTGGCGGTCGCCGGTCTGCTGCCGGCGGTCTGGGGCGCACTCCTGCAGGAGGGGATCGATCTGGCCGTGATCCTCAACGCCCTGCGGGCGCTGCGAGAAGGACCCGAGCGGACACGCCTGACCGGATCCGACACCGTGCTGGCCGATCGGTTCCGCAGCGAGCACCGGGCCATCCGGACCGACATCGACCAGCTCCGAGCGGTCGCCGCTCGCCTCGGTTCACTCGAGGGAGCGGCGGTGCTCGCAGAACTGCACCGGGTGCAGCGCATGCTGGTGGAGGAGGTGCAGCCCCATGAGGACGCCGAGGAGCAGCAGCTCTACCCCGGGATCGGCCGGGTGCTCGGTGGCACGGACCCGATGGCGCCGATGACCCGGGCCCATGTCGAGATCCGCCATCAGGTGCGCCGACTCGGCCAGCACATCGAGGAGTGCACCGTCGACGATCTCGACGAGGACACGATCACCGAGTTCCGTGGTCTGCTCTACGGCCTCTGCGCGATCCTCGAACTCCACACCGCGCAGGAGGACGAGAGCCTGTTCTCCCTGGTCGATGAGATCGAGGTCACGACCTAGGCTCGAGACGATGTCTGCGTCGGCGACCCACGATCCCACGACCGGGCTCCGGTTCCGGTCGGCCGACGCCACCGATGTGCCCGCCGTGGTCGACCTCGTGCAGTCGGCCTACCGCGGCGAGCCCAGTCGGATCGGCTGGACCACCGAGGCCGATCTCATCGAGGGGCAGCGCATCGACGCAGCGATGCTGCAGGAGCTGCTGGACCGACCCCGCACGGTCGTGCTGCTGGCCGAGGCCGAGGAACTGCTGGCCTGCTGCGAGCTCTCCATCGAGAGCGATCCCGACATCGCGTACTTCGGCATGTTCGCCGTACGTCCCGACCGTCAGACCGCCGGTATCGGCAGCCGCCTCCTCGAGCACGCCGAGCGCACGGCGATCGATGGCGGAGCGTCGACCATGCGACTGGTGACCATCCACCTTCGCTCCGAACTCATCGCCTGGTACCAGCGGCGAGGGTACGAACCCACCGGCACCACCCACCGGTTCCCCTACGACGAACCGCGGTACGGCCGCCCCCTGCGTGACGACCTCACTCTCGTGGAGTTCACCAAGACTCTCAGCAGCAGATGATCGTCGATGGGGAACGAGCCGGTCCGATCGGATCCCTGCGTGGTCCTGGCGAAGATCAGTCGACGATGATGTGCCCCGGCGTGTCAACGGCGCCGGGGCAGGAGATCGTGCGGGCGGCCAGAGTGCAGGCGAGCGATCTCGACCCGTTGTAGTCGTACTGGTCGATGGCCCACTCTCCCGGTGCGGCTCCGGCAGTGGCGATCGCATAGCCGTACTCGACCCGTGACCAGACCAGCGTCGGACGCGGGTAGGGGGCCAGGGAATCCACGATGCGCGATCCATCCATGTTGGCGAGGGGTCCGAAGGGCGGTACCACGTAACCGTCGGAGGGTTCGACGAGGGCCCCGCCGTTCCCCACCACGATCGACGCCGGTTGGCCGGGCACCTGGATGACCTGTGCCAGATGAAGGTGGCTCGAGATGAGAAGGTCGTACCGGTCGATGAGACCATAGGACGCGACCATCTGACCATCGGAGGTCCATGGCTCGGCCAGCGGGTTGGATGCGGGGAGCAGTCTCGTGCTGATCATGCCGAAGACTGGTCGGTGGGTCTCCATCCAGGTCTCCACCCCGGCGCGCGGCGCCGAGAGTTCGTAGGCCTGCTGGTACATGGTGCGCTGCTGCTCGACCCATGGGGTCAGTTCGCGATCACTGCCGTAGGCGGAATCGACCATCGCCACCCTCAGGATCCGGCCTTCGGCCACCGGAACCTCGAACACCCAGGATGGCGTCGTCTGCGCCGGTGGTGCCCTCAATCCGGCGTCGGTGAGGATCGGATCGCAGGTGGCCATGGAATCCGGGTGCACGTCCAGATAGAGGAACCATCCGTTCCCGCCTCGTCCGCAGTCCTCATGATTGCCCCGCAGGAAAGCGATGGGGGCGACGGGGAACATCTCCCGTGCCGGTTCGAAGAACTCCTGCACCCATCCGAGATCGGTCTCACTGAAGGGGAACCCTGCGGCAGGCCCGATCGTTCCGGCGCAGTGGTCGAGTCTGGCCTCGGGGCACGCGATCTCGCGATACACGTAATCGCCGGGATCAAGGATGAGATCGGGCTTGGCCGACACCAGATTGCTGACGATCTGCTGGAGCGGCCATTCGTCGGGAGCGTTGCAGTTCTGGATCCGCGAGGCGTCGAGCCGACAGCCGCTGTCGGCGAACATCCCGATGGTGTGCACCTCGGGCCGCATCGCCGCCGGGATCGACTGCCCCGCGATCGTCGCCGAGTCGAGCCCGACCGGCAACGAGACGCTGCAGGCCAGGACCGTGGAGAACACTGGCGCAGCGTTGGGGCCAGGGAGGCGCGGTGTCATGTCGAGACTCACCGGACCGTCGGTGCCGGACGCCTCCACACGGGGGCATCCTCCACCGGCATCGACAAGGGCTCGGGCCACCAGCTGTGATTCGGAGACCTCGCGCGGCGCCACCAGGGTGAACGCGGCGTACACCGTTCGGGGTCGAGGGTCATCGGCGCCGTGCCGCAGGATCAGGGTGGCGACCACACCGGCGAGTAGGACGACGCCGACAAGCAGCAGAGGAATCGCCCGTTTCATGATGAGGAATCTACTCCGATGGGCGCGATTCCAGTGATGCCGGTGGGCAGCTGCAGGTTCGGTGCCGACGATGTTCGGTCAGGCCCGGACGTTGCGCTGGCCCACGGCGCCACGGAGACCGACACACCCAACACAGCCGATGCAGTCCTCGCAGTCGACACAGGCGATGCAGGCCACACAGCGACGACAGCGCACGCAGGCGATCGTGGCCACGCAGCGGTCGAGCAGGGCTCCGAACACGGTGAGGATGCTGCGGGAGACCATGGCGCTTCCCGCCGTGGCCGCCGAGCCGGCGACGGCGATGGAACCGGCAGTGGCGGCAGATCCGGCGACCGCGATGGAACCGGCAGTGGCGGCAGATCCGGCGACCGCGATGGAACCGGCAGTGACCACCGAGCCGACGACCGCAATGGAGCCGGCCGTGACCACCGAGCCGACGACCGCGATCGAATCCGCAGCGCGAATCCCTGCTCGAGCCATCTCCTCACCCCACCCTGCGCTGCATGAACTCGATGCGGTTCCCGAAGGGATCATGGGCATAGCAGCGATCGAAGCCCTCGAGCGGTTGATCCACGCGCACCTCGATCCCATGGGCCTCGAGCACCGAGACCAGCTCGGGAAGGCTCCTCACCAGCAGCGCCGGATGGGCCTTCGAGGCGGGCACGAACGCATCCGCGACCCCCAGGTGGATGCGGACCTCTCCGGACTCGAACCAACACCCGCCGCGGACGGCGAGATGATCCGGCTTGGGGACCGACCGGAGCCCGAGGACGCCCTCATAGAACCCGATCGCCTCCGCCTCCCGCCCCCGGGGCATGGCGAGCTGCACATGTTCGATGCCGAAGATGTTCGCGGTCGCCCGCCTGTCACTGGACCGCTCGGTCGACGAGCCGTCCGTCGCCGCCTCGACCTCATGGACATGGACACCATCGGCGGCATCGGCGAGATGATGCTCGGTCTCGTGCAGCGCCTGCGCGGCGACCCAGTTGAGGGTCCGTGGGACTCCCGAGGGAGAGCCGTACACGAGCACCTGCTCCCGTCGATCCTCCGGCACCCTGTCCCAGGTCCGAGCGAACAGCGCGGCGGCCACCCGGAGATCCGCCGCGGTCACCCCGGGGGTGTCGTCGCCGTAGAGACCGAGTTCGACGCGGGGCGTGCCGTGCATCGCCGGCGGGTGCGGGATCTCCTCGACGACACCGAGCACCACCCGATCGCGAAGGTTCAGCAGGACATCCCGCACATGACAGGCGTACTCGAGCGATGACCAGGTGCTCGCTGTCGGCCGCACCATCGATGCCCCGGGATGTGTCTCGAGCAGGTCGGCGAACGATCCGGCGGACGCGAGGATCCTCGAAGAGCAGTCATCAGGATCGACCTCGTCCCAGACGAATCCACAGACACCACAGCGCTCGATCTCATCCATCGATGACGATGATACGAGGGGGACCGGTCAACGATCCGGAGGGATGGACGGAGGTGTACGGGGTGTTCCTGCGGCGAACCGGCGAGCACCCGGACCCTCGGCGCTCAGGCGATCGGCCGGATTGACCAACCGGCAGCGTTCGAAGGACAGACAGCCGCATCCGATGCAGGTGGTCAGATCGTCGCGGAGACGTTCGAGCTGCTCGATCCGCAGGTCGAGCTGTTCACGCCAGGCCGCCGCCAACTTCGTCCAGTCGGCTTCACGGGGTGTTCTCCGCCGAGGGAGCCCGTCGAGTGCGGCACCGATGTCGGCGAGTGAGATCCCCACCGACTGCGCGGCTCGGATGAACGCCAGGCGGCGGAGCGTGTCACGCCCGAACCGCCGCTGGTTGCCCTCGTTGCGGGTGGAGAAGATGAGCCCCTCCCGTTCGTAGAAGTGGAGCGCGGAGACCGAGAGGCCGCTGCGCTCCGCGACCTGACCGACCGTCCAGGGCCGGAACAGCTCCTCATGGGTGACCATGGGTCGAGACTAGTGCTTGACCTCAACCATTGTTGAGGTGTGAGGATCGTCCGGTCAACGAGAAGAACACCAGGGAGTCGACGAAGTTGAATGCATTCACGGAAGCCGAGATCGCGTATCTGGAGTCGCAGCCGCTCATGCGGTTCGCCACCGCCTCACCGTCAGGAAAGCCCGACGTGGCCCCGGTGATCTTCGAACTCGACGGGGACGACATCATCACTGCGGGCTTCGACATCACCCACACTGCTCGGTACCGCAACATCCAGCGCAACCCACAGGCCACCCTCGTCATCGACGACCTGGTCACCATCGATCCGTGGTCCCCACGGGGGATCAAGATCATCGGCACCGCAGCGATCGAGACCGCCGGTGGACCCGAACGCTTCCGGATCACTCCCAAGGTGATCATCAGCTGGGCGATCAACGACACGACACCGGGGATCCCCAGGATGGAACGTCGAGAGGTCGGATGATCAGCGACGGGTGAAGGTCATGTGGGTGACTCCGCTCGGCGAGGAGACCGATTCGACCGCATAGCGTGACTCCAAACCCTCGAGTCCGTCCCAGAGTCGAACGCCCCGACCGAGCAGGATCGGGACCTGCACGATGTGCATCACATCCACGAGACCAGCGGCGAGGAACGCACGAACGGTGCTCGGGCCCCCGCCGAGTCGAACATCGAGCTCACCGGCTGCGGACCGTGCGAGTTCGAGTGCCTCCTCCGGGCTGGCGTCGACGAAGTGGAACGTCGTGCCGCCCTCCATCTCGATGGACGGTCGCGCGTGGTGGGTCAGGACGAAGACCGGCGTGTGGAAGGGCGGATTCGGCCCCCACCAACCTCTCCATTCGTCGTCGGTTCCGAGGTCGCTCCACGGTCCGGCCTGAGGTCCGAACTTCCCGCGCCCCATGATCTCAGCACCGAATCCGATGTCGATCTGTTGCGCGAACACGTCGTCGACTCCCGAGGAACCGCCGTCGTCACCAACCTTCGAACGCCAGAACCGAGTGTCGAAGTACCACTCATGGAGCCGATGACCGGCGTGGCCGAAGGGTGACTCGAACGTGAGGCCCGCACCAGTGCCGAAGCCATCGATGGAGACCGCGAAGTTCTGGACACGTAGACGAGACATGGCACCTCCCTGCAGATCCGGACCGCTCCGAAGTCTGCCACCCTCGCCCACGAACCGTGTCGGTCCCAGCGAGAATGTCAGATCCGCTCCACTGTCCGTCGCCCGCCATCCGGCGTCCACCACTCGACGATCAACTTCGTCGCCTCACTGTCGAGATGCACGAACACGACCTCTGAGATGTCAGCGACGAACATCTCGCCCGATGGTGCAGCTTCCGCGGTGATCTCTCCATCGGGAATCGCCCGGCCCGCGATCTTCGCTTCTCCGGGCCATGCCCCTTCGTCGCCCTCGATCGGATCGACTGTCGCACTGTGAAGTGCGAATCGCGAGTCCCTGTGGAGATCCGCGAGCTTGCGAGCGCCCGTCATCGAACCGAAAGTCAGACGACCGTCTCCGAACGAACACTCGATACCGGAGATCCTCGGGGAACCATCGGCTCGAATCGTTGCGATCGTCTTGTGTCGATGAGCGTCGAACAACCCCTGGACGATGGCTGCCATCTCCGGTTCGGCGCTTCGGAACTCAAGCCACGATGACACGATGTGAACGTATCGCAGCGACTCAGGGGTCAGGACTCGAGACTGAATCGGTACACATTTGTATTCATTTTCTGATTAGAAACGAGATCGAAGTTCGGCACGTCAGTTCTCGGGCTCATCAGCACCCTTCTGATCGGTCCGATCTCCGCATCGAACATCACGGGCAAGAGCCAGTTCGACGGGCATGATGTCTTCATGAGCTCTCTTGTGAAGCGCATTCCTGTCATTGCGGACTGGGTGGTTGCCTTTGCGTTAGCCATCGTGATCTACAGCGTGCATGTGACGTCAGCGGGCGCTCCGCTCAGCGGCGTGGGCCTATCGGCCGGCCCAACTTCGGCGGGAATCACCGAAGCGGGGCGGACCACGTTCTACGGGGCCCTCATGATCACCGGTGCAGTGATCGCGGGCATCGGTCTTCTACTCACTGCGATGAAGTCGGAGCGCCACGCAGAGGGTGCACTCCTCTCGCGGTCGTTCGCCGCACTTTGCATGGTTGGTGGTGCAGGGCTCCTTCTCGACTACCGCGACGGACCTGTCAGTTGGATGCACCTCACCGTCTACACGATCGTCGTTCTCGCCTTCCTTCGGTTCGTTCGTGTGTCGGTGATGCTCAGTGGTTCAGCGACCATCGACGCGTCGCACTGACGAACGAGACCTCGATACTCCGAGAGACCACCGCACCGGAATCACGAGCTACAAGAGCGCCAGGAACTCCTCCACCGACAGTCCCGACTGGCGGATGATCGAGCGAAGCGTCCCGGGTGCGAGTTCCCTGTGCAGTGGAACAATGACGGTCAGATTGGCCCTTCGCAGCTTCACGTGACTTCCGCGCTGACCGACTCGCACGAATCCGGCGTCGACGAGCGCGTTGATCGCATCTGCTCCGCTGACTACCGGAAGCGGTGGATTCACGCAGAGAGTTGGAACGTGGTGACCATCGGGTGGGCGAGATCCACCGGCTCGCCCTCATCCTCGAAATAGAGGCCGAGGGCCTCCTTGAGGTTCTCGAGTGCATCTTCCGCCGATGCACCCTGACTGGTCACTTCGACTTCGAGACAGCGCGCGACGAACAACTCACCTTCATGAGTGATCGCGGCCGTGAGTTCCATTTCACAAGCATACGAGAAGCGGCCGCATCGAGGCCATGGCCGAAGTACCCGACCGCAAGTACCTCATGACTCCAAGCTGTACCTATACACGTTTCTCTACGTTTTCTGATTAGAAATGAATCGAGTCATGCAGCGCCCATCGATCAGGTCAGTTCGATGGAGACAAAATGCCGTTGCGCTGTGCCCGATCCCGCGCGATACTCACATTCTGTGAATATCAACACGCAGTCATTCTGGGTCCTGACGGTTCTCACGGGCGGCCCGCAGCATGGGTACGGCCTGCTCAAGGAGATCGAGACCCTCTCCGAGGGAACCACCTGCCCCCAGGTTGGTGCGCTGTACCGGACCATCGACCGACTCGAAG
>JAGWYK010000154.1 GCA_018969405.1 Acidobacteriota bacterium
GCACCCCTCTCGCTCGCCACCACCGTCGTGGATGGCTTCGGCGGCTCGGTCGGTGTCAACTTCGTCGCCGGGGCCGATGGTGGTTCGCCCATCCTCCACCACGAGTACAGCCTCGACGGTGGCGCCAACTGGACGGCCCTTCCGCCATCGGCCAACGCCGGGTCGTTCACCTTGAGAGGTCTCACCCCCGGCGGCCGGTACCCGGTGGTGCTGCGAGCGGTCAACGCCGTGGGCGCCGGTCCGGCCTCGGAGGCCACCTTCTTCACGCTGGCGGCGTCACCCGATGCGCCCACCATCACCGGTGCCACCGCCGGTGGTGGAACGGCCGCGGTGCGCTTCACCCCCGGGGCCGACAACGGCGATCCCATCGTCAGCCACGAGTACAGCGTCGACGGTGGTCCGTGGGTGATGGTGGAGTACGACGGGTTCGCCGATCCGCTCCCGTTCCTGGAGGCGCTCATCACCGGTCTCACCGACGGTGTGCCTGCCGTCATCCGGGTGCGGTCCTCGAACACCATCGGCGCCAGCGCTGCGTCCGCGCCCATCACGGTCACGTCGGTGTCGAAGCCCTCGGCACCCACCTCGGTCACCGTCACCCCCGGTCCCACCTCGGTCACCATCACCGTGGTGCCCGGTGACGACGGGGGCGAGCCCATCACCGATTGGGAGTACACGATCGACGGCGGCGAGACCTGGATCACGGTGTCGCCGCGTCCGACCGGCACGACCTTCACCGTCGGCGAGCTCGAGGAGGACGCCGAGTACACCATCAGTGTGCGTCCGGTGAACGCCGAGGGCGCCGGGGTGCCGTCGGATCCCATCACCTTCACCACCGGGACCCCCGTCGACGGTTCGGGTGTCGGCGGTGCCGGTCAGCTGCCCTACACCGGCACCGACACCCGGCCACTGCTGGCGCTGGGCATGGTGCTGCTGGCCGCCGGCGGTGCGCTGGTGGTGCTGCGGCGCCGAGCGCTGCGGGTCTGAGTCAGTCGCGCACGAGGCCGAGGCGGTCGGCGAACGCACGGGGTCCGATCACGATGAGTTCGCTGACCGCCCGGCTCACGCCGACATAGAGCAGCGCCTCCTCGTCGGGCTTGATGTCGCCGGTGGCGGCGAGGATCACGGTGTCGAACTCGAGGCCCTTGAGTCGGTGCACGTTCTCGCAGAGCACGGCGCCGCGCTCGCGGTCCTCCCAGCGCACGAGATGCAGCGCGCTGCGCAGGTGGTCGCGCACCTTCGACCGCACCGTGCCCACGCACACGCCTGCGCTGCTGCGGCCCTCGTTCTCCACGATGCGCTCCAGCTCCCGATCGACCGCATCCTCCACCGCATCGATGTCGTTCGCCTCGATCCACACCACACCCAGTCCCTCGGGTGACTGCAGGGGTGCGGGTGCGCCACCGAGATGGTTGCGCAGCAGACGGGCGATGGGTCGGGCGTTGCGGAAGTTGCTGGCCAGTTCCACCTGCACCCAGCCGTCGTCGGGTTCGGGGAACACGAAGCCGCGCTCGTAGATGCCCTGGCCCTCGTCGGCCAGCACCAGCACCCGACGACGACCGTCGGGGTCGAGCAGGGCCTGCAGCAGCGCGATCCAGGCGGGGGAGAAGTCCTGGGCCTCGTCGATGATGATGGTGTCGAAGCGGGCGCTGATCAGGGGCCAGTG
>JAGWYK010000155.1 GCA_018969405.1 Acidobacteriota bacterium
GGAACCCGGCACCACCTACATCGCCCAGGCCGACAACCCGGCCTGTCAGGCCGATGACAGGCGCATCCAGGGTCTGCGCATGCGCACCGCCGGCATCTGGTTCGACATGCTCGGCACCGATGCGAAGCGCATCTACCTTGAGAACCCGGGCGTCTCCATGAAGCAGTCCGAGCCGATGCCCGACATCCTGTTCGAGGACCGTCTCGCGCTCACGGTCGATGGTCTACGCATCGAACTGCTCGCCGCAGTGGGGGAGACCACCGACTGCTGTGTGGTGTGGCTGCCCGATCATCGCGTGGCACTGGTGAGCAACCTGTTCGGACCGCTGTTCCCCCATTTCCCCAATGTCAACACCATCCGCGGTGACCGCTACCGGTTCGTCGAACCGCAGCTGGCCACCAATCGCATGGTGCGCGAGCTGCGTCCCGAGATGCTCATCACCGGGCGGTACGAGCCGATCGTCGGCGCCGAACTCATCGAGGCCTCGCTCGCGCGTCTCCATGACGCCGTCGTCCACGTGCATGACCGGGCGCTCGAGGGGTTCAACGCCGGTGTCGATGTCTGGACCCTCATGCGCGAGATCGAACTGCCGCCGCATCTGCGTGTCGGCCAGGGCTACGGCAAGGTCTCCTGGGCGGTGCGCACGTTCTGGGAGGAGTACGTGGGCTGGTTCAAGCTGGAGTCCACCACCGAGCTCTACCCCGACAGCGCACCGGCGGCGTTGGCCGAACTGCTCGCCATCACCGGCACCGATGCCGCCCTCGAGCGCGCCGAGGCCGCACTCGCCCGGGGCGACGCGGTGCTCGCGATCCGGCTCGGCGAAGCGATCGCCTCCGTGGCCCCCGAGGATGAGCGGCTCCGCACCCTCATGGTCGCCGCCCATCGTCATCTGCTCGACAACGGAGGCGATGTCAGTTTCTGGGAGAACGGCTGGCTGCGCACCGAGATCACCCGCTGGGGCGGCGAGCCCTCCGCATGAATCTCCGTCCCTCGCTGCGGCGCGATCTCAACATGGGCAGCACCTGGCTGCTGCCGGCCTGGAGCGCTGCGCCGGTGGGCGATGAACGGGCCGTGCTCGAGGGGGCGAAGGCCGCGGGATACCGCGGCATCCAGGGGGCGAACCCGGAACTGTGTCGCGAGCTCGGTCTCGTGCCCACCACCTTCGACATCCGCATCGAGGTCGGCGGCATGCTCGAGCAGGCCCGGCGTTTCGTCGATCAGGGGTTCGCCTGCGCCACGCTCATGGTCGGCACCGGTCTCGAGAGCGACGACGAGGCGACGCGTCTGATGGAGGAGATCGTCTCCGCCAGCGCCACCGCCCGCATCCCGCTCTACGTCGAGACCCACCGGGCCACTGCCACCCAGGACATCTGGCGCACCCTGCAGCTGGTGGAGCGCCTGCCGGAGCTGCGGTTCAACGGCGATCTCTCGCACTGGTACACCGCCCATGATCTTCCCATCGGCGACTTCGAGGCCAAGCTGGATCTCATGGCGCCGGTGCTCGAACGGGTGCGTTACCTGCACGGACGCATCGGCACCTCGGGCTGCATCCAGGTCGACATCGGCGATGGTCGTTCCGAGGGTCAGCCCCATGTCGATCATTTCCGCGCCATGTGGACCCGTGCCTGCGCCGGCTTCATCGCC
>JAGWYK010000063.1 GCA_018969405.1 Acidobacteriota bacterium
CGGACTCGGTCAGGTAGTAGGCCCCGATGATGAGGTCCTGGGTGGGCGTGACGAGCGGACGACCGTCGGCCGGCGACAGGATGTTGTTGGCCGACAGCATCAGCACGCGGGCCTCGGCCTGGGCCTCGGCCGACAGCGGCAGATGGACCGCCATCTGATCGCCGTCGAAATCCGCGTTGAAGGCCACGCAGACCAGCGGGTGCACCTGGATGGCCTTGCCCTCGACCAGCACCGGCTCGAAGGCCTGGATGCCGAGACGGTGCAGCGTGGGAGCACGGTTGAGCAGCACCGGATGCTCCTTGATGACATCCTCGAGGACGTCCCAGACCTGCGGGCGACGACGCTCGACCATGCGCTTGGCCGACTTGATGTTCTGCGCCAGTTCCGCGTCCACGAGCTTCTTCATGACGAACGGCTTGAACAGCTCCAGCGCCATGAGCTTGGGCAGACCGCACTGATGGAGCTTGAGGGTCGGGCCGACCACGATGACCGAACGGCCCGAGTAGTCGACGCGCTTGCCGAGAAGGTTCTGACGGAAGCGACCCTGCTTGCCCTTGAGCATGTCGGAGAGCGACTTGAGCGGACGGTTGCCCGGACCTGTGACCGGTCGACCGCGGCGGCCGTTGTCGAACAGAGCGTCGACGGCCTCCTGCAGCATGCGCTTCTCGTTGTTCACGATGATCTCGGGAGCACCGAGATCGAGCAGACGCTTGAGGCGGTTGTTGCGGTTGATGACACGTCGGTAGAGGTCGTTCAGATCGGAGGTGGCGAAACGACCACCGTCGAGCTGCACCATGGGACGCAGTTCCGGCGGGATGACCGGCACGACGTCGAGGATCATGGCGCGGGGATCGTTGATACGTCGGCCGTTGTCGTCGCGACGGTTGAAGGCGGCGACGATCTTCAGGCGCTTGATCGACTTCTGACGACGCTGGGCCGACAGGGGCTTGGTGCCCTCCGGCGGGTCGATCTGCTCGCGGAGACGGACCTCGTCGGCATCGAGATCGATGCGATCGATGAGGCGGGCGATGGCGTCGGCGCCCATGCCACCCTCGAAGTACTCGCCGTAGCGGTCGACCAGCTCGCGCCACAGCATCTCGTCCTCGATGATCTTGCGGGCGAAGATGTCCTTGAACTCCTCGAAGGCGCGCACGACGAGATCGAGTTCCATCTCGTAGCGCTCACGGATCGACTGGAGGTCCTTGTCGGCGGCGCGCTGACGGGCCTTGATGTCGGCGTCCTTGGCGCCCTCGTTCTCGAGCTGGGCGATCTCGGCCTCGAGGGCCTCGAAACGCTTGGCGAGTTCGAGTTCGCGCTCCTTCTCGATGAGGTCACGCTCGGCGAGCATCTCCTCCTCGAGGTTGGGGAGATCGGCATGACGACGCTCGTCGTCGACCCAGGTGACGATGTTGGCGGCGAAGTAGATGACCTTCTCGAGCTGCTTGGCCTTCATCTCCTCACGGGCCTCGGTGCCCATGAGCAGATACGCCAGCCATGACCGGGTGCCGCGCAGGTACCAGATGTGCACGACCGGGGCGGCCAGTTCGATGTGGCCCATGCGCTCGCGCCGGACCTTCGAGCGGGTGACCTCGACGCCGCAGCGCTCACAGATGATGCCCTTGAAGCGCACGCGCTTGTACTTGCCGCAGTAGCACTCCCAGTCCTTCTGCGGACCGAAGATCTTCTCGCAGAACAGACCGTCCTTCTCGGGCTTGAGGGTGCGGTAGTTGATGGTCTCCGGCTTCTTGACCTCGCCGTTGGACCAGGTGCGGATCGAATCGGCGGTGGCGAGTCCGATACGCAGTTGATCGAAGGTGTTGACGTCGAGCATTGCCATTGCTTCAGCCCCTTTCGGCCTGGCGGCGGGCATCTTCTTCGTCGCTGCCCCGTTCCGGGCGGGAGAGATCGATGCCGAGTTCCTCAGCGGTACGGAAGATGTCCTCGTCGAGTTCGCGCATCTCGATCTCGGCGCCGGAGGTGTTCAGGACCTCGACGTTGAGACAGAGCGACTGCATCTCCTTGATGAGAACCTTGAAGCTCTCGGGGATGCCCGGCTCGGGGATGTTCTCGCCCTTGACGATGGCCTCATAGACCTTCACGCGGCCGAGGACGTCATCGGACTTGATGGTGAGCAGCTCCTGCAGGCAGTAGGCGGCGCCGTAGGCCTCGAGGGCCCACACCTCCATCTCGCCGAACCGCTGGCCACCGAACTGCGCCTTGCCGCCCAGCGGCTGCTGGGTGATCATCGAGTAGGGACCGGTGGAGCGGGCGTGGATCTTGTCGTCGACGAGATGGGCCAGCTTCAGGATGTAGACGACACCGACGGTGATCGGGTTGTCGTAGGGCTCACCGGTGCGACCGTTGTAGAGGGTGACCTTGCCGTTGTCGCCCATCATGCGACCGTCATCGCCGTAGCGGGGATCGGCGGCCTCCGGGGTGAGGTTCTGGAAGATCCGCTTGATGGTCGGGTGCTTGCCCGCCTGATCCTCCTCGTCCCAGTGGGCGCCGTCGAACACCGGGGTGGCCACCAGGGTGGCCGGCGCCGTGGTCGGACGGGTCTTCTTCTCGGTGCCGCGCACCGCCGGCTGGCCGACGGCCTCGCCCTCGACCTCCCAGCCGTAGCGGGCGGCGTAGCCCAGATGGGCCTCGAGCACCTGACCCACGTTCATGCGGGAGGGCACACCGAGAGGATTGAGGATGATGTCGACCGGGGTGCCATCAGCCATGAACGGCATGTCCTCGATCGGGAGGATCTTGGAGATGACGCCCTTGTTGCCGTGGCGACCGGCGAGCTTGTCGCCCACGCTGATCTTGCGCTTCTGGGCGACGTAGACCCGCACCAGCTGGTTGACCCCGGGCGGGAGTTCGTCGCCGTCGTCGCGGCTGAACACACGGACGTCGATGATCTTGCCGGACTCGCCGTGGGGCACCTTGAGCGAGGTGTCGCGCACCTCACGGGCCTTCTCGCCGAAGATGGCGCGGAGCAGACGCTCCTCGGGGGTGAGCTCGGTCTCGCCCTTGGGCGTGACCTTGCCGACCAGCACATCGCCGGCGGCCACCTCGGCGCCCACGCGGATGATGCCGCGCTCGTCGAGGTCGGCGAGGATCTCGTCGGAGAGGTTCGGGATGTCCCGGGTGATCTCCTCCGGACCCAGCTTGGTGTCACGGGCGTCGATCTCGTGCTCGTGGATGTGGATCGAGGTGAGCACGTCGTCCTTGACGAGACGCTCGGACAGGATGATGGCGTCCTCGAAGTTGTATCCCTCCCAGGGCATGAAGGCCACGACGAGGTTCTTGCCGAGGGCGAGTTCGCCGTTGTCGGTGGAGGGACCGTGGGCGAGGATGTCGCCCTTCTTCACCTTCTGACCCTCGGACACCGAGGGCTTCTGGTTGATGCAGGTGTCCTGGTTCGAGCGCTCGAACTTGAGCAGCCGGTAGGTGCGGCGCCCCTTGGTCTTGTACTCGACGGTGATGGCGTTGCCGTCGACCTGGGTGACGACACCGTCCTCGAGGGCGAGGATCATGTCGGCGGCGTCGCGGGCGGCCCGGGACTCGATGCCGGTGCCGATGTAGGGCGCCTCGGCGCGCAGCAGCGGAACGGCCTGACGCTGCATGTTGGCGCCCATGAGCGCACGGTTGGCGTCGTCGTGCTCGAGGAACGGGATGAGCGCCGTGGCCACCGAGACGATCTGCTTCGGCGAGACGTCCATGAGCTGGACCTCGTTCGGCGGCACGTTGGAGATCTCGGTGGTGGCACCGAAGAAGACGTCACGTTCGAGCATCAGCTTGAGCTCGCCGAGGGTGGCGGCCTGCGGAGAACGACGCACGAGCACGCGGTCGCCCTTGAAGGTGCCATCGGGGTTGAGCGGCGCGTTCGCCTGGGCGACGACGTACTCCTCCTCCTCGTCGGCGGCGAGGTAGACGATCTCGTCGGTGACGCGACCGTTGACCACCTTGCGGTATGGCGACTCGATGAACCCGAACTCGTTGACCCGGGCGAAGGTGGCCAGAGCGCCGATCAGACCGATGTTCGGACCTTCCGGGGTCTCGATCGGACACATGCGGCCGTAGTGACTGAAGTGGACGTCGCGGACCTCGAAGCCGGCGCGCTCACGGGAGAGACCACCCGGGCCGAGCGCCGAGAGACGGCGGCGGTGGGTGAGGCCCGACAGCGGGTTGACCTGATCCATGAACTGCGAGAGCTGGGAGGTTCCGAAGAACTCCTTGATGGCGGCGACCACGGGGCGGATGTTGATGAGCGTCTGCGGCGTGATGGCCTCGACGTCCTGCGTGGTCATGCGCTCGCGCACGACCCGCTCCATCCGTGACAGGCCGATGCGGACCTGGTTCTGGATGAGCTCCCCGACCGAGCGGATGCGGCGGTTGGCGAAGTGGTCCTGATCGTCGAGGCGGTAGCCCGGCTCGGCGTTCACCAGGTTGAGCAGGTACGAGGTGGAGGCCAGGACCTCAGCCGGGGTGAGCACCGACTGGTCGATCTCGGGCCGCTCGAGGGTGATGCCGAACAGCTGCTCGAGCTTGTCCAGCTCGGGGCCCAGCTTGCGGTTGAGCTTGTACCGACCCACCCGGGAGAGGTCGTAGCGACGGCTCTCGAAGAAGGCGTTCTTGAAGTACGCCCGGGCGGAGTCGACCGAGGGCGGCTCGCCCGGACGGGCCCGCTTGTAGATCTCGACGAGTGCCTCGTCCTGGGTCGGGAAGAGCTCGCGATCCTTCTCCCACTGCCCCTCGAGGAAGTCGAAGTGACGCACGAAGCGGTCGAGGAAGCCCGGGTGGTTCTCCTCGTCGTAACCGAGGGCTCGCAGCAGCACGAACAGGCTGATGCGACGCTTGCGGGCGACGCGGGCGCCGGCGGTGACGTCCTTGCCCGGCTTCTGCTCCACGTCGAACTCGATCCACTCACCGCGATAGGGGTGGATGGTGCCGGTGACGAGCTGATGCTTCGAGAGGTTCCGGAGACGGAACCGCTCACCGGGCTGGAAGATGACACCGGGCGACCGCACCAGCTGCGACACCACGACGCGCTCGGTGCCGTTGATGACGAAGGTGCCCTTGTCGGTCATCATGGGGAAGTCGCCCATGAAGACGGTCTGCTCCTTGATCTCACCGGTGGAGGCGTTCATGAAGCGGGCCCGCACGAAGATGGGGGCGGAGAAGGTCATGTCCTTCTCCTTGCACTCCTCGACGGTGAACTTGGGCGGCGGCCGCAGGTCCTCGTCGTCGGGATCGAACTCGAGCTCGAGCTGGAGCGTCTCGGTGAAGTCCTTGATGGGACTGATGTCGCGGAAGGTCTCGGCGAGTCCCTGATGGAGGAACCACTCGAACGATTCGCGCTGGATGGCGATCAGATCGGGCAGCGCGAGCGCTTCGTCGAGGTTGGCGAACGAGTAACGCTCACGGAGGGTCGAACGATCAGACAAGGATGTCTCCTCGGGGAGGTGGGTGAACCCCCGCAGCGGGCGCGTGACAGCCTCGAGGACGAGACTGGCCGGCACCGGGCGCGCGCAGGGCGAATTCCGATCCTAGAGGGCGGACGCGTGGAAGAGCAACCCTGGAATCGGGACCGATTCAGGCGCTCACTCGGGGGATCATCCACTTCTACCCCGGAAAGATTGAGCGGCAGAGTAGGCCCCGACCCCCCGCCGGTCAAGCACCGGGGGCGGTCCCGCCCCGCTGGGGGCCGGACGCGCCGATGGCCCACCCCGGAGGGCGGGCCATCGGACGGAGACGGCCGGAGCCGTCGGGACTACTTGAGCTCGACGGTGGCGCCGGCACCCTCGAGGGCGGCCTTGGCCTTCTCGGCGTCCTCCTTGGACGCGTTCTCGAGCACGGTCTGGGGAGCACCGTCCACCAGATCCTTGGCCTCCTTGAGACCGAGGTTGGTGAGGGCGCGCACCTCCTTGATGACCTGGATCTTCTTGTCGCCGGCGCTGGCGAGGACGACGTCGAACTCGTCCTTCTCCTCGGCGGCCTCTGCGCCACCACCGGCGCCACCGGCGGCCGGGGCGGCAGCCACGGCGACGGGAGCGGCGGCGGTCACGCCGAACTTCTCCTCGAAGTCCTTGAGGAGCTCACTGAGCTCGAGCACGGACATCGACGCGATCGCGTCGAGGATCTCTTCCTTGGTGGCCATGATCAGCCCTCCTGGGTGTCGGCCTCGGCATCAGCCGGGGCATCGTCGGTTGGTACTGCGTCGGCAGCGTCGGCATCGGCCGAGGCTTCGGGGGTTTCGGTGACGTCGTCAGCAGCAGCGTCGGCAGCGTCCTCGGCCGGGGCCTCGGTCGGCTGCTCGGTCGACTCCTCGGCAGCGGGAGCGGGGGCCTCGGGCGCCCCACCCTTCTGCTCGATCAGCGCAGCCAGCCCGTAGGCGAAACTGCGAGGAACGGCCTGGAGCAGACCGGCGAACTGCTGCATCGGGGCGGCGATGAGGCCGGCGAGTCGGGCGAGGAGCTCCTCACGAGGAGCCACATCGGCCAGCGCATCGGCATCGCCCGCAGTGAGGAGCTTCTCACCGAGGACACCGCCCTTGATCACCAGATTGGGATTTCCCTTCGCGAATTCGCGGAGGGCCTTGGCGACGGTGACGGGATCGCCGCCGCCGCCGGTGGGCACGAAGGCGATGGCCGTCGGACCGGTCAGCTGGTCGTCGAGCTCGAGTCCCAGTTCACGCGTCGCGAAACGCACGAGCGTGTTCTTGTAGACCGTGTACTCGCCACCCGCCTGGCGCAGCGCAGCACGCAGTTGGGCCATCTCGCCCACCGTGATGCCGCGATACTCCGTGAGGATGACCGCATCGGATTCATCGAAGCGCCTGCGCACCTCGTTGACCACTGCGACCTTCTCGGGTCTCGGGTTGTCCATCGCACCTCCTCTCTCTCTGTTGTTCTCTCTGTTGTCGTGCATGGGGTTGTCCTGCACGGGTGGTTCCTGCGCCCCCACGGGTGACCGCGGCGACTCAGGTGGTGGCTCCCCCACCGCCGGGGCGATCGGAGAGCCGGTGGACACCTGACGGCGTCCGGGTGCCCCGTCGACGACTGCGGTGGCCGTGGCGGGTGGAGCACCCGAGCGGCCCCGGAGACAGCGAAGGGGCGTCCGCCGCTTGCGCGCGAACGCCCCGAAGAAAGCTCTGGGTGTTCACCTCGTCAGGTGGGTCCCTGGGATCAGGGCCCCGTTACGCCCGAAGGCACCGGATGTCTGCGGCGAGCGGAACTGCGATTCAGTTGATGTTGCGGGTGATGCTGCGACCTTCTGGAACTGCGGACTGGTGGTGCGGGGCGGGCCCGCACGAGCGGCGAACAGTAGTGCTCAGGCCTCCTCGGCCACAAACATGCGCTGCGGATCGATCTTGACCCCGGGGCCCATGGTGGACGAGACGGTGATGCGCTTGAGGTAGCGGCCCTTGGCCGAGGCCGGCTTGGCCCGCTCGAGCTCATCGAGGACGGCCCGGAGGTTGGCGGTGAGCGCGGTCTGGTCGAAGCTGACCTTGCCCACCGGGACGTGCACGTTGCCCTGACGGTCGGTGCGGTACTCGACCTTGCCGCCCTTGAACTCGGCCACGGCCCGGCCCACATCGGTGGTCACGGTGCCGGTCTTGGGGTTGGGCATGAGGCCCCGGGGGCCGAGCGCCCGGCCGAGCTTGCCCACCTGGGGCATGAGGTCGGGGGTGGAGATGGCCACGTCGAAATCGAGCATGCCGCCCTCGACCTGGGCGATGAGGTCCTCGGCGCCCACGAACTCGGCGCCGGCCTCACGAGCCTCGGCCGCCGCGTCGCCCGAGGCGAACACGGCGATGCGCACATCGGTGCCGGTTCCGGAGGGCAGGGCCACGGTGCCGCGCACCATCTGATCGGCCTTGCGGGGATCGACGCCCAGACGGACGGCGAGTTCGACGGTCTCGTCGAACTTGGCCGAGGCCAGTTCCTTGACGAGGGCGATCGCCTCCGGAGCGGTGTGCTGTGCGGCGGGATCGACCTTGGCCGATGCCTCGCGGTACTTCTTCCCATGCTTCGCCATGACGGCTCCCTCGTGTCGTGCATCGATGATGCGGGTGGAACCTGCCGGTCGAGGTCGTACCGGTCAGGTGTGATCCGCGGCTGCGGATCGGTGGATCAGTTGATCTCGATGCCCATGGAACGGGCGGTGCCGGCGACCTGGAGACGTGCAGCCTCGAGATCGTTGGCGTTGAGATCGGGCATCTTGATCTGGGCGATCTCGGTGACCTGGGCGTCGGTGATCGAACCGGCGACCTGCTTCGACGGGTTCTGCGCCGCCTTCTCGAGACCGGCGGCCTGCTTGATCAGGACCGAGGTCGGCGGGGTCTTGAGGACGAACGAGAAGCTGCGATCCTCGAAGATGGTGATCTCCACGGGCACGATGGTGCCGCGCTGCGCCTCGGTGCGAGCGTTGTACTCCTTGCAGAAGTCCATGATGGCCACGCCGTGCGGGCCGAGCGCGGTGCCGACGGGCGGGGCCGGATTGGCACCTCCCGCAGGGATCTGGATCTTGACGACGGCCGAAACCTTCTTCTTGGCCATGGGGCGACTCGCTTCTTCTCGTGGGCCCCAAACTCTGCCGGTTCCGGGGGCCCGAACACAACTCGGGTTTCCGACGGCCCCTCGGGGACCGCCGATGGGACGGTTACAGCTTCGAGACCTGGGAGAACTCGAGTTCGACCGGGGTCTCGCGGCCGAAGATGTTGACGAGGACCTTGAGCTTGAGCTGGTCCTCGTTGATCTCGACGATCTCGCCGGAGAAATCGGCGAACGGACCCTCCTTGACCCGCACGGTCTCGCCCTGCTCGAACTCGAGCCGGGGCTTGCCCCGCTTGGGCGTGGCCTCCTCGCCCTCCTCCTTGACCTGGAGGAACATCTCGACATCGCGGCGGGGCAGCGGGGAGGGCTTGGCCCCCTGGCCGATGAACCCGGTGACGCCGGGGGTGTTGCGGATCACGTACCAGGACTCGTCCTGCATCTCGCAGCGCACCAGCAGATAGCCCGGGAAGACCTTCTTCTGGACGACCTGCTTCTTGCCGTTCTTGAACTCGACGACGTCCTCCATGGGGATGACGACCTCGTGGATGCTGTCCTCCATGTTCATCGACGAGATGCGGGCCTCCAGGTTCTGCTTGACCTTCTTCTCGTAGCCCGACTGGGTGTGCACGACGAACCACTTGCCGGGGCGGTCGTAGGGACTCTGCGGCGCCGGACGGGCCTCCTCCTCGAGGAACTCGTCGGCGTCGACGACCGCGTCGACCTCCTCGGCGGGGGCATCGGTGATGATCGTGTCGGTGGTCATGGCGTCGGTGCCTTCATCTTCGGGGCGATCGGTGAGCTCGGAGTCGTTCATGGAAGGACCGATCAGGCGTTGAACAGCTTGAGGACGAGCTCGGAGAAGACCCAGTCGAGCCCGAAGATCAGCACCGTGAACACCACGAGGGTGACCACGGTGATGATCGAGTAGTTGATGGTCTCGGAACGAGTGGGCCATGCCACCTTGCGCAGCTCGGAACGGACCTCGCGGGCGAACTGCGCCGGACCGGTGCGCTCGTGCTGGGCGCGGGACTGCGGGTTGCGCCGGGTGCGCAGCGGCTCGCCATCGGGACCGAGTTCGCCCTGACGCTGCAGCATTCGCTTCTGTTCTCGGTTCAACGCCATGGCGGCTCTCCGGTACGGGAGGAGTGGGGATTCAGAGGTTGTTGCGGAACTGAGCAGGGCAGAAGGGACTCGAACCCCCAACCGTCGGTTTTGGAGACCGAAGCTCTACCAATTGAGCTACTGCCCTAGAGCGCCCTCGGGGCGAGGGTACCAGCGGATCGGTGGCGATCAGCGGGCGACCCCCTCCGGGAGCGCAGGACGGCGGGGCCGGAGCCCGACCACCGGACTGGTCAGCGGGTCTCCTTGTGCGCGGTGTGCGCCCGATCCCACTTGCAGTACTTGGTGAGCTCGATGCGCTCACGGTCGTTCACCTTGTTCTTGGTGGTGATGTAGTTGCGGCGCTTGCAGACCTGGCACTCCAGGGTGACCTGCACTCGCTTCTCGTTTCTCGCCATGTCGGCTCCTGCTGATCGTCGGCCGGGGCCGGAACGGGACTACTTGAGGATCTTGGTGACGCGGCCGGCGCCCACGGTACGACCACCCTCACGGATGGCGAAACGAAGGCCCTCCTCCATCGCGATCGGATGGATGAGCTCCACAGTCATCTCGGTGTTGTCACCCGGGATGCACATCT
>JAGWYK010000156.1 GCA_018969405.1 Acidobacteriota bacterium
CGCCGGTTCTCCATGGGATCTATACCCGCACCGCGGTGCCGAGCACGGCTGACATCCTCCAGGTCGAGGGTCACCACTGCGAGGTCCTCTTCCGTCGGGGACAGCGGTCCGATGACCGCCTGCCCGTAGGGGTCGGTGACGATCGACCGGCCGAGGAAGGTGTGATTCGCAGTGCCTCCCACCTGATCAGCGCACGCCATGAAGACCTGGTTCAGGTTCGACTGGACCAGGGCGCCGTCGACCTGCCCGATCCGGCCCTCCGGCGGGGTGGACCGATCGAACCCTCCGGTCCACGCTGTGGGTACGGCGATCAGTTCCACTCCGCGCAGCGCATGGATCCGCACCGTCTCGGGAAACCGGAGGTCGTAGCACACCAGCACGCCGATCCGCGCCCCGAGGATGTCGACGATGGGCAATCCACGGTCGCCCGGCGTGAAGGTGCCCTGCTCGGCGCCGAACAGATGCAGCTTGCGGTACACCTCGATCACGGTGCCGGTCGGATCGATGACCGCTGCAGAGTTGAACAGCTTCGAGCCCCTGCGCTCAGCGAAGCCGGCGATGATGGCTACTCCGTGCCGACGGGCGCTCGCTGTCCATGCCTGGAGGCATGGACCCTTGTCGTCGACGGACTCGGCGCAGTCGACCAGGCCCGGATGGGCCGGGTCGTAGGACGTACTCACCAGTTCGGGCAGGACGACGAGACCGGCCCCTGCCGCCACCGCCTGATCGATCCGGTCGACGGTCATCTCCGCGTTGGCCGCCGGATCCAGGTGATGTGCGGCGCACTGGACCACCGCGACCGAAAGGACCGTCATCGTGTCGTCACCGCGGCAGCGGGAAATCCCCTGATGCGACAGCATCGATGACATCGAGCCCACCAACGTCGAAGAACGCCATGATGCGGCACGGGCACCCTTCGCCCCCCTCGATCTTCCAGGGGAACGCTCCGATGATGCAGCGCTTGTTGAGGACGGCCTCGATATCACCGCCGACATTCTCTGCGTGGATGCACCCCGCGGGGAAGGCGAGATAGTGCATCGGGAAGAGGTCCTCCTTGATCCGACGACCCGAGAGGTGATGGGTGTACTCGTACTCACCGAAGTACTCGAGGCAGGTCATCCCGACGTGCTCCTCGAACCGCTTCGCGATGTCGGGCCGCATGTGCCGGATGGTCGTGTTCATCGGATGGTCCCCGGACCCGGCGTCGATTCCCCACCACGCGAGTTCCATGTCCATCATCCACTCGGCCAACTCCAGCCCACCACCGGGATGCATGGTGAAGTAGCGCACGAGATCCTGCTGCGGCTGACCGGTGTAGTAGCGGTGGTAGCCGGTGTGGATGATCAGGATGTCGCCCTTCTTCACCTCCACCTTCGACGTGATGTGCTCCGGCTTGATGATGTCCCAGTCGCCCACCTGATCGGACACGTCGACGATCACGCCTTCGTGGATCAGCTTGGTGAGCGGCAGTGATGCCATATCAGCGCCGCCATCGGCGGCGTGGATCGGGCCATCGAGATGCGTGCCCGTGTGGAGGCTGGTCTCGATGCGCTGGGAGACGATCCGGTTGGTCTGCAAGGTCTGGGTGTAGTAGATCTTGCAACCGGGGTAACCGACCCAGC
>JAGWYK010000157.1 GCA_018969405.1 Acidobacteriota bacterium
GGCGCGCTGCTGCCCGAGCACGAGGTCGTCGTCATCGACGAGGCCCATCAGCTCGAGGACATCATCGCCGCCACCTCGGGGGTCGATCTCACCGGCGGTCGGTTCACGGCGCTGGCCCGCACCGTCGCCGCCATCGTCAGCGACACCGATCTGGTGGCCTCGCTCGACGAACTGGGACCGCAGTGGCGCACCGCCATCGCCGAGGAGCGGGGCCGACGTCTGCGCGGCGCGCTGGACGGCGACGCCGCCCGTGTGCTCAGCCTCGCCCGCACCCGGCTCGACGCGACCATGGGGGCGCTGCGCGCCGTTCCCGATGACGGACCCGGCGACGTCGGCGCCCGGAAGCTGCGCGCCATCAAGGCCACCACCTCGCTGCTCGACGACATCGACCACATCACCGAGGTGCGCAGCGGCGAGGTCGCCTGGATCGAGGGCACCGAGGACAACCCGGTGCTGCGCGTCGCCCCCATCGACGTGGGCGGTCTGCTGGCCGACACCATGTGGCCCCGCACCACCGCCGTCCTCACCAGCGCCACGCTGCCGACGGCGCTGCCCGAGCAGATCGGCCTGGAACCCGACGCCTATGAGCGGCTCGAGGTGGAGAGCCCCTTCGACTTCGGCGCCCAGGCGCTGCTGTACTGCGCCGCCCACATGCCCGATCCCCGCAGCGCCGAGTTCGACACCGCGGTGCACGAGGAGCTGGCGTCGCTCATCACCGCCGCCGGCGGTCGCACCATGGCGCTGTTCACCAGCCACCGGGCCCTCGCCGCGGCGGTCGAGGCCCTGCGGCCGCGCCTCGAGGTGCCGATCCTCGCCCAGGAGGACCTCCCCCGTCCGCTGCTCATCGAGCGGTTCACCGCCGAGCCCGAGACCTGCCTGTTCGCCACCATGGGGTTCTGGCAGGGGGTCGACATCCCGGGGGCCACGCTCAGTCTCGTCACCATCGACCGTCTCCCGTTCCCGCGACCCGACGATCCCCTGCTGCAGGCCCGTCGCGAGCAGGCCCGGGCCGATGCGTTCCGGCTCGTCGATCTCCCCCGGGCCACCACGCTGCTCGCCCAGGGCGCCGGTCGACTCATCCGCACCGTCACCGATCGCGGGGCGATCGCCGTGTTCGATCCCCGCATGGCCACCAACGCGCGCTACCGCTGGGACTTCATCGCCGCGCTGCCACCGATGCCGCGCACCAAGGAGCGCGCCGAGATCGAGGCGTTCCTGCGGGCGCTGCGCTGAGGCGATCCGACCTCAGAACCCGAGGCGGTCGAGGGCCTCGGCCCGACGCTGCCAGTCGCGATCCACCTTGACGAACAGTTCGAGGAACGCCCCCGGCGGCAGCTGCTCGCGCACCTTGGTCCCCACCGTCTTGAGCACCGAACCCTTGCGACCGATCACGATGCCCTTCTGGGAGTCGCGCTCCACGAGGATCTCGACCCGGATGCGCGGCCACTCCCACTCGACCACCCGGGTGGCGATGGAGTGCGGCAGCTCGTCGTGGGTGACCGCCAGCAGCTGCTCACGCACCAGCTCGGCCACCCAGAACGCCTCGGGAACATCGGTGACGGTGTCATCGGGGTACCAGGCCGGCCCCTCGGGCAGGCGGGAGATGATCTCGTCGAGC
>JAGWYK010000158.1 GCA_018969405.1 Acidobacteriota bacterium
TAGGCGACGACTGCCGCGATCTGTTCCTGGGTCAGCATGACCTGATCGGGCGACATGATGGCGGTCTTGGGATCCACGGCGTTGGGGTTCACGCCGAAGCTGCCCATGCGGCCGCTGGAGAGGCCTTGACTGCCGTAGGAGGTGCCGACCTTGGGATAGGCGGAGACGAAGGCGATCTGCTGCGCCGCGGTGGGGAACTGCCGGATCTCGGACCCGTTGGTCATGTTGGCTCCGAACCCGCCACCGCCGGCCACCTGGGCCTGCCCGTAGGACCAGCCCTTGGTGTGGCAGCGCCCGCAGGAGTAGGAGCCGCCGGCGAAGCCGTCGGCGTAACCGAGGTTGAAGATGGCCTCACCGAGGGTCTTGTAGGCGCCCCCGGGCAGCGTGCAGTTGCCGGCGGCGTCGGCCGCACAGGTCTTGTCCAGCTCGGCCTGGACCTCGGCCTTGGACTGCTCCCCGGGGATCTGGATCGAGGTCAGGTATGCGATGACATCGGCGAGCTGCTGGTCGGTGAGCGGACCGCCGCCGAGGGAACCCCAGGCCGGCATGGGCGAGAAGCCGCGGCCGTACTGGAGGATGAGCGTGACCTGCTCGGGGGTGTAGCGATACATCACGTTGTTGAGCGCCGGCGCCCGCCAGGACACCGAGGCCACGTAGTCGCCGGTGGCGGGATCGGTGATGGTGTAGTTCGCCACACCACCCACGCCGAGCGGGCCGTGACAGCTGGCGCACTGGGCGCCGTTCACGTAGATGTTCTCGCCGCGCTTGATGGCCTCCTCCTGGAAGGCGTCGACGGCGTTGGACTGTCGGCTGGGCTCGGCCAGCCAGTAGAGCGGCAGGGCGATGCCGATGACCGCCAGCAGCACCAGACCGGCACCGAGGGTGCGATCCAGCTTGGTGGTCTCGAGCTGATCATCATCGAGGTACGGCTTGCGGTTGGCGGCGAGCTCGATCTCCGAGCCGACCTCGGCGCGACCCTTGCGCAGGTTGAACGCGATGGCGACGGCGAAGGCCACAAGCAGCAGCACACCCAGCACGATGCCGATGGTGCGGGCCGCATTGGCCAGGACGAGTGTCGAGAGGACGACGGGCATCAGTGACCTCCACCCACGCAGTGCGGGCCTTCAGCTTCTTGACCGGTGGTGTTCGTGCCGATGGGCGGACCCTGGAAGATCTGACCGGTGTCGACGGTGAGCACACCGCCGGCGACGTCCATGGCGAAACGATCCATGCCACGAGGGGCGGGGCCGCCCTTCTTCTCGCCCGCCTGGTTGTACTGCGAGCCGTGGCAGGGGCACTCGAACCACTGCGAGGTCTGGCAGGACGGGACGCGGCAGCCGAGGTGCGGGCACTTCTGGTAGAGCGCCACCACACCGGCCTCCATGCCGGGCAGCACGGCTGGGGGATAGACGGCCTTGGCCTTCTCCACGGCCGACGCCGGATAGGCGGTGAGCCACATCCGACCTTCGGCGAGGTACAGGAACCCCTTGCCCGCCGCGATCTTGGCGAGGACGTCGCTCACGTTGCCCACGCGGATCTTGGAGCCGAACCCGCCCTTGGGCACCGGCCACAGGAAGGCCACGAAGGCCGCCCCGAACCCGCTGAGGGTGAGACC
>JAGWYK010000159.1 GCA_018969405.1 Acidobacteriota bacterium
GCATCGGCCTCATCGTCGGTCGGGGGGTAGAAGATCTCGGGGGCGAGGCCCTGACAAGCGGCCTTGGTGTGCCATGGATGGTTCATGGAGGGCGTGGATTCCTGTGGAGCGCCGCGGACCGACGCTGACGGGGACGACGGGTGAGTATCTCCCCCATCCGGTGGAGGACACAAACTGACCTCGCCGGCCGGAACCCGGTCGACCCTCGGATCGATCAGGGTGGCGAGGCCTCAGGTGTCGAGCAGTCCCCGGTGCCGGGCGAGCAGTTCCAGCGGGTGCCCACTGAGGATCGTCGACGAGGCGACGATGGCACCAAGCGCAGTCGGACAGGCGCTGGACACGACGCCATCACCGCGGGAGCCGATGGCCACGGCGACCTCGGTCGCCGCCGCAGCGAGGACCGCCTGCGGAGCCCGGGGCGACAGACAGCCGGACACCTCGGTGACCTCGAACCCGTCGCGTCGCAGCAGCTCGGCCACCGCTCCATCCGCCGGAGCCGTGCGGGACCGACAGGGCAGATGCAGCGTCACCGCTCCGGCATCGCCGGTCGGCTCCGGGGTCGCCTCCGCCATCGACGGAGGATGCTCGAGCAGATGGGCGACGAGGTCGACCGTCGCCTCGGCCACCAGCTCCGCATCGGATCCACCGACGTACCGGACGTACTGCGACCGCAGGATCTCCGCACAGGCCGGCAGCGGCACCACCACCTCGACCCGATCACGGTCGGCCGGGTCGGCATCCGCGGCGGAGCGATGGGCACCGAGGGCCTCGGTGAGCAGCCGCACGTTGCGACGACCCGACGCCACGAAGCCCGCCACGTCACCGGCGGCCAACTGCGGGGCGCCGCAGCACACCAGACCCGATGGCACGCGGCAGTCGGCCCCGGTCTGCTCGAGCAGCCCGACCCCGGCGCGACCGATCTCCGGCGCATGATGCTCGACATGACAGGTGGGGAACATCACCACCGGTCGGGCACCGTCGTTCGGTGACGACGACCGCTGCGCCATCCAGGTCGTGAAGCGGGTGCGGGGCCGAGGATCGGACACCCGGGTGACCAGACGCCGAACACCGGCGGCGATCCGGGTGGTGACGGCGGGCGGATGATCGCGGTGACACAGCTCACGGGCCCGTTGCAGCAGCTGCCGCACATCGATGGCACGGTCGCTGCGCCCGGGAGCGTCGGGACAGGCCAGCACGCACAGACCGCAGTCGAAGCACCCGTCGACGACGACCTGCTGCTCGTCGGGGGTCAGGCGATGGCGCCCGGTGGCGGCCGCCCCGTCGAGCAGTTCGAACAGGCGGGGGAAGGCCTCGCAGCGCTCCACACAGGCCCGACATCCGGCGCACACCGCCCCGACCCGGTCCAGCTCATCACCGAGATCCCGCTGGTCGAAGTACAGGGGATGGAACGGGTCGGTCACGGGGGCCACGGCGGGTGACCCTACTGACCCCCGCCCGAGGCCCGGACGACCCCCGGCGCACCCTCTGGTCGGCACCGACGCCGGGCGCCCCGGCCGCGCCGGAGTCCCCATGCCCGACCTAGGCTCCCCAGCCATGACCTCCGGCGCCTTCGACCGCGACATCTCCCTGCGTCGGCT
>JAGWYK010000160.1 GCA_018969405.1 Acidobacteriota bacterium
GGGGCACGGCGGTCACCGCCATGTCCGAACCCCGCACCATCCACGACTTCAGCGGGTTCCCCGACGAGCTGTTCGCCGTCTCCTACCCGGCTCCCGGGGCACCTGATCTCGCCGCCGACATCGTCGAGCGACTCGCTCCCCTCACACCCGTCATCGCCGACACGACATGGGGACTCGACCACGGCACCTGGTCGGTGCTGCTGCGCATGTTCCCCGCCGCCGACATCCCGGTGGTGCAGCTGTCGGTCGACGCCCGGGCCACCACCGCTGATCGGATCGCCATCGGGGCCGCGCTCGCTCCGCTGCGACGCGAGGGCGTGCTGATCCTCGCCAGCGGCAACGTCGTGCACAACCTCGGTCTGCTCCAGTGGCATGAACCCGATGCCGCCCTCGACTGGAACACCGAGTTCGAACAGGCCGCCCGGTCGATCATGACCACCGCCCCGGCCACCATCGGCCAGCTCAGCGAGCATCCGCACTTCCGTCTCGCCGCACCCACCCCCGAGCACCTCCAACCCATCGAGTACATCGCCGGCGTGGCCGCCGCCGCCGGCACCACCGCCGAGGTGCTGGTCGAGGGTCCGATGATGGGTTCGCTGTCGATGACCAGTTACCTGGTGCGATGACCACCGACGGACTCCCCCCGGCCGAGGTCGAGCGACTCGAGCGGACCGGACGGCGCTGGGAGTACGCGACCACCTCATGGAACGTGCTCGAGGCCACCATCTCGATCGTCACCGGCCTGATGGCCTCATCATTGGCACTGGTGGCCTTCGGACTCGACTCGACCATCGAGGTGTTCGCCTCGCTCGTGGTCCTGTGGCATCTGCGCGGCGACGATGAGACCAACGATCCCCGACGGGCCCGACGAGCCATGCGCCTGCTCGCCATCGCCTTCGGGCTGCTCGGCCTCTATCTGGTGGGCGACTCGATCCACGGTCTCCTCTCGCGGACCGAGGCCCGCACCTCCCCGCTCGGCATGGTCTTCCTCGCCGCCACCGTCGTCATCATGTTCGTGTTCGCCTGGGCGAAACGGCGGACCGGGCTCGCCCTCGGGAACCGTCCCCTCATCGCCAACGCCCGCATGGCGGCCATCGATGGGCTGCTCGCCGCCGGTATCCTCCTCGCGCTCGGTCTGGATGCATGGCTGGGGTGGTGGTGGGCCGACCCGCTGGCCGCCGGCGTGGTCGCCGTCATCACCCTGAACGAGGCGCGTGAACTGGCGTCCGGGGAGATCGATCTCCTCAGCTGAGCATCGGCCGACTGGAAGGTCCGAACCACCGAACTACGATCAGAGCGGCCGTGTCGGAGCCGAGGAACCAATGAAGATCCACATCAATGCGTGGCACGATCTGGCCAGCCCCGATGCCGGTGGAAGCGAAGTCGTCGTCGATCATGCCGCCACGGAACTGACCCGTCTCGGGCATCAGGTCACCGTCTCCGTTCCCCGACCGGTCGGGACCTACAGCTACCGAACTGTCGTCAGTGGAGGCTTCTACACCCAGTTCCTCCGCGCACCGCTCAACTACTTCCTCCATGCTCGAGATGCTGACGTGGTCATCGACGTGATCAGCGGCCTTCCGTTCTTCACCCCC
>JAGWYK010000064.1 GCA_018969405.1 Acidobacteriota bacterium
TGCGTACGCCACGGTGCTCGGTGCGGCCACCGAGGTCGAGGTGCTGCGCGCCGTCGGCGTCGAACCCACGCTGCGTTCCACCGTGGTGCGTCGACGCGAGCTGCTGGCGTTCCTGCGCGCCGCCATGGTGGTCGAGCCGATCCCGGCCTGAGCCGATCGAACTCGCGGCAGCGGCCCGGATCAGCGCCGCTGCGCCGCCCGCTCCTGGGCGAGGGTGACCAGTTCGTCGATGAGGGCGCGATAGGTGAGGCCCGTGGCCTGCCACAGCTGCGGGTACATCGAGATCGGCGTGAATCCGGGCATGGTGTTGAGCTCGTTGAGCAGCAGCCCCCGGCCCTGCTCCTCGTAGAGGAAATCGACACGGGCGAGACCCTCGGCGCGGTAGGCCCGAAACACCTGCACCGCCAGCGCCCGCACCGCATCGGCCACATCGCTGGGCAGATCGGCGGGGATGTGCAGCTGGGCGGCGCCGTCGTTGTACTTGTCGTCGTAGTCGTAGAACTCGGCGGCGGGCACGATCTCGCCGGGGACCGAGGCCCGCGCCGAGGTGGTGTGGCCGAGGACGGCCACCTCGATCTCCCGTGCCGTCACACCCTCCTCGAGCACCAACCAGTCGTCGAAGCGCAGGGCCTCGTCGACGGCGACCTCGAGGGCGTCGCGATCGGTGGCCCTCGACACGCCGATGGAGGAGCCCATGTTGGCGGGCTTCACGAACATGGGGAACCCGAGCCGGACCACGGCGTCGTCGAGCAGGGCACGGCGAGCATCGCCGTCGAGATCGGTGCGGTGCACTCCCATCCACCGGGTCTGGGCGAAGCCCATCGCGTCGGCGAGGTGTTTGGCGGCCACCTTGTCCATGGCCAGCGCGGATCCGAGCACTCCGGTGCCCACGTAGGTGACGCCGGTGACCTCGAACAGGCCCTGCACGGTGCCGTCCTCGCCGTTGGGTCCGTGCAGCAGCGGCAGCACCACCGCATCTGGCGTGGAGAGCACCTCGATGGGATCGACCACCGGCCCGTCGACCACCAGCGCCTCGGGCAGCGCGGCGGCGGCCAGTGCCGCCAGCGCCTCCTCGGCCCGATGCCAGACCCCGTCATGGTCGATGCCGATGGCGTCGATGCGGTAGCGGTCGGGATCGATGGCGCCGAGCACATGGCGGGCCGTGATGCGGGAGATGTCGTGCTCGGCCGATCGGCCTCCGAACAGCACGATGAGCGGAAGACGAGTCACGGCGCCGACCGTAGTCCCCGATACGGTGGCAGCCGTGAGGTTCCGGGCCGTCGACATCGCCACCATCGTCGGCGGCCGGCTCGTGGGCGCCGACGTCGAGGTGGCCGGAGCGGCCATCGATTCGCGCACCCTGACCACCGGGCAGCTGTTCGTGCCGGTGCGCGGGCTGCGCGACGGCCACGATTTCATCGCCGCGGCCCGCCAGGCCGGGGCGGCCGCCACGCTCAGTGCCGGTCCGGTCGTCGAGGGGTTCCCGACCATCGTGGTGGCCGATCCCGAAGCGGCGCTGCGCGCGCTCGGCGGCTCGGCCCGTGGTCGTCTCGGCGAGCGGGTGGTGGGCATCACCGGCTCGGTGGGCAAGACCTCCACCAAGGATCTCGTCGCTGCGGTGCTGGCGCGTCGTCTGGTGGTGTCGGCCAGCGAGAAGAGCTTCAACAACGAACTCGGGGTGCCGCTCACGCTGGTCAACGCCGCGGATGACACCGAGGTCACCGTGGTCGAGATGGGAGCGCGCGGCCCGGGGCACATCGAGTCGCTGTGTGCGGTGGCGGCCCCCACCATCGGCGTGGTCACCGCCGTCGAGCTCGTGCACGCCGAGCTGATGGGTGGACTCGACGACATCGCCCTGGCCAAGGGCGAACTGGTCGAGGGTCTGCCCGGCGCCGGCATCGCCGTGCTCAACGCCGATGACGCCCGGGTGTGGTCGATGCGATCGCGCACCGGCGCTCGGGTCATCGGCTTCGGCATCGACACCGGCGATCTGCGGGCCACCGATCTCCGCATCGATGCGCAGCTGCGCCCGCGGTTCCGGCTGGAGTCCGACTGGGGTCATGCCGAGGTGGTGCTGTCGGTGCGGGGTCGTCATCAGGTGAGCAACGCGCTGGCGGCCGCTGCGGTGGCGCTGGCCTGCGAGCTGCCCCTCGAGGAGGTGGTGGCCGGTCTGGCCGCCGCCGAGCTGTCGCCCTGGCGCATGGACCTGCGCACCACCGCCACCGGTGCCCGGGTGCTCAACGACGCCTACAACGCCGGACCGGCCTCGATGGAGGCCGCGGTGCGGGCACTGGCCGCGCTGCCGGCGGTGCGGCACACCGCCGTGCTCGGGGTGATGGCCGAGCTGGGTGAGGAGAGCGCGGCGGCCCATCGGCATATCACCGAGGTGGCCGCCGAGGTCGGGGTGCGGATCATCGCCTTCGGGGTCGCCGACTACGGAAGCGTCGATCCGGCCGGTCCGGTCATCGGCCGTGCCGAGGACATCGATGATGCGCTGGCGCAGCTGGGCGAACTCGACGCCGGCGATGCCGTGCTGGTCAAGGGCAGTCGGGTGGCCGGTCTCGAACGTCTGGCCGCGGCGCTGCTCGAGACCTGACGCACTGTCCGAACCGCTGGTGGTCACCGGGCCGACCGGTCGACGGTCAGCGGGTCGCGATCAGCTGGTCTCGGTCGCGCTCTCGCGGGCGAACAGCGCCCGCAGTGGTGTGCGTTCCTCGGGTGGACGCAGATCGGCGAACCAGGCCAGGAACAGCGCGAAGGCGGCGCCGAAGTAGATGACGGTGTTGATGGTGGTGCGGGAGATCACCCAGCCAGCGATGAGACCGCTGACCGGCACCGTGCCGCCGAAGCACATCATCCAGATGGCGCTCACCCGACCGCGGATGGCGTGGGTGAGCTGCGACTGGAACACCGTGGACAGCGAGGTGACCGCCGCGAAGTAGCAGAACCCGAGCATGAAGGCCACGGGGAAGGCCGGCACCGAGGCGTCGAGGGAGATGAAGGTGGCCAGGCACAGCGAGAATCCGACGAGGGCGAACCGCACGACCACGGCGAGGTTGCGGCCTGACAGGAAGGTGCCGATCGACAGCGCACCGACCACGGCGCCGAAGCCGAAGGTGGCGTAGAGGAAGCCGTAGGCAGTGCTCTTGGCCGGGATGTGCAGGTAGGTCTCGGCGATGGCGGGGAACACCACCACGAAGGGCATGCAGAACAGCGAGAACATGAACACCGTGCCCACCGCCCGTCGCACCACGGGTTGGTGGCGGACGAAGCGGAACCCTTCGGCGATCTTCTGCAGTGGTCCGACGTCGGTGGACTTCTCGAAGGTGGGGACCTTCACGAAGGTGATGCCGATCATGATGAACAGGTAGGTGGCGGCGTTGAGCACGAACACCCAGGAGGCGCCGATGGCCACATAGAGCATGGCGCCGATGGCGGGACCAACCACTCGTGACACGTTCATGCTGACCGAGTTGAGCGAGATGGCCCCGGCGAGATCCTTGGGGGGCACCAGCGCCGGGGTGACCGACAGGAACACCGGACCGGACAGGGCGGCGCCGATGCCCACCGAGGCCACCGCGGCGAGCAGGACCGGTTCGGAGAAGTCGGAGCTGCGGGTGATCCAGGCGATGGCCAGCGAGCCGAGCAGCTGTTCGAAGGAGAGCCAGAAGATGAGCTTCTTGCGGCTGAACATGTCGGCGATGACCCCGCCGAGGGTGGCGAACACCAGCTGGGGCACGAGATTGGCGAAGCCGATGAGGCTGACCAGCCACACGCTGCGGGTCACCGAGTACACATAGGCGGCGAGGATGACGTTCTGCATCCAGGTGCCGATGCCCGAGCCCAGTGCGCTGAGCCACATGGTGCGGAAGTTGCGGTTGCGCAGCGCCGAGCGCACGGCCGAGACCTCGACGGTGCGGTCGGCGTCGACCATGGCCTCCTCGGCCTCCTCCAGCACGAACTCCTCGGGCTCGGCGAGCGGGCCGGGTTCGATGGGGGAGTCGTCGCGGGGAGTCATCGCACCGATGAGGGTACGACCGCGGTGCGCTTCCCGACGAACCCGCAGGCGGGTGGTCAGCGGATGGCGACTCGGGCGGTGGCCTCGGCGCGCACCGGGACCGCATCGGAGATGCCGGGCAGCGCCCGGGCGAAGATGTGCTCGACCCGGCTCTCGAGACGCACGGTCACCGACTGGTCGGGGTGGATGATGATCGTGGGTGCTGCGGTGAGTCGGTTGAGGAGGCCCTTGGCGTAGAGCGCGGCGTACACCGCCTCGCGCACCCGTTGCGGATCGAGTCGGTAGCCCAGTCCCGAGCGGTAGGCGGTCTCGTCGAGGCCGACGGTCACGGCGTCGTTGGCGGCGTCGGTGGCGGAACTCAGCACCGAGCGCTGTCCGACCCGGATGGCGGTGAGGTCGACGGCGATGGCACCCAGCACGAGCAGGACCATGAACGCCGCCGGCATCAGCATCAGGACGCTGCCCCGGTCGTCGGGGCCGCCCGTTCGTCTCCTCAGCATCGTGCCTCCCCCTCGACGCCGTCGCGGAAGGGGTCGACGACCTCGCTCTGGCGTGCGACCACGTCGAAGGCATGGCCGAACCCGCCGATGAAGGGCAGGGTGAGCAGGGGGACCTCATGATGCACCGTGACCACGGCGCGTGAGCACCGCTGCCATCCCCGATCGCCGATGGTGGCCACATCGACGCGGGTGCTGAAGGGCGAGCGGCCGTAGCCGACGATGGCGGCGGCGGCCGCGGCCACGGCGCGATCCTGCGCCTCGGTGGCGACCGGTGCCTCGACGAAGGCCCGCACCCCCTCGCGGGCGGCGGTGGTCGTGGCCAGATTGGCGTCGACCACCGCCCATGCGTTCGCCACCAGCAGCAGACCGATGATGAACATGAGCAGGCCGAAGGGGAGCACCTCGACGCCGGCGACCTGGCCGGAATCCCCGCAGCCGCGACCGCTTTCGGAGGTCATCGGAGCCGCTCCACTCGCACCCGGACGGTGCTGCTGATGGGGTCGGGTCCGGCCCCGCGCAGGGAGTCCCACAGGAATCCCGGAGGCTGGGCGTGGACGGTGAGCGCCACGGTGTCGGCCGATGAACCGGACCAGTCGAGGGTGATGGTCGAACCGAACCGACCGAGGTGCGACCGGACGGTCCGCTCCGCCTGCTGGCGGGCGAGGGAGATCGCCACCGGGTCGTCGTGCGCGACCCGATCGCCGGCCACCTGGCGCGCCCCCTCGTAGGCCGCATCGGTGACCGCCGATCGGGCGAACAGGGCGAAGAGCGACTGCACGGCGAACAGCAGCAGGGCGAGGAGGACGAGGAGCCCGGCGCTGGTGCCGATCAGCCCCCCGCCCCTGTCCTCGTTCACTTCCCGATCTGGGAGATCTTGGTGTTGGTGGTGGTCTGGGTCGTCTTCCACATCTGGTTGAAGCCGATCCACATGGCGGCACCGAGGAACGCCATGATCAGGATGGCGATCGCTGCGGAGATGACTCCTTCGCCACGATCGCCCTGCGCCCGGGAGCGCATGGCGTTGCGGATGACGGTCTGCAGGGTTCGGTTGGTGATGCGCATGGTTGCTCCTTGTGGTGGGTCAGGTGGTGGTGAAGAGTCGGATCGCCTCGGTGAACGGGACGGCGAGGAAGAGCAGACCGGGGACCAATGTGGCCACGGTGACCGGGATCCAGACCTGCTGAGCGCGTCGTTCGAGCTGCTCGAGAAGTTCACGGTGCACCTCCTCGCGTCCCGCCCTCGATTCGTCGGTGATGAGCGAACCGAGATCGGTGGCCTCCCGGTTGAGCGCGAGGATCGTGAGGAGTCGGTCGAGAGCCGGGACCCGGGCGATGTCGGCCCACTCGCGCAGCGCGGTGATCTCGTCGATGCCCTGCTGGAGCCGGCCCACCACGATGGCGAGGTCGATCGCGACGGCGGTGTCGTCGCGTCGGGCGAGACGGCTCAGGGCCTGCCCCAGCGAGTGGCCCGCCGACAGCAGCATCCCGAGCTGTTCGCACACGATGGGGAGCTCGAGTCGGATCCGCCGCTGCCAGGCACCCGAGCGTGCGGCGAGTTGCTGCTCGATGAGCAGGAAGGCGAGAGCTGCGGCACCGCCGGTGAGCAGCAGGGCGATCGACGCGGGGATGCGCAGGGCCAGGGCGCCCAGCAGCGTGAGGGCGCCCAGACCGATGGATCGACTCATCTGTCGGATCCGGAACTGACGCGGGAGGGAGGTGGCGTGCACACGACGCAGGCGGACGGCGAGCGATTCGTCGACACCGAGGGAGCGGGCCAGACGGTCGCCGGCGTGCTCCAGGATCGGGGGGATGAAGGTGCGCCAGTCCGAGATCATCGGCCAGGTGGTGGACGACGACACACCACCGCCCATGAGGTGGGGTCGGATGCGATCGGCCGGACGGGGTCGCCGGAACCAGCGGAACTCACTGAGGAGGAGGGTGGCACCGACCGCGACCAGTGCGGTCATCGGGAGCAGGGCGCGCATCATCGGGAGAACACCCGCCGCTCATCGGGGAGACGAAGCATCGACCCCGCCCACATCCAGCAGCCCGCAGTGACGATGAGCGCCACCAGCACCGCCACCTGGCCCATCGGTGTGCGGTAGGCGGCTCGTCCCGATCCCATGGTGAGTCCGGCGATCGCCATGCCGAAGGGCACCAGCAGCACGAACCGCCGGGCGAAGCGGACCCCGGCCTGGCGGGCCCGGGCTTCGCGCCGATTGCGGGTGTCGACCCGTCGATCCTCGGCGAGGGCGAGAAGTCGCTGATCAAGGTCGGTGGCGCCGAACTCGGCGGCGACGAGCACCGTCTCGCAGATGGCGTCGCAGGTGGGATCGGCCAGCTCCCTCCGCAGCACCTCGAGCATGCGGGAGAGGTCGGCGGTGAGCAGCCATTCGCGTCGGGCGGCCTCGAAGCCGGCACGGAGTTCGGTCGGTGCGGAGGTTCCCAGTTCGATGAAGGCCTGGGCGATCGACCGTCCGGCCGAGGAGGTGAGCACCCGGAGCTCATCGATCATCCTCGGCCAGGAGTCACGGGCCACCTCGAGTCGATCCCGCTCGCGCTGCCGGTGCACGGCGACGGGGAGTGGCGCGGCGAAAGCTCCCCCGCAGATCGCTGCGGGGATCGATCCGAACAGGGTCAGACACACCGCTGCCCCCACCAGGAACGCGGCGCCTCCCGACGCGAGCTGGGTGCGCACGACGAGGGGTGATCGATGTGCTGCCAGCACTGTGGCGATTCTCGGCCGCAGGATGACGGTCGGGCTGCCGAGGAGCAGGGCGGTACCGAGTCCGGCGAGCAGAGCGGCGAGCAGGGCGATCATGACCGGCTGCCCGTGTCGGAGCGGAGCACTGTGGCGAGGTCGACACCGTTGTCGCGGCACCGAACGCTGAGACGTTGAGGGATGGCACCGGTCCAACCGAGGGTCCCGGGTGCCGAAGCAGCGAACACATCGGTCACGGTGAAGGTGCCGGTGCCGCTGCTGGTCGAGGGATCCTCGACGGCGAGGATCTCCCGCACCCTCGGACCGTGCGAGCTGCGAGCGCTGAACACCACGAGGTCGATCGACTCGGCCACGAGCGTGGTGAGGGCGGCGTGGGGAAGGGTGGTGGCGGCCTCGGAGAGCTCGGCCAGGAAGCGGAGTCGGGAGAGTGCGCCGCGGGCGTTGGCGGCATGGATCGTGGTGAACCCGCGCACCCCGGAGGACAGGGTGAGCAGCAGGGGGAGCGCCTCGCGATCGCGGACCTCGCCGACGACGGCGACATCGGGGGCCATGCGGAGGAAGCCGCGCACGAGGCGACGCAGATCGATGGCGGGGCGATCGGCCCGGGCCGGTCTGGTCTGCATGCTCGCCACATTGGCGAGCGGCGCGTCGATCTCGAACACCTCCTCGGCGGTGACGACCCGGAGAGTCGGGTCGAGTTCACCGAGGCAGCAGGACAGAAGTGTGGTCTTCCCGGAGCCCGGAGCGCCGGCGAACACCACCGACGCCCCGGCCCGCACCGCGGCGGCGAGGAATCGTGCCGCCGCTGTCGACAGGGTGTCATTGGCCACCAGTTCGTCGAGTCGGGTGAAGGGCACGCCGGTGAACCGACGGATGTTGACCATGCAGTGACCGCCGCGAGCGATGTCGGCGTGGACGATGTGCAGGCGGGATCCGTCGTCGAGCCGGGCGTCCTGCAGACCCTCGGTGGGATCGAGGCGGCGATGGCTCCCGGAGGAGTCGTCGAGCAGCCGAGAGATCGTGCGAAGCACATGCTCATCGTCGTGGAACGTCTCCTGGTGGTAGCCGCTGCGACCGTGATGACGTTTGACGAAGATGGCGTCGGGCGCATTGACCTCGATCTCCCATACATCGGGGTCGTCGAGCAGTGCGGTGAGTGGTCCGTAGCGAGCGAGGTTGCACCAGGCTCGATGGGCGATCGTCTCGGGATCGGCGAGAACCCGGAGATCGGCTCGGTTCGCGGCCTCTCGCTGCCAGTGGTCGATGGCATCGTCGATGAGGCGACGCAGGCCCTCGCGTCCGGCGGGGGTGTCCATCTCGAGGGCGAGGGACATGGCCCGCTGCTGGACCATCTCCTCGATGGCGACGAGAGGAGTCGATGCACTCATGACGCGATCCCGAGGGTTCCGGGCCTGACGAGCACCGGGAGCTCTGCGCTCGAAGCTGTGGCTGGAGCGAACTGCGCCGGGATCACTGCTCCGAGGGGATCGACGAGCGCAGCCGGCAGGGGAGCGGCGTCGAGCAGGAGGAGCTCGAGATCCCGGGGAAGCTCGACCACGGTCGGGGGCACCAGGTCCATACCGGGATGGAGATCCTTGAGCAGTGTGCCGACGGTGCGCCGGATGTCGGCGACCGTGAGTGCCCAGCGGATGGGTCGCAGAGTGATCGGGATGATGCGTGGCGGAGCGATCCCGCGATGGATCAGCCGGCTGATGATCTCGACCTGACGGCTCATCCCGATCAGATCCGGTCGTCCGGTGACGATGATGAGGTCGGCACCGGCGGTGATGACGCGAGCCAGTGCGTTGCGATCCCCGATGTCGAACGAGCCGGTCTCGGCTTCGCCCTCGAGGTCGTCGTCGACATCGGCGACGACGAACCGGTACGCGTTCCGCAGGGTGTCTAGGGCCGATGCGATCGCCCGGGGCTGCAGAGCGGTCCAGTCGCGATGATGGCGCAGCCCGGGAAGAAGATCGAGATCGTGACGCTCGCAGCGGTGGAGGAGACGTCGAGCCTCGTCGAGCCCGGGACTTCCCGTGCGGTGGGCCTCGATGAACTCCTGCAGCGCCGGCAGGGGATCGAGGTGACCGATGAGGAGCGCGAGGGACGCGTCGAGCGCCGCATCGACGAGGGCCACGCCGTCGAGGTGCTGGGCGATGGCGAGGGCGACGGTGGAGGTGCCGCTCCCTCCTGACCCCGTGACGGCGATGAGCGGGCATCGTGTCGCTGAGGGTGCGATCGATGGCGCGGGGATGATGGGGAGGTCGGCCCGGGTGGAGATGGGGCTGCTCAGCGATCGCAGTGAGCTGAGCAGGTCGTCTCGGGAGAACAACTGATCCAGGACCAGGTCGGCGCCCAGCTCGATCCAGTCGCGCCGGACGGTCCCGACGGTGATGACGATCGATGCGGTTCCCGCCTCGCGGGCGTCGGCCAGGAGATCTCGGTCGATCCCGACAGCCTCGGCATCGAGTAGTACCGCCGAGACGCGCTGTGGACTGGCCAGTCGGGCGCGGACCTCGTCGCAGGAGATGCAGCGCACGAGGTCGATCTCGAGCGAACCCGTGCCGGACCAGCTGGTGAGATCGGCGAGCCAGGGTGATCGCGGTCGGGCCAGCGCAAGCACGCGGAAGACGCCGTGGTTCACGGGAACACCGCCCCGGGAATGGTGCTGCTGAGGGCCGAGAAGGGCGATCCGGGACTGGTGATCAGATCGCGGCCGCTGCTGGAGGTCGGTGCGCCGGTGGTCCGGATGACGGTGAGCGAGGCGATCTGGGCGGCATGGGCGATGGCGAGGATGCGGTCGGTGTCATCGAGATC
>JAGWYK010000161.1 GCA_018969405.1 Acidobacteriota bacterium
CTCACCGGCGAACTCGTCGAGGTGCTGGCGGCGCCGCGCCATCGCACCCGCATCCCGGTCACCGCCGGTTGAGCGCCGACCATCTCGCACTGGTCGGACCCACGGCCTCGGGCAAGTCGGCTCTGGCGCTCGACCTCGCCCGTCGACTGGGCGACGTCGAGATCGTGTCGGTGGACTCCATGCAGGTCTATCGGGGCATGGACATCGGCACCGCCAAACCCACCGCGGCGGAGCAGGCCGAGATCCCGCATCATCTGATCGATCTCGTCGATCCCGACGATGACTACACCGTCTCGCGGTTCCAGAGCGACTGTCGGGCGGCGCTGGCCGACATCGAGCGTCGTGGTCGTCGTGCGCTGCTGGTGGGTGGCACCGGGCTGTACCTGCGGGCCATCACCGATCAGCTGGAGATCCCGGGGCAGTTCACCGAGGTGCGCGAGCAGCTCGAGGGCGATCCCGACACCGCAGCGCTCTTCGCCCGGCTGCAGTCGCTCGATCCGGTGGCCGCCGGCCGGATGGAACCCTCCAACCGCCGTCGGGTGGTGCGGGCCCTCGAGGTCACGCTGGGGTCCGGGCGTCCGTTCTCCTCCTTCGGCCCCGGGCTGGAGCAGTACCCGCCGGCGCCGTTCCCGGTGTTCGGTCTCGCCATCGATCTGCATCTGCTGCGCGATCGCATCGCCCAGCGCTACCAGCAGCAGCTCCGAGATGGATTCCTCGCCGAGGTCGCCGCCCTGCGGGCGCGACCGGCGGGCATCTCGCGCACGGCCCGCCAGGCACTGGGGTACGCCGAGCTCCTCGACCACCTCGAGGGAGGGACCCCGATCGAGGAGGCCGTCGCCACCGCCATCACCCGCACCAACCAGTTCGCCCGTCGGCAGCTGCGGTGGTTCCGGCGCGATCCCCGCATCCGGTGGATACCGTCGGAGGGCGCCGATGGTGAGAATGCGCTCGCCGTCATGCTCCGATCACTGGAAGACTCCGTCTGATGCTACTGACCAAGCACCACGGGTTGGGCAACGACTTCCTCGTCGCCCTCGAGGAGGTCAACGGACCGCTCCACGGCGATGCCGAGCTGGCCCGCTCGCTGTGCGATCGTCGGCGCGGTCTCGGCGCCGACGGATTCATCATCGGAGCTCGTCCGGGGCCCGGTGAGGTCGCCGCTGATGGTCGCTCCATCGATGTGGTGATGCATCTCTGGAACGCCGATGGCAGTCGGGCGGAGATGAGTGGCAACGGCATCCGCTGTCTGGGCCAGGCGTTGGCCATGGCCCGCGACGAACGGCAGGTCACCTTCGCGGTGGCCACCGATGGCGGTGAACGCACCCTCGTCGTGCACGACGACGCCGTCCACCGCCTCGCCTCCATCAGCGTCACCATGGGTCCGGTCGGCGCCGGTCCCGCCATCCCGCAGTCGGTCTCGGAACGCCTCGCCGAGTTCCGCCATGACGCCGCCGATCTCGGCAATCCCCATCTGGTGGTGCTGGTGCCCGATCTCGGCGCGGTGGATCTGGTGGGCACCGGGTCCTGGCTCGAGCAGCAGTTCCCCGCCGGGGTGAACGTGGAGTTCATCTCGCCGGCC
>JAGWYK010000065.1 GCA_018969405.1 Acidobacteriota bacterium
GAGCACCGGCGCCCGTCTTGGGGGGCGCGACGAGCCTGTCCTACGATGACGGTCCGTCCCGGCGAGCGTCGCCACGAAAGGGGAGCCGTGTCCAAGCAGATCCCGTTGGTCGAGTACCTGGTGCTCGGCGACGAACCCCATCTCGTCGCCAACGAGTGCACCTCCTGCGGTGCCCGCTTCTTCGATCGGCGCAACGCCTGTGCCTCCTGCTTCGGCACCTCGTTCACCAAGATCGACATCGCGACCACCGGCGAGGTCCGGGCCTTCACCATCGTCACACCCTGGATGCCCGGCACCGATCCCTATGTGCCGGCGCTGGTCGACTGCGGCGGCACCAGTGTGCGCGGCAACGTCGTCAACACCACGCCCGATGCCGACCACGTCACGCTCGGCATGAAGGTGCGTCTCACCACCATTCCGCTCGGTGCCGACAGCGCCGGAACCGAAGCCGTCGGCTACGGGTTCGAACCCATCAACTGAGGAGACCTCTCATGGCCAACGAAGACCTCTGGATCCTCGGGATCAACATGACCAAGTTCGGCAAGCATCCTGACAAGGATGTCGTCGACCTCGCCGCCGAGGCGGCCATGGCGGCCCTCGCCGATGGTGGCGTCACCATGGCCGACATGGGTGTGCTGGCCGCCGGCAACCTCATGGGTGCGGCCGCCGGTATCGGCCAGCAGCTGCAGAAGCAGATCGGCCAGACCGGCATCCCGGTGTTCAACGTCACCAACGCCTGTGCCACCGGTGCCACCGCCATCCGCACCGTGATCATGGCCATCAAGGCCGGCGAGTGCGAGATGGGCCTCGCCGTCGGCGTCGAGAAGCTCTCCGGCGCCGGCATGCTCGGCGCCGGCATGGGCGTGGCCGCCTCCGACGAATGGACCCCGACCGGCCGCTACGGCGCCGTGGCCACCCTCGAGGGCAGGACCGGCACCGACATGATGCCGGGTGTCTTCGCCCAGGTCGGCATGGAGTACGGCCACAAGTACGGCGGCACCAGTTTCGAGCTCTTCGCCCGCATCTCGGAGAAGAATCACCGCAACTCCACGCTCAACCCGCTCGCCGCCATCCAGAAGGACATGACGCTCGAGCAGATCATGAACGAACCCATGATCGCCTACCCGAACACCCGGGCCATGTGCTCGGCCAACAGCGACGGCGCCGCTGCCGCGGTCATCGTGTCCGGTGCCAAGCTGCGCACCCTGTCGGCCGAGCAGCAGAAGCGGGCGGTGAAGATCTCGGCCTCCGTGCTCACCTCCGATCCCTACGAGGAGGGCTGTCAGATCCTCCCGAACGTGAACACCCTCACCCGGCGGGCGGCCCAGCAGGCCTACGAGGCCGCCGGTATCGGCCCCGAGGACCTCGATCTCGTCGAACTGCACGACTGTTTCGCCACCGCCGAGCTGGTGCACTACGACAACCTCATGCTCTGCCCCGAGGGCGGTGCGGTCGACTTCTTCAACTCCGGCGCCACCTGGCGGGACGGCGCCATGCCGGTCAACGTCTCGGGCGGTCTCGAGTCGAAGGGTCACCCGATCGCCGCCACCGGCATCGCCAACATCTGGGAGATCTGCCACCATCTGCGCGGTGAGGCCGGAGCCCGTCAGATCGAGGGCGCCAAGGTCGGCCTCGCCCACGTCATCGGTCTCGGTTCGGCCTGCGGCGTCCACATCCTCGAGAAGTCAGGTCTCTGATCGCATCGCCGTCGTGTCCGGCTCGCCCTGACACGACGGCCGATGTCCCCCCGGAACGGAGTCACCAGTGAGCATCCGCCTGCCTGCGAAGGCACGACGCCAGCAGTTGCTCGACACCTCGCTCACGACATTCGCGCGCCTCGGGTACCACGACTCCTCGATGAACGACATCGCCGACTCGGCGGGCGTCACCAAGCCGGTGCTCTACCAGCACTTCGAATCGAAGCGCGAGCTGTTCCTGCAGCTGCTGATCTCCCTCAGTGACGATCTTCGCGCCACCATCCGCGCCGCCATCGAGGGGGCCAGCACCCCGCGCCAACAGGTCGAGTTCGGCATCTCCGCCTACTTCCGCTGGGCCGGCGCCAATCGTGACGGCTTCGTGGTGCTGTTCGACAGCGAGGTCCGTCGTGATCCCGAGTTCGGCGAGGAGGCCAAGCGGGTGCATCGCGAACTGGTCGACAGCATCGCCGAGCTGATCGTGGTGCCCGGACTCGATCGCGAGCGGCAACGACTGCTCGCCTTCGGCATCGTGGGGCTGAACGAGAAGACCTGCAGCCGCTGGCTCGAGAAGGAGATCGATCTCGACGCCGAGGAGCTCGCCGCCCAGGTCGCCGGCCTCGCCTGGTCGGGGCTGCGCGGTCTGCATCCGGCCTGATCGGCCGATTCAGCGTCCGTTCTCGCGGTCCTCGCGCTCGGCGGCCTTCACCGCGTAGCCGGCCACGATGGCCGGGGCCAGCAGGGCCGAGCCGGTGATGAGCATGGTCACGATGAGCGTGACCACGGCATCGGTGAATCCGGCGAAGAACCCGATGAAGAAGGCCACGACGGCCACGGCGAACATCGCGTAGCCGATGCGCTGGGCGGTGCTGGCCAGTCGGGCGACGCGGGCCCGACGCACGCGCACGGGATCGATGGGGGAGGGATCGTTCACGGGGCCCAGCCTGCCTCATCGAGCAGCCCCCGCAGTGCCGCTGCGACCGCCTCCGGTGAGCAATGGGTCCGGGCCACGGCGAGGTTGTGGTCGAGCAGTCCATGATCGGGATCGCGCAGCCAGCGGGCGAGGGTGTCCGGATCGGTGGGATCGAACCAGCGGAATCCGAGGTCCCGCAGTTCGGTGGCCACGGGGTAGGCGCCCACGGCCGCCGGTCGGCGGGCCAGCGCGGCCTCGACGGGGGGATTGCCGAACCCCTCCCAGACCGAGGGGAAGGCGATGACATCGGAGGCCGCGTACAGATCGCCGAGCGAGTGCGCCGGTTCGTGCCGCACCCGAAGGCCGTCGGCTCGGGCGCGGTCGAGCAGCCGTCCGAGCTCGGGGCCGTACCCCTCCTCGGCGGGACCGGTGAGCCAGTAGGTGGCGTCGAGCGCCGCGGCCAGCGCCAGTGCCGTCGGCACACCTTTGCGTTCGATGGCGCGCACCGGGTGGGCGAGCACGAGTTCCTCGGTGTCGAACCCGAGCCGATCGCGTTCGCGTCCTCGATCGCCGACCATCTGCGCCGGGTCGAAACCGTTCCGGATGGTGACCGCCGCGATGCCCCGGGCTCGCAGCTGCGCACGGGTGAGATCGTTGATGGTGACATGGCGCCAGGCGGGATCATCCCGGGGGAGTTCGTCGACGTCCGCGTAGCGGTCGCGCTGCCAGGCGGGATCGTGGTGGTGCCAGATCGTGGGACGACCGGCGCGAGCCCGGGCCACCGCCCTCGCGGCCGGTAGGTTCATCGGGATGGTGCCCAGGTTCTCGACCACCACGATGTCGGCGTCGATGAGTGTCTCGCGCACCTCCCGCTCGAGTGCATCGATCTCGGCCGGGGTGGCGGCCTCGGGTCCATCGACCCCGGCGCGGCCATCGGGCCATCGTCCGATGGCGAGGTCGCCGAGGAGGCGATCGACCGGACCCTCCCCGGCCACGGTCAGGATGTCGAAGCCGAGATCGCGCAGTGCGCCGATCCACGAGTCGGCCACGATCGACACACCGTCGGTGAGGCCGAGTCGGAAGGAGAGCACTGCACAGGTGGGCATGGGCACCGGGGATCGCGGAGCGGGACGATGACGGATGCCACGCTACCGGCGGGGGACACCGGACTCGCCGCTGCTGCCCGGGCGGTGCTCGACGGCAACTGGCGACCGGAGGGCTACACGGTGCCCAACGCCGAGGTCTACCCGTTCCAGTGGTTGTGGGACTCCTGTTTCCATTCCATCGCCTGGGCCACCCTCGGCGAACCCGACCGTGCGACGCGCGAACTGCGTCATCTGTTCCGCACCCAGACCGCCGACGGCTTCGTGCCCCACATCGACTACGAGTTCGCCCCGGATCATCACGCCGAGTTCTGGGGTCGCACCGAGCGATCGACCATCACCCAGCCACCGATGTTCGGTCACGCCATCGCCGAACTCCATCGCCGCGGTGTCCTCGTCGACGATCTCATCGCACCGGCCACCGCCGGTCTGCGGTTCCTGCTGGAGGTGCGCAGCCGCGTCGACGGTCTGATCGCGCTGTGTCACCCGTGGGAGAGCGGCGCCGATGACTGTCCGCGCTGGGACCACTGGTGTCCGCCGGCCTGGTCGGTCGAGCGCTGGCGGGCCCGCAAGAGCGCACTGGTCGGCTCCGTGGTCATGAGTGACTGCGGTTCTCCCATCGTCAATCCGGACTTCCGTGTCGGCAGCTGCGGCTTCAACGCGCTGGTGGCGTTCAACGCCCTCGAGCTCGCCAGCGTCTCCGCCGACCGCGCGCTCCATGATCAGGCGCTGGCACTCGTCGTCGACCTCGATGCTCGCTGGGACGATCAGCTGCGCACCTGGGTCGACACCGGGGACTCCGAGGCCACCTCCGGCCGGGTCCGCTCGCTCGACGCCCTGCTGCCGATGCTGGTGTCGGCCCGGTCCGATGCCCGAGCCGCGGCGTTCGCCGAACTCGCCGACCCCGCAGCGTTCGCGGCTCGCTTCGGGCCGACCGGACTGCACCGCCGGGAACCGACCTTCGCGGCGCGCACCTACTGGCGCGGCCCGGCCTGGCCGCAGCTGTCCTATCTGTGCTGGGTCGCCGCCCGACGTCATGGTGCGTCGACGCTGGCCGAGTCCATCGCCCGGTCGCTGATCGGCGGCGCACGCAGCTCAGGGTGGTCCGAGTACTGGGATCCCGACGACGCCTCGGGGCTGGGTGCAGCGCCCCAGTCATGGACGGCCATCGCCATCACGGTCGCCGACGCAGTCGGCGACCTCTGCTGAGCGCACTACCGTCACCCGCCATGATCCATGTCGAACCGCGCGGGTCCATCACCCTCGTCACCATCGATCGGCCGGAGCGGCGCAACGCGCTCGATCACGACGCGCTCGCCGGTCTCGAGTCGGCGCTGGCCGCCGCCCATGAGGGGAGCAGCCGGGTGCTGGTGCTCACCGGTGCCGGCGGACACTTCTGCTCCGGCGCCGATCTCTCCGGGGTCGAGGACGAGGGATTCGTCGCTGCGCTGGCCCGGGTGCTGCAGGGTCTGCGGAGCGCCCCGTTCGTCACCATGGCGATCATCGACGGGTTCGCGCTCGGGGCGGGCACCCAGCTGGCCATCGCCTGCGATCTGCGCATCGCCACCGCCACGGCCGGCTTCGGGGTGCCGGCGGCCAAGCTCGGCCTCATGGTCGACCAGTGGACCGTTCGTCGACTGGTGGCCCTCGTCGGTCAGTCCACCGCACGCCACGTGCTGCTCAGCACCGATGTGCTCACCGGACAGCGCGCCTTCGATCTCGGTCTGGTCCACCGCCAGGGTGATCTCGACGAGGGACTGGACTGGGCCGGCCGCATCGCGTCGCTCGCCCCGCTGACGCTGCAGGGTCTCAAGATCGGACTCGATGAGGCCGATCCCCCCGAGGCCACCTCGCCGGCCTACGCCGCCGCCTTCGACCGGGCATGGTCGAGTGAGGATCTCGCCGAGGGTCTGGCGGCGTTCGGCGCCAAGCGCACCCCGGAGTTCCGCGGCCGCTGATCAGCGGTCGGTGCCGCGCACGCCGGCGGTGAGCTTCGCCCGGGGGTCGAAGGCGAGGCAGCCCAGGAACCTGATGCCGACCGCCTGCTGATCGGCCGTCGGAGTGATCCAGGCGAACTCGAGCGAGGAGTCCTGGTAGGACCGGCCGATGGCGGCGGGGAACTGCTCGGGACAGATGCGCTTGGCCAGCGCCTCGAGGGCCTCGGGGTTCTGCGGGGTGGCGGCCGCCTCGGTGGTGTCGACGGCGATGACCTCGTACTGATGGGGGAGATCGCAGGGCAGGCGGACGATGACCTGACCGACGGCCCGCAGCGAGGCGTTCTGATCAGGTGTGCTGCGCGTGGTGCTGGCCCGACCATCGATCATCGTGCGGTGATCGATGCAGTCGCCGACCACCGGTGTGTAGACGTAGAGGATCGTGCCCACACCGGCCTCGGGTTCCAACGTGGTGGTGGTCTGCGGGGTCTCCGGTGCGGTGGTGGTGGTCGAGGAGGTGGGATCGATCTTGGTGACCGTCGCCGAGGTCGAACTGCCGCAGGCCGCGCCGATGGTGGCGATGGCGAGTCCGAGGATCGCCATCAGGACGGGGAGGCGCCGCCGACCCATCAGATGCCCGCCGGGAGCAGACGGGCGATGTTCTGGAAGGCGAGGAACAGCAGCACCAGCACCACCGGCGTGCCGATGGCGTAGGCGGGGAGGCGACGCCAGCGCCGGGCGAGCCACCAGGTGCCCACCCACACCGCGAGCACCAGCAGGCTCCACAGGATCGCCGCCGGCCAGGCGCCGGGATCACCGTTGGCCAGCGAGTCGAGCGCCGCGTTGTCGGTGACGGTGTTGGAGGTGTCGGGCCGGGCGGTCGCCGGAGCGGCCGGCGTGGTGAGCGTGGCGGTCACCACGATGCGCGTGGCGGCGCTGTACTTGGGGTTGCAGGCCATCAGGGTGAGTCGGTTGCCCTTGTCCTGGTCGAGGATGCTGAGGTCGGTGGGCTTCACGATGAAATGACCCGAGTCGAGCGTGCCGTCCTCCCCGACATGGCGGTCGACCACGTAGGTGAAGGTGCCCTGCAGCGTGGTGACGGTGATGACATCGCCCGGTGCGAGTTCGTCGATCCGGTTGAACGGTGCCTTGTAGGTCGTGCGGTGGCCGGCGAAGGCGGAGTTGCCGGGCTGACCCGGCAGCGGTGTCTGCGGGAAATGCCCCGGCCCGTTCTGCAGATACCGGAGATCGACGCTCTGCACCATGATGAAGTCCACGTCGATGCGGGGGATCTGGATCCGGCCGATGGGATCGCCGGGTTCCGGGATAGGGAGATCGGTGGGAGCGGTGGCGGGATCGGTGACCGTCGGTGCGGTCCGCTGGAGCGTCTCGAACTTGTTCGCCAACGACTCCTGGGCTCGGGAGGTGGCGAGTCCGGTCCCCCACAGCTGATAGGCGACGAACAGCAGCAGCAGCACACCGGCCCGGATCATCATCCGTCCGGCTGCACCCACGACTCTCCACCACGGCATGGGCCGACCCTAGCGACATGGTGCTGTGGCTCACCATCAGGCCGCTTGGTGAGGGTGCGCAGGCCACGGGTACGGTTGCGCATCTCCATGCGACCGTCAGTCCCCGTCCCCCCGACCGAGGCCGTGATCCGTCTCCGGGGCGTGGTCGCGCTGCTCGGGCGCTTCCCGGCGCTGGCCGGGATCGATCTGGAGGTGGCTCCCCGACGCATCGTGCTGCTGCGCGGGGCCAACGGTGCAGGCAAGACCACTCTGCTGCGCACCCTCGCCGGTCTGATCGCCGTCGCCGAGGGTCAGGCCACTGTGCTCGGCGTCGACCTGGTCGCCGATCGGCGTGCCGTTCGTCATCGCGTGGGTCTGCTCGGTCATGCCACCGGGCTCTACGACGACCTCACCGTGGGGGACAACGTGCGGTTCTGGGCCCGCGCCGCCGGAGCCGAGGCCGATGACGCCGAACAGGCTCTCGTCCGACTGGGCCTCGCCGGTCGCCTCCGGTCGGTCGCGGTCTCTCGTCTCTCGGCCGGTCAGCGTCGCCGCACCTCGTTGGCCTGTCTCATCGCCCGACGGCCCGAGCTGTGGCTGCTCGACGAACCCCATGCCGGTCTCGATCAGGACGGGCGCGACCTGGTCGACACCATCCTGCGCGAGGCCACCGCCGCCGGCGCCACGGTGCTGCTCAGCTCCCATGAGCTCGACCGTTCGCTGCAGCTGGCCGATGAGGTCGTCACCATCGCCGGTGGCGTGGTCGTCGCCGACACCGGGATGTCGGCCCCCTGATGCTGCGCGACGCCCTGCTCATCGCCGGCAAGGACCTCCGGCTCGAACTGCGCTCCCGGGTCGCGCTCAACCAGGTGCTGCCCTTCGCCCTGCTGGTGCTGGTGCTGTTCGCCTTCGCCCTCGACCCCGACCGGGGCCTGTTGGCCCGGGCCACGCCCGGTCTCTACTGGGTCGCCGTGCTGTTCAGCGCCCTGCTGGCCCTGCAGCGGTCCCTCTCGGTGGAGTCCGCCGACGGCAATCGCGATGCCCTGCGCCTCTCGGGTCTCGATCCCGCCGGGATCTTCCTCGGCAAGGTCCTCGCCGTGGCGACCCAGCTGGCGGTGCTCGAGGTGCTGCTCGGTGTCGGCGTCGCCGTGCTCTACACGACCCGGATCACGGGCTGGGTGCTGCTGGCTGTGACCTGTGTCGTCGCGACGGCATCCATCGCGGCCGCCGGTACGCTCTTCGGCGTGGTCGCCGCCGGTCTCCGAGTACGTGAGACCCTCCTTCCGCTCCTACTGTTGCCGGTGCTCGCACCGGTGCTCATCGGGGCAACCCGTGCCTTCGAGGCAGCACTCGCCGGTTCGCCGTCCGAGGGCTGGCCGTGGGTCGGACTGATGGGTGTCTTCGCATCGCTGTACATCGTGGCCGGGGTCTTCGGATTCGGTCCCCTGCTGGAGGAATCGTGACCACCGAGGCTCACCGCCAGGACATCGACTCGACCGGATCGAACGGCACACGCGTCCTCGGCATCGCTGCGCTCATCGCCATGGCCGCACTGGCCCTGTTCGGTCTGGTGCTCAGTCCCGCCGATGCCAACCAGGGCGAGGTGGTGCGCATCCTCTATGTGCACGTGCCGTCGGCCACCGTGGCCTACATCGGCTGCTTCCTCACCACCATCGGTTCCGCGGTGTACCTCTGGCGCCGGTCTCGCTGGTGGGAACTGGTCGCCTACGCCAGTGCCGAGATCGCCACCGTCTTCACCTCCATCGTGCTGGTCACCGGCATGATCTGGGGTCGGCCCACCTGGGGCGTCTACTGGGTCTGGGACGCTCGACTCACCTCCACCGCCATGCTGCTGCTGCTGCTGCTCGGGTATCTCGCCGTGCGCCGCCTGCCCGCCGATCATGAGGTGCGCACCCGCCGGGCGGCCATCGTCGGTCTGCTGCTCGTCCCGAACGTCATCATCGTGCGGCAGTCGGTGCAGTGGTGGCGGACCCTGCACCAGAAGCCCACGCTGCTCGCCAACGGCGTCGGAGCCAAGATCGAGGGTCTGATGCTGTTCTCCTTGTTCGTCGGGTTCATCGCCATCGGTCTCGTGTTCGCCTGGCTGCTCATCCATCGGTTCCGACTGGCCTGGCTGGAGGACCAGCTCGATGAGGCCGGACTCGACGTGGCCATCGCCGAGCGCCGGGCCGAGGGGGCGGCGTCATGAGCGGCAACTGGGGCTACGTGGCGGCGGCCTGGGTCATCGTGTTCGGATCGTTGGCCGGGTATGCCGCCCGCACCATCCGGCGCGGTCGATCCATCTCCACGCAGGTTCCGCCCGAGAGGCGTCGATGGAGCTGACCCCGCGCACCTCCGAGGCGCCGCGCCGCCGTCGCCGCCGGCTTCCGGCTCTGCTGCTGCTGGCCGTGGTGCTCGTGGGCGGGGGCTTCCTGGTGTTCCAGGCCCTCGGCAGCGCCTCGACCTTCTACCGCAACGTCGATGAGGCGGTCGCCCAGCGATCCTCGCTCGGGACCACGCGGTTCCGTCTGCAGGGCACCGTGGCTCCGTGCACCATCGCCCGCACCGGCGATGGGGTCGCCTTCGGTGTCACCTACAACGGGGTCGAGATCCCGGTCCGTCATGTGGGCGATCCTCCCGAGATGTTCAAGGAGAACGAGGCGGTGCTGCTCGAGGGCCACTTCGCCGCCGACGGATCGACCACCTTCGACTCCGATCTCATGATCGTGAAGCACTCCGAGGTCTACAAGGCGGCG
>JAGWYK010000010.1 GCA_018969405.1 Acidobacteriota bacterium
CGACAGCACCGCCCAACCGACATCTCCAGAACCCTCCGGTCCGGTGATGCGTCTCTACGACACGGCCCGTCGCGCCGTCGTGCCGTTCACCCCGGGTCCGATCGTCACCATGTACACCTGTGGCATCACCCCCTACGACGCCACGCACCTCGGTCATGCGGCCACCTACGTCACCTATGACGTCCTGCAGCGACGTCTGCGCGACCTCGGTCACGAGACCCGCTGTGTCCGCAACGTCACCGACGTCGACGATGATCTCCTGCGCAAGGCCCGCGAACTCGGGGTCCACTACCTGGATCTGGCGGCGGCCGAGACGGCCCGGTTCGACGCCGACATGGACGCCCTCAACGTGATCGAGTGCTGGAGCGAGCCGCGGGCCACCTCGGCCATCGCCGACATCCGAGGGTTCATCGGCATGGTGCTCGACCGCGGTCATGCCTATGTGAGCGGTGGCGCCGTCTACTTCGACGTCAGCACCGTCGACACCTTCGGTCAGGTGTCCCACTACTCCCGTGAGCAGATGATCGAACTGGCCCGGCAGCACGGGGGCAACCCCGATGACCCGAACAAGCGGGACCCCCTCGACTTCGTGCTGTGGCAGCCCTCGGCGCCCGACGAGCCGGCCTGGGAATCGCTCTGGGGTCCCGGTCGACCCGGCTGGCACATCGAGTGCTCGGCGCTGGCTCTGCGCGAGCTCGACACGACCATCGATCTGCACGGTGGGGGATCGGACCTGATCTTCCCGCACCATGAGTGCGAGGCCGCCCAGAGCGAAGCGGCCACGGGCGTGCCGTTCGTCCGGCACTGGATGCATCAGGCCATGGTGCGCATGGACGGCGAGAAGATGTCGAAATCGCTCGGCAACCTCGTGTTCATCAGCGAACTGCGCAGGACCTACGACACCCGCGCCATCCGGCTCGGCATCGTCGTCCATCACTACCGCGACTCATGGTCATGGCATGACGAGATCATGCCCACCGCCGCGACCCGACTGGAGCGATGGCTGGCGGTCACCACCGCACCCGGCGCCGTCGACAGCGCCGAGGCCCTCGCCGAGGTCCGCGCCCGGCTCGATGACGACCTCGACACCCCGGCGGCGGTCGCCGCCATCGATGCCGCCGTGGCCCGGGGCGAGGGAGTGGCCTCGGCCGCCGCGCTGCTCGGTGTGTTCCTCGTCGGCGAACCGGTGCGCTGATCGCCCCACCGGGGTCCGGTGGGCCTCCAACCCATTCGGGGTCGCGCGTCGCCTCAGGTAACCTCGGCGCCCATGTCCTCGCAGATCACGGTCACCCTCCCCGACGGTTCCGAGCGTCAGCTCGACGAGGGAGCCACGGTGGCCGATCTCGCCGCGTCCATCGGCAGTCGTCTGGCCAAGGCGGCCGTCATCGGGTCGGTCAACGGAACCGAGCGCGATCTGGTCTGGCCGCTGGCTGACGGTGATCAGGTCTCCATCATCACCGAGACCGACGAGCGAGGGCTCTACACCATCCGGCACTCCACGGCCCATGTGCTCGCCCAGGCGGTGCTGGATCTCTTCCCCGGCGCCACCTTCGCCATCGGTCCCCCGGTGGAGAACGGCTTCTACTACGACTTCGAACTCCCTGACGGTGGCACCTTCACACCCGACGACCTCGATCGCATCGATGCCCGCATGCGCGAGATCATCGCCGAGCGACAGCCGTTCATCCGCGACGAGATCGCCGAGGACGTCGCCCTGGAACTGTTCCGCGACCACCGGTACAAGTGCGAGATCATCCGCGGTGCGGCCGAGGATCCCATGTCGGCCACCGAGACCGGACTGGTGCGCACCTACGAGAACCCGCCGCGGTTCATCGATCTGTGTCGCGGTCCCCATGTCCCCGACACGGGTCGGCTCGGTCATTTCCGCCTCATGCGCGTCGCCGGCGCCTACTGGCGCGGCGATGAGAAGAACCCCATGCTCCAGCGCATCTACGGCACCGCCTGGCCCTCGAAGAAGGAGCTCGATGCGTACCTGACCCGTCTCGAGGAGGCGGAGAAGCGCGACCATCGCCGACTCGGTGTCGAACTCGACCTGTTCTCCTTCCCCGAGGAGATCGGCTCGGGCCTGGCGGTGTTCCATCCCAAGGGCGGCATCGTCCGTCGGATCATGGAGGACTACTCGCGGGCGCGCCATGAGCGGGCCGGGTACGAGTTCGTCTACTCGCCGCACATCACCAAGTCCGCCCTGTTCGAGAAGAGCGGGCATCTCGACTGGTACGCGGATGGCATGTACCCGCCGATGGAGCTCGACGGCGGCACCGACTACTACCTCAAGCCGATGAACTGCCCGTTCCACATCCTGATCTTCGGATCCGGGCAGCGTTCCTACCGCGAACTGCCGCTCCGACTCTTCGAGTTCGGCACCGTGTACCGCTACGAGAAGTCGGGAGTGGTGCAGGGCCTCACCCGGGCGCGGGGTTTCGCACAGGATGATGCCCACATCTTCTGCACCCGTGAGCAGGCGCCGGCCGAGCTGGCCCGCGCCCTCGACTTCGTGCTCGACCTCCTGCGCGACTACGGACTCGACGACTTCTACGTGGAACTGTCGACCAAGCCCGAGACGAAGGCGGTGGGCACCGACGAGGAGTGGGCCGAGGCCATCGAGGTCCTCCGCACCGTCGCGCTCGACAAGGGCATGCATCTGGTGATGGATGAGGGTGGTGGGGCGTTCTACGGACCCAAGATCTCGGTGCAGGCCCGTGATGCCATCGGTCGCACCTGGCAGATGTCCACCATCCAGCTCGACTTCCAGCTCCCGCAGCGCTTCGACCTCTCCTATGTCGGGGCCGACAACGAACGCCACCGACCGGTGATGATCCATCGGGCGCTGTTCGGCTCCGTCGAGCGGTTCTTCGCCATCCTCGTCGAGCACTACGCCGGGGCCTTCCCGGCCTGGCTCGCGCCGCTGCAGGTGCGGGTGCTGCCGGTGCGCGCCGACCATGACGCCCACGCCGCCTCCCTGGTCGACGAGCTGCGCGGTCGGGGTTTCCGTGCCGATGTCGTCGATGCCGCCGAGCCGCTCGGGGCGCGCATCCGGCGGGCGAAGCTCGAGAAGATCCCCTATGTGCTGGTGGTCGGTGACGACGACGTCGCCAACGGCACCGTCGGGGTGAACCCCCGGGGCGGTGAGGTCGAACGTGACGTCACCGTCGACGAGTTCATGTCCCGTCTCGCCACCGACGTCGAGACCCATCGCTGAACCATGACCTCGCCGCGCCTCGATCACCTCTGGGCCGGCTGGCGCCACGACTACATCGCGCGGGTCAGTGAACCCACCGACACCTCCCTCGAACCCGACGGGACCGGTTCGCTGTTCGAGCGGGTGCTTCGTCTCGCCGACGAGGAGGGCCTGGTGGTGCACCGCGGTGCGACCTGTTCGGTGATCCTCAACGCCTACCCGTACTGCAGCGGTCATCTCCTGGTGCTCCCGAACCGCGCGGTGGCCGAGCTCGAGGATCTCACCGTTGACGAACGCCATGAGATGGCCGATCTGACCAACGATGCTGTGCTCGCCCTGCGAGCCGCGTACCGATGTGAAGGGATCAACGTCGGCACCAACCTCGGCGCCGCCGCCGGCGCCGGTGTGCCCTCGCATCTGCACACCCATGTGCTTCCCCGATGGAGCGGTGACACGAACTTCATGACCTCGGTGGCCCTCACGCGCGTGCTGCCCGAGCCGCTGGACGTCACCTGGCATCGGGTCCGCGACGCGTGGCCCAGCCGCGGCTGATCCCCGCGACGGCGGGGTCCCGGAGATGCGCGCCGGGGATGGCGACCACTACGGTGCCCTCGATGTCCGAGCCCCCCGACGAGACCCCGCCGTCCGATGACGCGATCCGCGACTCCCTCCCGGAGGATCTGGACGCCACCGGGTACGTCGGTCCGTACCTGTTCCCGAACAACAACCGGCGGCGCATCCCGGCCTACCTCTACTGGGCCATCGCGGCGATCTGCATCCTGGTGTGGTTCCTGCGTCGGGGTCACGATCCGGTTCTCATCAACAACGGTGTGCTGGTCGCCGCGATCCTGCTGGCCCTCATCGGGCTCTACAGCTTCGTGGCCGGCTGGAACCTCGCCATCGACGAGTCCGACGCGCTGGTGGCCGCCACTCGGCAGGTCGGTTTCCCGGTGGGCCACTCCTCGGCCCAGATGGGCTGGCGAGGGTTGCTGAGTCGTCCCACCTGGCGGGTGCTGGTCTACTCGGCCGATGATCCGCCCGAGAAGCGCGGGCTGGTGCTGGTCGACGGGGTCGACGGGTCGATCGTGGAGTGGTTCGTCGAGGACAACCCGGAGGACTGGGGCGCCCTCAGCTCCTGATCGAACGGAGGGTGCGTTCCATCCGCTGCAGGTTCTCGGCCCCCACCACGACGGCGGCGTCGAGGATCTGCAGGGCCGTGACCGATTCACCTCCGGCGATGGTGCCGCTGCGGAACCAGGCATCGCCGTGGATGGCGGCGGCGTCATCGGCCAGCGCCCCTGCGAGTTCGTCGAGCTGCTCGAGCGCCGAGGCGACACTGTCGAGCACGGGGTTGTGCCAGTGCCGCTGATCGGCCCGGATGACAGCGGCATGGAAGATCGGGAAATCGTGCACCTGGGTCTGGCGGAGGGCCTCGCGCTGGATCAACCAGGTGCGCACGGTGTCGGCGAGCAGTTCCAGGGCCGAGACCCCCTCCGGGCCGATCTGCTGGGCCTGGGCCTCGATCACCGGGTCCTCGGCGGGCAGCACCAGCGACCGATAGCGGCGCGGGAAGGAGCGCAGTGCGATCTGGGCGTCGGTCGGGGCCACCGGTCGGGAGTCGTTCGTCGCCATGCCGTCACCGTATCGGTCGCAGGAGCCTCCCCGACCCGGTGTCCGAAGGGTCCGAAGGGGCGACTGCTAGCCTGCAGGGGTCTGGTGACGGCCATCGCGACGGCCTCCCGAGGAGAACTCCATGCTTGACGGTCGTTGGAAGACGAGCATCGAACGAGGTCTGCGTCCGGTGGGCGTGAACCTCCGGCGCGCCGGGGTCAACGCCGATGTGCTCACTGCGGTCGGCGTCACCATGTCGGCCGCCTCCGGTGTGGCCATCGCCACCGGACACCTCTCGTTGGGCCTCCTGCTGCTGGTGCTCACCGGCCTGCCCGACGCCCTCGACGGTGCCGTGGCCAAGGCCGCGGGCACGGCGGGGCCCCGTGGCGCCTTCTTCGATTCGGTGGCCGATCGCGTCTCGGACACCTTCCTGCTGCTCGGTGTGGCCTGGTACCTCGCCGACACCTCGGGTGCCCATCTGGCTCTGCTGCCCATGGCGGTGCTCGGCGCCTCGCTGATCATCTCCTACGAGCGGGCCAAGGCCGAGGCGCTCGGCTTCAGCGCCAAGGGCGGCATCATGGAGCGGGCCGAGCGGATCATCCTGCTCGGTCTCGGTCTGCTGTTCCAGAGCCTGCTGCTGGTGGTGCTGTGGGTGATGCTCGCGCTCACCGTGCTCACGGCGGTGCAGCGCTTCGTGAAGGTGTGGCGTCAGGCCTCGATGGAACGCCCGGTGGTCGCCCCGACCCGTCGGGCCTCCCGCCGACGTGCGGCCCGGTCGACCTCGACCGTGTGGCGACAGAACCTGCAGTCACGTCGACGCCGCTAGGGCCGCATGGCTCCTGATGTCGTGACCGCGGCCTATCGGGCCGGAGCGTTCGTCTCGCGCACCCTGCCCTGGCCCGTGGCCGATGCCCTGGCGACCCGCCTGAGTCGCGTGGCCGCCGATCTGTCCCGAGAACGACGGATGATGGTCGCCCGTCATCTCCGCCGGGTGCGTCCCGAACTGGAGGGTCGGCAGCTGCGCCGTGCCGTCGACGCCACCTTCGAGAGCTACGCCCGCTACTGGGTGGAGTCCTTCCGCCTGCCGCGCCTCAGCCCGGCGCAGGTCGATGCGGGCCTCGTGATCGAGAACTACCACCACATCGCCGAGGCCCTCGACGCCGGTACCGGTGTGGTGCTGGTGCTGCCCCATCTCGGCGGGTGGGAGTGGGCCGGGTTCTGGCTCGCCACCGTGGTGGGCCACCCCATCACCGTGGTGGTCGAGGCGGTCGAACCTCCGTCGCTGTTCGAGTTCTTCACCTCGTTCCGTCGCCAGCTGGGCATGAACATCGTGCCGCTGGGTCCCACCTCGAGCACCGAGATCCTCCGGGCCCTGAGCAACAACCATGTGGTCTGTCTGCTCGCCGATCGCGATCTCACCGGCGACGGCATCGAACTCGACATGTTCGGCGAACGGACCTCGTTGCCCGCCGGCCCCGCCATGCTCGCCCTGCGCTCCGGTGCGCCACTCATCACCGCAGCGATCTACTTCGACGGGCGGCACGGCCACCGGGCGATCGTCGATCCGCCCCTCGATGTGCGACGTGAGGGTCGACTCCGGGAGGACGTCGCCCGCATCACCCGCGACATGGCCTCCCGTCTCGAGCGTCTCATCGCCCGGGCTCCTGAGCAGTGGCATCTGCAGCAGCCCAACTGGCCGAGTGACTACGACCTGCTCGAGGCCATCGGCAAGCCCCATCCGCGGCCCCACGCCGGTCCGGCGGCCCGACCGGTGAACGGCTGACATGCGCATCGGCATCGTCTGCCCGTACAGCCTCTCCCTGCCCGGCGGTGTCCAGGGCCAGGTGCTCGGACTCGCCGATGCGCTGCGTGCCCGAGGCCATGATGTGCGCGTGCTCGGCCCCTGCGACGGTCCTCCGCCCGATGCCGGGGTCACCCCGCTGGGCGACAGTCTCCCCACGGCCGCCAACGGATCGGTCGCGCCGATCGCGCCCGATCCCTCGGCCCAGCTGCGCACCATCCGGGCACTGCGCGACGAACGGTTCGAGATCGTGAACCTGCACGAGCCGCTGGCTCCCGGGGTGACCCAGACCGCCCTGCTGTTCAAGTCGCAGCCGCTGGTGGGCACCTTCCATGCGGCAGGGGAGAGCGCCGGCTATCGATGGCTCAATCCGATCGTGCGGTGGTTGGCGGCCAAGCTCGATCTGCGCTGCGCGGTCTCGGCCGACGCTCGCGACATGGCCATGGCGGCGGTGGGCGGCACCTACGAGGTGCTGTTCAACGGCGTCGACCTGCAGGCCTACGACCGTGGAGCTCCGCCCGCACCCTCGCCGCGCACGATCCTGTTCCTCGGTCGTCACGAACCGCGCAAGGGTCTGGCGGTGCTGCTGGGGGCCATGGGTGAGCTGCCGGCCGATGTGCGGCTGTGGGTGGCCGGTGACGGTCCCGAGACCGAGGAACTGCGGCGGCGGGTGGCCGGGGATCCGAGGATCGAGTGGCTGGGCCGCCTCACCGAGGCCGAGAAGGTCGAGCGGCTCCGCGCCGCGTCGGTGCTGTGTGCGCCCTCGCTGCGCGGCGAGTCCTTCGGGGTGGTGCTGCTGGAGGCCATGGCCGCCGGTGCCGCGGTGGTCGCCACCTCGTTGCCCGGCTACGCCAACGTGGCCCGGGCCGATCGCGATGCGCTGCTGGTCACCCCCGGAGAGGTCGGGGAGCTCGCCGCCGCGCTGCGGCGGGTGCTGCTCGACAGGGAGCTCGCCGCCCGCCTGGTCGCCTCGGGTGCCGAGCGGGCCGCCGGCTTCTCGATGGCGCAGCTGGCGGCGCGCTACGAGGGGCTCTACGAACAGGTGCTCCGGCGCCGGTAGGCTCCTGCGATCATGAGTTCTCCATCGACCGCCGCGTCAGCCCCGAGGGCAGCAGCGTGACCGCCACCGTCGAGGGTGTGCGTCCCACCGTCCGGCCCCTGCAGATGGCGGCGATCGTCCCGGTGATCACCGCCGGGGTCCTGCTCAGTGCGCTCCTGCTGCTGGTGCTCGGACTGCTCGGACTTCTCGCCGGCCTTCTCCTCACCGCCCTGGCGGCGGTGGGGCGACTGCGCGGCCTCACCCGGGGGATCGAGGCCGAGGTCCTCGGTCGGATCGGGGCCGAGGCCCCCTCCGGCGCGCTCGAGGCCCGGCTCGACAATCTCGCCGAGAGCCTCGCCGCCCAGAGCGGCGTCCCCGTCCCGCTGCTGCGCGTGGTGGACGATCCGGGCGCCAACATGCTCGTGGTGGGCACCGCCCCCGACGCCGCGGTGCTGGTGGTCACGACCGGCCTGCTCGCCGGTCTCGACCGGATGCAGCTCGAGGCGATCGTGGGTCGGGGCATCGCCGAGATCCGCTCGGGTGACCTCCCGGCCAGCACCATGGCCGTGCGTTCGGTCGGTCGGCCCGCCGCCGCCCTCGACGCCGGTGGTCCCCGGGCGCTCGTGGCACGCCCCTTCGCCGGTCTGGTCACCGCTGGTGCGGCCTTCGTGGGTGATCCCGATCGCGATCTGCTGCTCGATCAGGCGGCGGTCGCCCTCACCCGTTTCCCGCCGGCGCTCATCAGCGCCCTCGAGCGCTGCGCGGCCATCGGCACCGAGCTGCGGCGTCAGGACCCGGCACTCGATCATCTCTGGATGGCCGCCACCGGTGCGACCGGCCGAGCCGTCGTCGAGCGGCCCGATCTCCAGCTGCGCATCGAGGCGCTGCGACTGCTGTGAGTCCGCACCGTCGACGTCCCCGTCGTCCCGTCGTCAGCGCCCTCATGGTGGTCGCCCTGTCGGCGGTGGCCATCGCCGGGTGTGGGGGAGGGAGGTCGACCGCCACGCCGGAGACCTCCACATCCACCACGGTGGTGCTGCCCACCTGGCCGCTCACCGGGCTCCCCGGCGCCGACGCGCCCACCGCAGGAGCCCATCCGGCCATCACGGTCAAGATGGACAACTCGCCCGATGCCCGTCCCCAGACCGGGATCGAGCGGGCCGACATCGTCTACGAACTGCTGGTGGAGGGCATCACCCGGTTCGCGCTGGTGTTCCATTCCGGGCTGCCCGAACCGGTCGGGCCGCTGCGCTCGGCCCGCTCCTCCGACATCGATCTCGTCAGCGCGCTGTCCACCCCGGTGTTCGCCTGGTCGGGGGGCAATCCGGGGGTCGAGGGGGAGGTGGCGGCCGCCGCCCGTCGGGGCCTGCTCACCGACGCCTCCTACAGCGCGGCCTTCGACGCCTACTTCCGCTCCACCGATCGGATCGCCCCGCACAACCTCTATGTGAACCTCCCCAAGCTGCTGGAGCTGAAGGCGCCGGCCGGGCAGGGCGCCCCGATGCCGGTGTTCACCTATCGGGCCGCCGATGCCGATCCGGCGGTCGTCGGCGGTGTGCCGGCGCTGGGCATGTCGGTGGACTTCGGCATGGGCACGGTCATCGACTACCTGTGGGACGCCGGACGGAACGGCTGGCGCCGGTTCCAGGTCGACGGCAGCCATGCCCGTCGCGACAGCGCCACCATGGATCGCGCCGGCGGTCAGGTCACCCCGGCCAATGTCGTGGTGATGTTCACCGAGTACGGCCAGAGCCCCTCCGACAGCCGGTCGCCGATGGCGCTCACGGTCGGTTCCGGTCGCGCCATCGTCTACACCGCCGGTCGCGCCATCGAGGGCACCTGGACCCGACCCGATGCGCGCACCCCGGCGGTGCTGCGGGATGCCGCCGGATCGGTGATCGCCCTCACCCCCGGTCGGACCTGGGTCGAACTGCCGCGGACCGGCTCAACCGTCACCACCTACAGCGCCGCTGATCAGGCTCTGCTCGACCAACTGGCGGCCGCAGGGCGCTGACCGGGAGATCGCCGGTCCACTTGGGATTCCCCGCAGGTCCACCCGTAGACTCGTCCCATGGCTCCTCAGCATTCCGACGCCCCTCGTGAAACCGGCACCCAGCTCGTCAAGCGGGGTCTGGCCGACATGCTCAAGGGCGGCGTCATCATGGACGTCGTCGATCCCGAGCAGGCCCGGATCGCCGAGGACGCCGGCGCCATCGCCGTGATGGCCCTCGAGCGGGTGCCCTCCGACATCCGACGCGACGGCGGCGTGGCCCGGATGAGCGATCCCGAGATGATCGAGGGCATCAAGGCCGTCACCACCGTCCCGGTGATGGCCAAGGCCCGGATCGGCCACTTCGCCGAGGCCCAGATCCTCCAGTCCCTCGGCGTCGACTACATCGACGAGTCCGAGGTGCTGACCCCCGCCGATGAGGCCCATCACATCGACAAGTGGGCCTTCACCACCCCGTTCGTGTGCGGTGCCACCAACCTCGGTGAGGCCCTCCGGCGCATCTCCGAGGGTGCCTGCATGATCCGGTCCAAGGGCGAGGCCGGCACCGGCAACGTGGTCGAGGCCGTGCGGCATCTGCGCAGCATCCTCGGCGACATCCGCCGCATCGGCACCGCCGATCCCGCCGAGCTGTTCGACTGGGCCAAGCGTCTGCAGGCTCCGCTGCCGCTCGTGCAGGAGATCGCCGAGACGGGCACCCTGCCGGTGCCGATGTTCTGCGCCGGTGGCATCGCCACCCCCGCCGACGCCGCCCTCGTGATGCAGCTTGGCGCCCAGGCGGTGTTCGTGGGCTCGGGCATCTTCAAGAGTTCCGATCCGTCGCGGATGGCTCGGGCCATCGTCGAGGCCACGGCCAACTACACCGATCCCGACATCCTGGCCAAGGTCAGCCGGGGGCTGGGTGAGGCGATGCCCGGCCTCGAGATCGGTTCGCTCGACACCAAGCTCGCCGAACGCGGGTGGTGAGGACGGTCCGCCGATCCTCATCGCGCCCATGACCATGAAGCCATCGGAGCCCCCAGGTGTCGCCGGCGATCGGGATCCTCGCGCTGCAGGGGGCCGTTGACCTCCACGCCCGGGCCCTCGCCCGGTTGGGCGTCGATGCCGTCGAGGTCCGCCGACCGGCCCAGCTCGACACCGTCGACGCGCTGGTGCTGCCGGGCGGGGAGTCCTCGGCCATCTCCAAGCTGCTGGTCCTGAACTCCCTGTTCGACCCGTTGCGCGAACGCCTGCGTGCGGGCATGCCCGCCTTCGGCACCTGTGCCGGCATGATCCTGCTCGCCACCGGCGTGCTCGACGGCCGCACCGATCAGCGCTCCTTCGCCGCCATCGACATCGATGTCCGCCGCAACGCGTTCGGCCGACAGAACGACTCGTTCGAGACCGAGCTGGAGGTGGCCGGTGTCGACGGGCCGACGGTCCATGCCGTGTTCATCCGAGCCCCGGTGGTCGAGCGCGTCGGGCCCGGGGTCGAGGTGCTGGCCACCGTCGACGGGGATCGGGCCGTGGCCTGCCGTCAGGGCGCAGTGATCGTGACCTCGTTCCACCCCGAACTCTCCGATGATCTGCGGCTCCATGAGCTGTTCCTGGCGGGCGTGGCAGCATGAGGCCCGTCCCCGCACGCTCCCTCTCCGATCCGACCACCCGACCAAGGAGTTCCTGATGTCCGGTCATTCCAAATGGGCGACCATCAAGCACAAGAAGGGCGCCGCCGATCAGAAGCGGGCCAAGGTGTTCGCCAAGCTCATCCGGCAGGTCGAGGTGGCCGCCCGCGAGGGCGGCGGCGATCCGGCGATGAACCCGTCGCTGCGCACCATGTTCCAGAAGGCCCGTGACAACTCGGTGCCCATCGACACCATCGAACGGGCCATCAAACGCGGCACCGGCGAGCTCGAGGGTGTGCAGTACGAGCAGATCACCTACGAGGGCTACGCCCCCAACGGCGTCGCCATCCTCATCGACGTGCTGACCGACAACCGCAATCGCACCGGCGGTGATGTGCGCTCCATCCTCAAGAAGAACGGCGGATCGATCGCCGAGCCCGGCTCGGTGGCCTGGCAGTTCGAACGCAAGGGCATCATCACGCTCCCGCGCACCGTCGAGGAGGACGACATCATGCTGGCGGCCCTCGACGCCGGACTCGAGGATCTCGCCGATGAGGGTGACACCTGGAGTCTCACCTGCGCCCCCACCGATCTCGCCGCAGTGCGCGCCGCGCTGGACGAGGCCGGCATCGCCTACGACTCCGCCGACTCGACGATGGTGGCCAACATGTCGGTGACCCTCGACACCCCCGAGGCGGCGAAGGCGGTGCTGCGACTCATCGACGCCCTCGAGGACAACGACGACATCCAGGACGTGTACTCGAACTTCGACATCGCTGACGAGCTGATGCAGAGCCTGGAGCTCTGAGCGCCGTGCGCCCGATCCGTCTCGCCGCCGGTGCCGCCGTCGCGCTCTGCCTGCTCCTGCTCGCCGGCTGTTCGGGTTCGGGCTCCTCAGCCTCGTCGACCACATCCTCGAGCGTCGCTGCCACCACGACGATCAGTTCCGACCCGTGTCGGGCCGGTTATCAGGCCGCTGCGGCCCGGCTCAACAGTGTGGCCCGCAACTTCGCCGTGGCCGCCCAGAACGGGCAGATGAACGACCAGTTCGCCGGCTTCGCCGCCAACTACCGCGAGGCCATGACGACCTTCAACACCACGGTCTCGGCCCTGCCCTGCTCGGGGACGGTGAAGGAGGACATCGCGCAGCTGGTGGCCGCCCAGACCAGGCTCGAGCCGCTGGTCGCCCAGTTCGCGGCGGGACAGCGCCCACCGGTCGCCGAGTTCAACGCCGCCACCAGCGCCGTGGCCGATGCCGTGAAGCGGCTCAACGCCGCGCTCGGCATCGGTTGATGATCGGGGCTCCCCGCGTCCGGGTCGCCGCACCGTGATCGGTCGCGGCGACATGGCGCCGACCTTCGCCCTCGACGGCATCGACGGTGCCACGCTCCTCACCGGCCGCTGGTCGCTGGAGCAGCTGCGCGGACGACCGGTGGTGCTGGTGTTCTACCCGGCCGACAACTCGCCGATCTGCACCCTGCAGCTGCGCACCTACACCGACGACTTCGCGGCGTTCGCCGAGGTCGACGCCCAGGTCCTCGCCATCAGTCCGCAGTCGGTCGAGTCGCATCGCGCCTTCGCCGAGACCAACGGGGGTTTCGCCTTCCCGCTGCTGAGCGATGAGGGGCGGGAGGTCGGTGAGCGGTACGGCGTGCTCGGTCCGGTCGGCTTCTATCGTCGATCGGTGGTGGTGATCGACGGCGCCGGGATCGTCCACTGGGCCCACCGGGCCACTGCGGGCCTGACCTTCAGGCCCGTCGACGAGCTCGTGGGGGTGGTGGCGTCCATCGCGGCCGACTCGCCGAGGAGTCCGCAGCCTCCTCGCGCAGGCGGCGCCAGGCCTCGACCCGATCAGGACTGAGGGTCCCGTCGGCCAGTCCGGCGCCGACGGCACAGCCGGGCTGACCCTCGTGCTGGCAGTCGGCGAACCGGCAGGTCTCGGCCACTTCGTCCACGTCGGTGAAGGTCTCGGCCACCGCCTCGACCTCGGCCACCAGTCCGACCGCCCGGATCCCGGGGGAGTCGATCAGCACGCCACCGCCGGGCAGGAGATGCAGTTCGCGACTCGTGGTGGTGTGACGGCCCTTGGCGTCGCCGACGCGCACCTCGCCGGTGGCCGCCACCTCGGCGCCGAGCAGTGCGTTCACGATGCTCGACTTGCCCGCCCCCGACTCGCCGAGCAGCGTCACGGTGCGATCGCCGATGACGGTTCGCAGGGCTTCGAGGCCCTCGCCCTCCTTGACCGAGGCGACCAGCACCTCGACGCCGGGGTGGGCCTCGCGCACCTCGGCCACGGCGGAGGTGGCATCGACCGAGCCGGGTCGACGCGCCTTGGTGAGCACCACGACCGGTCGGGCGCCTGCGTCATGGGCGATGGCGGTGCCGCGCTGGATCCGACCGTCCTTGATGGGCCGGTCGAGTCCGCAGACCAGCAGCACGACGTCGATGTTGGCGCCAAGCGCCTGCTCGCCGTCGCCGTGGGCGCTGCGACGACGCAGCAGCGATCGACGGGGCAGCACGGCGACGGCCTCCCCATCGACCACGGCGATCCAGTCGCCGACGGTGGGCGCCGGTCGGAGCCGTCGGGTGAACATGATGGTCTCGGGGCCTTCGGGCAGGGCCAGCACCAGCGCCGCTCCATGGTGGAGCAGCACCCGGCCGGGAACGGCCTCGGCGTCACAGGCCAGGAGTTCGCGTCCCCAGGCCTCGTCCCAACCGAGCGGGCGCAGCGACGCGTGCAGGGGGGTCACGGCGTGGCCGGGGGGACCTCACCAGTGGTCACGTAGGTGTCGAGACGTTCGAGGGTGGCCGCCATGTCGATGGGATGTTTGGTGGGGTAGCCCTGACGTTCGATCATGGCCGTGCTGATGGCCGGCGCCCAGTCGAAGGTCTCGGTGACCTCGGTGCCGCCGGGCACCGGTTCGAGGGTGTAGCGCCAGATGTGGCGACCGAAGTGACGCCAGGCGATCCGTCGGCCCTCCTCGAACTCCACCACGGTGTTCTTGATCGAGTAGTTGAAGATGATCTTCATGCCCATCGAGAACTTCGCGCCGAGCGAGAGTCGGCCCGGGTTGCCCTTGACCTTCTTGAGGCTCCCCGATCCGTCGATGATCGGATGCTTGGCGGGATCGGCGAGGACGTCGAAGATGGCCTGGGGCTCGGCGGCGATGATGCGACTGACCGACACCTGCTTGACGGGGTACGCGGAGGTCATGGCCACAGTCTCTCAGGCGGCGGTCGGTCGATCGAGCATGGAACGGAGCGCCTCGTCGAGGGTGGGATGGGCGAAGGGGAATCCTTGGGCGCCCAGGACGCCCGGCGTCACCCGTTGGCTGGTGAACAGCAGTGCCGTGGCGAGATCGGCGCCGAGCAGCAGCTTGGGACCGAAGGAGGGCACCGGCAGCAGGGTGGGGCGGCGCAGCACCTGGCCGAGGATGCGCGTCATCTCGGCGTTGGTCACCGGGCCGGGAGCGGTGGCGTTCACCGGGCCCCGCACCTCATGGTCGAGCAGCCAACGGATGACGCCGACCTCGTCGTCCAGGCTGATCCAGCTCCACCACTGACGACCCGAGCCCATACGGCCACCGAGGCCCAGTCGGAACAGGGGCAGCAGTTTGGCCAGCGCCCCGCCGTCAGGGGTGAGCACGATGCCGGTGCGCAGATGGGCGACCCGCACCCCGGCCTGTTCGGCGGGGGCGGTGGCGGCCTCCCACTGTCGGCACACCTCGGCCAGGAAGTCCGATCCGGCGGGCGCGTCCTCGGTCACGGCGGTCTCGCCGGTGTCGCCGTAGTACCCGATGGCGCTCCCGCTCACCAGCACCGGCGGTGGAGTGTCGAGGGCGGCCAGGGTGCCCGCCAGCAGCTCGGTCCCTCGGCTGCGGCTCTCGAGGATCTCGCGTCGATAGGCATCGGTCCAGCGATGGTCGCCGATCCCGGCTCCGGCCAGATGCACCACGCCATCGAGACCCTCGAGGCCGGCGGCGTCGATGGTGCCGGCCGCGGGGTCCCAGGACACCGCCTGCTCGCCGGCGGCGACGGGTCGGCGGACCAGCGGCAGAACGGTATGACCATCGGCGCGCAGCGAGGCGCTCAGGGCTCGGCCGATGAGGCCGGACGCGCCGGTGATGGCGATCTTCTTGGGGTCGGACACGGGGGACGCTCCTCGATGGGGGGGTTGTGCCGGGGTCAACACCGCCGGCGCCCCGACTATGCCCGAAGGCGGCGAGGAACCACCGGACCGCTACGATCGAACCCGATGAGCACCCGCAAGCTGATTCTCCTCGCCCTGGCCTGCGGGTTCGCCATACTCGTGGCCGGTTCGGCCCAGCTGCTCATGGCCACCCGCTGAGACCGGACCCTCCGTTCCGGCCGAACTCGGCCAGCCTGTGTCCGTCGGATGAACGGTCTGTGAAGAGGTCCGGTCCCGCCTGACCCCGCCCCTGCAGTGCCCTACGGTGCCCACCGTGGCTGCAGGACTGTTCGACGACTACGACCCCGAGACGTTCTTCGACGAGGTGTTCTCCGGGCCGGGCGAGGTGCGGGAGCACTACACCGGGCTCCTCGACCGGCTCCGGCGCTTCAGCGCCGAGGATCTCGCCCGACGCGAGCGTCGTCGCGACGCCGCCTTCCGCAGCCAGGGGATCACCTTCACCGTCTACGAGGAGGACGAGGGGATCGAGCGCACGTTCCCGATGGATCTGCTGCCCCGGGTGATCACGGCGGCGGAGTGGGAGGTCATCGAGAGCGGACTCGTGCAGCGCGTCACCGCGCTGAACCGGTTCCTCGACGATCTCTACGTCGGTGAGCGCGCCGCCGTGCACGACGGCGTCATCCCGTGGTGGCTGGTGACCTCCTCGGACGGATTCTCGCGGGAGGCCTTCGGGATCCCGGTCCCTCTCGGGGCGCGGTGTCTGGTCGCCGGCATCGATCTCGTGCGCGATGCCGAGGGCCGGTTCTGTGTGCTCGAGGACAACCTGCGCAGTCCCAGCGGCATCTCCTATGTGGTCGAGAACCGGGTGGCCATGACCCGCCTTCTCCCGAACGTGTTCACCGATGCGCCGGTGCGTCCGGTGGATCACTACGGACGCTCGCTGCTCGGCGCTCTCAGCCGGGTGGCTCCGCCCGCCGCCGGTGACACCCCGACGGTCGTGGTGCTCACCCCGGGGGTGTTCAACTCGGCCTACTTCGAGCACGTGTTCCTCGCCGCCCACATGGGCGTGGAACTCGTCGAGGGTCGCGATCTCGTGGTCGACGACCATGTGCTCTACATGCGCACCACCCGTGGCCTCAAGCGGGTCGATGTGGTCTACCGCCGGATCGATGACTCCTTCCTCGATCCGGTCACCTTCCGGCCGGACTCGACCCTCGGGGTGCCGGGGCTCATGGCGGCGGCACGGTCGGGCAACGTCACCATCTGCAACGCGGTGGGCAACGGCGTGGCCGATGACAAGGCCGTCTACGCCTATGTCCCCCAGATGATCGAGTACTACCTCGGTGAGCGTCCGATCCTGCCGAACGTGGACACCTATCTGCTCTGGGAGCCCGAACAGTTGGAGTTCGTGCTGGCCAACCTCGACCGCCTCGTCATCAAGCCGGTGGCCGAGGCCGGCGGGTACGGCATCACGATCGGGCCCAAGGCCACCGAGGCCGAGCTGGAGGCCTGCCGGGCCGACATCCTCGCGGATCCCCGCAACTGGATCGCCCAGGAGGTCGTGTCGTTGTCACGGCACCCCACGTTGATCGACGACCATCTCGAGGGCCGCCACATCGATCTGCGGCCCTTCGTGCTCACCAGCGACACCGTCGAGGTGATCCCCGGAGGTCTCACCCGCGTGGCCATGCGCAAGGGCTCGCTCGTCGTGAACTCCTCGCAGGGTGGCGGCTCCAAGGACACCTGGGTGCTGGCGGCACGCCCGACCGGGGAGGCCGAGGGGGACACCGATGCGGCGGCCGCCACGCCGCTGCTCGAGGTCACCGGGGACGTGGAGGTGACCTCCTGATGCTGGCCCGCGACGCCGAGAACCTCTTCTGGATGGGTCGATACCTCGAGCGGGCCGAGGACACCGCTCGTCTCCTCGATGTCACCTATCACGGATTGCTCGAGGCCACCGTGGCCGAGGAGCGCACGGCCTGGCGCGGGGTGCTCCACGCCGTCGGTCTCGACGAGGCCGCCCGCGAGGCACGGACTCCGATCACGGCCGCTGCGGTGTCGGCCTATCTCGTCGACGATCGCAGCAACCCCGGCTCGATCCTCTCCGCCGTCGAGGCGGCCCGGGAGAACGCCCGCACCGTGCGCGAGTCGCTCTCCACCGAGGTGTGGCAGTCGCTCAACGAGTTCTGCCTCAGCCTGCGGTCGCGGAACCTGCGCACCGATGTCGAGCACCAGCCCCATGAGCTCTACGGGTTCGTGCGCAAGCAGTGCCAGACCGTGGCCGGTGTGGCCACCGAGACACTCGCCCGAGATGAGGGATGGCGGTTCCTCAAGCTGGGATGGAACCTCGAGCGGGCCGAATGGTCGTCGCGGCTGTTGCGCGTGCGTCAGCAGTACCTGGAGGCCTCGGGGTTCCACGAGTGGGTCGGCACGCTGCGCTCGGCCTCGGCGCTGGAGGCCTACCGGCGGGCGCATCGGACCTCGATGGATCCGCTCGACGTCGTGTCGTTCCTGCTGCTGTCGCGCACCTTCCCCCGCAGCGTGTTCTTCGCCGTGCGCACCGCCGAGGACGCCCTGCGCATGCTGCAGGGCGAGGACGAACCCGGGGTGGCCCTCCGTCTCGCCGGTCGGCTCCGGGCCGAGCTGGAGTTCGCCGACATCCGCGAGATCATGGACGGTGATCTCGAGGCGGAGCTGTTCCGGTTCGAATCCGCCATCCGGGGTGTGAGCGCCGCCGTGGGTGCGCAGTACTTCACCAGCGCCCATGACTTCGACCTCCACACCGTGCAGGTGTTCCCCGGTGAGGGGAACCGATGAGACTCGACATCCGCTACCGGAGCTCGTTCACCTATGACGGGCTCGTGCGTGAATCGCAGAACGAGCTGCGCGCCTGCCCCTGCACCGACGAGTTCCAGCAGCTCATCAGCTACCGGGTCACCACCTCGCCGACGGCGAAGGTCGTGTCCTCCACCGACTACTGGGGCACCCGCGTCGACGCCTTCGGCACCCGTGCACCGCACAGTTCGCTCGAGGTGCTCGCCGAGGCCACCGTCGACACCCGTGATCGCCCGCTGCCCATGGGCATGAGCCGACCGGAGCTGCTGGTGGAGCCCGCCTTCGTCGATCGGCATGCCGAGTACCTCGAGCGCACCCCCCATGCCGACTGGGGTCCGGAGATCGTCCGGTTGGCGGCCGAGCAGACGGCGGCGGCCGGTGGCGACGTCGTCGGCTGGGTGCTCGCCCTGCACCGACTGGTCGGTGCCACCCTGCGCTACGAGCGCGGGGTCACCAGCGTCGGTGTCCCCGTCGACGAGGTGCTGGCCCACGGTCACGGCGTCTGTCAGGACTTCGCCCATCTCGCCGTCGCCCTCTGCCGCAGCCGGGGGGTCCCGGCGCGCTACGTGTCGGGATACCTGTTCACCCGTGATGAGACCACGCTGCCTCCGGCCGATGCCGCCGAGGATCCCGACGATGCGGTGCGGGTGCAGACCCATGCCTGGTTCGAGGCCGCCATCCCCGGGCATGGATGGTTCGCCCTCGATCCCACCAACCAGACCGCAGTCGGTCAGCGGCATGTGAAGATCGGTCACGGACGTGACTACGCCGATGTGCAGCCCCTGCGCGGGGTGTTCTCCGGCGGGGCGGGCGCCTCGGTCACCCCGGATGTGGAGATCCGTCGTCTCCCGGTGGTCGAGACCGCCGCCGTCCCGCCCCCGGGGAGGCTGCTGCTGGAGCAGGATCGCCGCGACCAGCAGCGTCAGCAGCAGCAGCAGTAGTCGCCGCAGTTCGCGCCACCGCAGGAGGAGGGGCCTCGCTGCTCCCCACCGCCTCCGGTGGTCGCCCGTCACGATTCCGGTCCCAGTGGCCATGGGTAGGCTCGGGGGGTTCGCTCTCACGGAGGTGGCCAGGTGGCCGAGCAGTTCGACGTCGTCATCATCGGTGGTGGTCCCGCCGGCTACGGAGCCGCCCTCTACGGTGCCTCCGCCGGGCTGCGCATCGCGCTGGTCGAGAAGGCCAAGGTGGGCGGGACCTGCCTGCACGTCGGCTGCATCCCGGCCAAGGAGCTGCTCGAGACGGCCTCGGTCCGCCGGGCCATCGAGTCCGCCGCCCAGTTCGGTCTCACCACCTCCGAACCCACCCTCGACTTCAGTGTCACCCAGGTGCGCAAGCAGGAGGTCATCGACACCCTGCACGGCGGTCTCACCGGTCTGCTCAAGCGTCGCAAGGTGACCGTGTTCGACGGCATCGGCACCCTGGGGGCCGACCATCGGGTGCGGGTCTCGGGAGGGTCCTCGGGCGATGTCGAACTCACCGGCACCCATGTGGTGCTGGCCTCCGGATCGGTCCCGCGCACCATCCCCGGCTTCGAGGTCGACGGCACCCGGGTCGTGACCTCCGACGAGGTGCTGTCGCTGCAGACCCTCCCGCGTCGGGCCGCAGTCATCGGTGGTGGAGCCATCGGGTGCGAGTTCGCCTCGATGATGTCCGATCTCGGCACCGAGGTCACGATCCTCGAGGCGCTGCCCAAGATCCTGCCCGGCTGCGACGACGACATCACCCGTGTCGTGCTCAAGTCCTTCGCCGAGCGCAACATCACGGTGCGCACCGGGGTGAGCGTCGACGGCCACAGTCCGAACGCGGAGGGCACCGTGGTGCGCTTCGGCGACGGTGAGACCCTCGAGGTCGACACGGTGGTGGTCTCGGTCGGGCGTCGGCCCCTGTCGGAGAACCTCGATCTCGCCGGCACCGCCGTGGCGGTGAGCGATCGCGGCCATGTCATCGTCGACGAGCTCTGCCGCACGGCGGAGCCCGGCGTGTACGCCATCGGCGACCTCATCGCCACCCCGGCGCTGGCCCATGTGGGCTTCGCCGAGGGGATCCTCATCATCAAGGACATCCTCGGAGAGGATCCCCACCCCATCGACTACGCCAAGGTGCCCTGGTGCATCTACTGCCACCCCGAGGTGAGCTTCGTCGGCCACACCGAGGCCTCGGCCAAGGAGGCTGGCTTCGACGTCATCGTCAGCAAGCACCGCTACGCCGGCAACGGCCGCGCCCTGATCGTCGGCGAGCCCGAGGGCATGGTGAAGATCATCGCCGAGAAGCGCGCCGATGGCACCGGCGGCCGACTGCTGGGCGTGCACATGGTCGGCCCCTGGGTCACCGAGCAGCTCGGGCAGGCCTATCTGGCGGTCAACTGGGAGGCCGAGGCCGATGAGGTGGCCCAGTTCATCCAGCCCCATCCCACCCTCAGCGAACTGTTCGGGGAGAGCGTGATGGCCCTCACCGGACGATCACTGCACTGAGGTCCCGCTCCGCCCACCGACATCGGTAGCCTCGCAGCGCCGATCCGAACCGCCCCCCATCTCCATCGGAGGAACACCCACCATGGCCGAGATCCAACTCCCGCAGCTCGGGGAATCGGTGACCGAAGGGACCATCACCAAGTGGTTCAAGCAGATCGGCGACGTCGTCGCCGAGGACGAGGTGCTCTTCGAGGTCTCCACCGACAAGGTCGACTCCGAGGTCCCCTCGCCGGTGTCGGGGGTGCTGACCGAGATCCGCGTGCCCGAGGGCGACACCGTCGATGTGGGCACGGTCATCGCCGTGGTGGGCGATGCCGGTTCGGCCCCCGCAGCTCCTGCTGCGCCTGAGGCCGCGCCCGCGCCCGAGCCCGAGCCCGCTGCCGTGGCGGCGCCGGAACCGACACCGGCCCCGACACCCCCTGCCCCGGCCGCCGCACCCGCTCCGGCGCCCACACCCGCGCCAGCACCTGCACCAGCACCTGCTCCCGCGGCGGCCGCCGGCGACGGTCGGCTGCAGTCACCGATCGTACGGCAGCTGGTCGCCACCTACGGGCTCGATGCCTCCACCATCGTCGGCACCGGACCCGGTGGTCGGGTCACCCGCAACGACGTCGAGGCCGCCATCCGCACCCGCGTCGCCGCACCGGCCCGCCCCGGAACGGTGACGGCGCCGATCGCCGCCGCGTCCCCCGGCGGCCGTCGCACCCAGCCCACCCCCCGCACGGGCACCGGCGACTCCGTCGAACCGCTCAACAACATCCGCCGCCGCACCGGTGAGCACATGGTCATGTCGAAGCAGGTCTCGCCCCACGCCTACACGGTGGTCGAGGTCGACTACGAGAACGTCGAGCGGGTGCGACGCGCCCACCGAGAGACGTTCCGAGCCGAGGAGGGGTTCGGCCTGACCTACCTGCCGTTCATCTCCCGCGCCGTGGTCGACGCCCTGCGCAGCTTCCCCCACCTCAACGCCACCGTCGGTGACGGTGAGCTCATCGTGCACAACTACGTCAACCTCTCGATCGCCGTCGACATCGACTTCGAGGGTCTGCTGGCTCCGGTGATCCATGAGGCCGACGACAAGCGGCTCCGGGCCATCGCCCGTGACGTCGACGCGCTGGCCCGTCGGGCCCGTTCCAAGTCGCTGTCGGCCGATGACATCTCCGGTGGAACCTTCACCCTGTCCAACTCCGGCTCGTTCGGCAGTCACATGGTGCTGCCCATCATCAACCAGCCGCAGGTGGCCATCATCAGCACCGATGGCGTGCATCGTCGGCCGGTGGTCGTCGCCGCCGCCGATGGTTCCGAGGCCATCGCCATCCACTCCGTCGGTCTGCTGGCCATGGCCTGGGATCATCGTGCCTTCGACGGCGCCTATGCCGCCGCGTTCCTGCGGGAGGTCAAGGAGATCCTCGAGACCCGCGACTGGGAGGCGGAGCTCTGACGATGGATGCCGTGGGCGAGCGGCCGATCGGGGAACCGAGCCGTCGCCTGCGCGTCCGCTGGCTCGGTCGCGTCCCCTACGCAGAGGCCGCCGACCTCCAGCATGCGCTGTTCGAGCACGGTCGCGACGACTGGCTGCTGCTGCTCGAGCACCCTCACGTCTACACCCTCGGCGCGCGGGCCGATCTGGCCAATGTGCTGGTCGACCCGGGCTCGGTGGGGGTCGAACTGGTGCGGGCCGATCGGGGTGGCGACGTCACCTATCACGGTCCCGGCCAGCTGGTGGGGTACCCCATCCTCTCCCTGCCCGGCAAGGGGGGCGGTGATCGACCCGACACCGTCGCCCATGTGCGAGCGGTCGAGCAGCTCGTGATCGACACCCTCGCCGAGCTCGGTCTTGCGAACGCCGGTCGACTCCCGCAGCACCCCGGCGTCTGGATCGATCCCGAGTCCGACCGACCCCGCAAGATCGCCGCCATCGGCGTGCGTCTGGCCCGCGGTCGTTCCATGCACGGCTTCGCCCTGAACGTCGCGCCCGAGATGGCGATGTTCGATCACATCGTCCCCTGCGGCATCGCCGACAAGGGGGTCACCTCCATCGCGCAGGAGGGCATCGAGGTCTCGATGCGCGAGGTCGTCGATCTGGTGGTGGCCCGAGCCGTCGATCGGTGGGCCGGTCCGGGGGCCGAGGGATGGGAGCGCAGCGACGTGGTGTGGCGCACCCGGGAGGGCGATGAGGATCTGGCGCCGTTCAGTCGCGGACTCGGGGCTGGCGCGCCCGTGCGCCGCGCCGCCGACCACGGTGCGGCCGCCGGTGGCGTCGGAGGATCGGGCGTGGCCGTCGAGGGTCCGTCCCTGCGACTGCGGGGACGTCTCGCCGCTGCCGGTGTGGCCGGTGGCCTGGCCGTCGACGAGCGCAAGCCCGAGTGGCTGCGGGCCCGCGTCGATCTCGGTGACGGCGCACTCGCCATCCGTCGCACCCTTCGCGATCTCTCGCTGGTCACCGTGTGCGAGGAGGCGGGCTGTCCCAATCTCTCCGAGTGCTGGGCCGATGGCACCGCCACGTTCATGATCAACGGTGAGCGCTGCACCCGGGCCTGCGGGTTCTGCCTGGTCGACACCCGGAGGCCCGAACCGCTCGATGTCGACGAACCCGCCCGGGTGGCCGAGGCGGTCGAGCGGCTGGGTCTGTCCTACGCCGTGGTCACCACCGTGGCCCGCGATGATCTCGACGATGACGGCGCCGGGGCCATGGCCGCCACCGTGCACGCCATCCGCGACCGGGTGCCGGGCGCCCAGATCGAGGTGCTCATCTCCGACTGCCGGGGACGGGCCGAGTCCCTCGATCGCATCTTCGCCGCTCGCCCCGATGTGCTGAACCACAACGTCGAGACCGTGCCGAGGCTGCAGCGCGCCGTGCGCCCCTCGGCCGGCTACGCCCGTTCCCTCGCCGTGCTGGGGCGGGCGCGGGCCGCCGGTCTGGTCACCAAGAGCGGTCTGGTGGTGGGTATGGGGGAGACCGACGACGAGATCCTCGCCACCCTCGCCGATCTCGCCGGCATCGGGGTGAGCATCGTGACCATCGGTCAGTACCTCCGACCGACCTCGCATCATCTGCCGGTCGAGCGGTGGGTGACGCCGGCCCAGTTCGAGCAGTACCGACTCGCCGGTGAGGCCATGGGCATCGACCATGTCGAGTCGAGTCCGCTCACCCGGTCCAGTTATCACGCCAAGCGGGCGGCCCACGCCGCCGATGCCGGCGAACGCGACCGGTAGTCTCGCCCTGATGCACAGCGATCGGCTCGAACGGGTGCGCAGGGCGCTGCGCGACCAGGACATCGATGTCTGTCTGCTGTCGGTGGGGCCCGACCTTCCCTGGCTCATCGGCTACGAGGCCATGCCCCTCGAGCGTCTCACCATGCTGGTGGTGCCCCGCGACGCCCGTGCCACCCTCGTGGTCCCGAGGCTCGAGGTCCCCCGGGTGGTGCACGACCCCGACCTGTTCGATCTGCGGGGCTGGGGCGAGACCGAGGACCCGGTGGCCATCGTGGCCGCACTGGTCGGTCCCGCCCGCCGGGCTGCCATCGGCAACCGCACCTGGGCGCAGTTCCTCGTCGATCTCCAGCATCATCTCCCCTCGGTGGCGTTCGTGAACGCTTCTCGGGTGATCGGTCCGCTCCGGGCGGTGAAGGAACCGGCGGAGCTGGCCATGCTGCGTCGGGCCGCCGCCGCCGTCGACCGCATCGCCGCCGAGCTGCAGGCGGGTGCCATCCCGCTCATCGGGCGGACCGAGGCCGAGGTGTCGGCCGAGCTGGGGCGTCGCATCCTCGCCGAGGGGCATCACCGGGTGAACTTCGCCATCGTCGCCGCCGGCGAGAACGCCGCCAGCCCCCACCACGAACCCGGTGCCCGCGTCATCGGCCCCGATGAGGTCGTGCTCTGCGACTTCGGGGGCACCATGCGCACCGACACCGGAGTGGGCTACTGCTCAGACATCACCCGCTGTGTGGTCACCGGTGCTCCCGATCCCGAGATGCTCGAGGTCTACGCCGTGCTCGAGGAGGCCCAGCGGGCGGCGGTGGCGGCGGGGGCGGTCGGCACCCGCTGCGAAGCGGTCGACGATGCGGCCCGATCGATCATCGCCGCCGCCGGCTACGGCGAGTGGTTCATGCACCGGACCGGCCATGGCATCGGGGTCGAGGAGCACGAGGATCCCTACATCGTGGCCGGCAACAGCCATCGCCTCGAGGTCGGCAACGTGTACTCGGTCGAGCCCGGCATCTACCTGCCCGGCCGCTTCGGCTTCCGTCTCGAGGACATCGTGGCCACCACCGCCGAGGGGCCCGAGCCCCTCAACCGTGCCGATCACGGCCTCGTCGCCGTCGACGTCTGATCGGCCCCGGAGCCACCGATGATCGATTTCGACGCCGCCTCGTTCCTGCTCCAGTGGGCCACCGGCGGCCTGCTGTTCCTGTGGGTCACCACCCGTCGGCGCGAGGTCTCGCTCGGCTACGGCTGGCTCATGCGCGGGGTCTACGCCCTCATGGCCTTCGGCGCCTTCTGGGTGGGTGTCGCCGTCATCGATCCGCTCCCGGTGCGCGACATCAGTTCGCTGCTGGTGGGTGTGGTGGCCATCGCGGTGCTGGTGTCGTCGGTGGTGCGTCGGCGCGCCGGTGTCGCCGGACAGAACGAACTGGCCGAGGCTCGCACCGCCCGGGTGGCGGCCATGACCGGCATCGATCGCGCGGCGGCGGCCAAGGACATCACCGGACCCGAGTTCGATCCGCGTCTCGATCTCCTCGCCCCCGTCATCGGTCTGGTCGGTGTGGTCGCCAGTGGACTGCACGCCGGTGGTCCGGCCTGGTTGGCGGTGGCCCGGTTCGTGGTCGGCGCGCTGTTCCTCGGCGCCGTCACCGACGCCATGCTGCTCGGCCACTGGTACCTGGTGCAGCCCGGCCTGGCCCGCGGTGCCCTGCTCGAGCTGGTGCGCTGGACCGGCTGGCTCTGGATCCCCGAGGTGGCGCTGCTGCTGGTGCCCACCGGGATGGTCTCGGCCATCGACGGCTCCATCGATGACGGGTACGGCGGGCTGCTGGTCTGGTTCTGGATCGCCTGTGTCGTCACCACCATCGGACTGGTGATCACCACCCGCCTCGCCCTGCGCGAGCGGGCCTACTCGGCGGTCATGGCCGCCACCGGCCTGCTCTACCTCGCCATCCTCACGGCCTTCGGCATCGACCTGGTGGCTCGGGCCCTGCTCTCCTGACGCGGCTCAGCGGGCGATGAAGTACTTCGCCTGCGGGTGGTGGCAGATGAGCGCCGAGGTGGTCTGTTCCGGTTGGTACTGGAACCCGGTGTCCTCACCCACCGCGATGCCGATGCGGCCGGCGTCGAGCAGTTCGGCCACGGTGAGGTTGTCGACCAGATCGGGACAGGCCGGGTACCCCCAGGAGTAGCGGCCGCCGCGGTACTGCTGACGGAACAGGCCGGCCAGCGACGGGCCGTCCTCGTCGACGAATCCCCATTCGGTGCGGATGCGGTGGTGCCAGTGCTCGGCCAGCGCCTCGGCCATCTCGACCCCGAGGCCGTGCACCAGCAGGTACTCCTGGTACCGGTTCTCGGCGAACAGGGAGGCGGCGACATCGCTGACCCGCTGGCCCATGGTGACGATGTGGAACGCGGCGTAGTCGGGATCGGGGGAGCCGACGGGCCGGAAGAAGTCGGCGATGCACAGATGCGGAGCCTCGGTCTGACGCGGGTAGTGGAACCGGGCGCGCTCGACGGTGCGGGTGTCGTCGGTCCAGATCACCAGATCGTCACCATCGGCGTTGGCCGGGAAGTACCCGTAGACCACCTGCGGGATGAGCATGTCGGCGGCCTTGGCCGCAGCGAGCTGCTCCCGCAGCACGGCGCGGATGCGGGTCCGGAACTCCTCGTCGGACTCGACGGTGCCGTCGGCGGCTCGCTCGGGGCGGAACTGCCACTGGTTGCGGAACAGGGCGGTCTCGTTGAGATAGGCCACGATGTCGTCGAGGGCGATCCCCTTGACCACCTTCGAGCCGAGGAAGGGCGGCGTGAACACCGGCGTGTCGACGGCCACCTCGGGGGAGCGGGCCGGCAGATCGGCGGGCGCAGCGGGTTCGGCGCGGGAACCGGCCCGAGCCGGCACCCGGCTCTCGCTCGGTTGGCGGCCCCAGGTCGGATCGTCCTCGGCGGTGCCCCGGCGGATCTCGCCGAGTCGATCCATGACCCGCAGACCCTCGAAGGCATCCTTGCCGTAGAACAGCCGACCCTCGTAGACCTCGCGCAGATCCCGCTCGACATAGCTGCGGGTGAGGGCGGCACCACCCAGCAGCACCGGGATGTCCGAGAGCCCCCGGGCGTTGAGCTCCTCGAGGTTCTCGCGCATGATGAGCGTCGACTTCACCAGCAGACCGCTCATGCCGATGGCGTCGGCGCCGACCTCGAGCGCCTTCTCGATCATCTCGGCGATCGAGATCTTGATGCCGATGTTGTGCACCTCGTAGCCGTTGTTGGTGAGGATGATGTCGACGAGGTTCTTGCCGATGTCGTGCACGTCACCCTTCACGGTGGCCAGCACGATGCGTCCCTTGCCCCCGGAATCGGTCCGCTCCATGAACTGCTCGAGATGGGCGACGGCGGTCTTCATCGTCTCCGCGGACTGCAGCACGAACGGCAGCTGCATCTCGCCGGTGGCGAACAGATCGCCCACGACCTTCATGCCGGCCAGCAGGACCTCGTTGATGATGGCCAGCGGCTCGAGACCCTCGGCCATGGCGGTGTCGAGGTCGGCCTCGAGGCCCTCGCGGTCGCCGTCGATGATGCGGCGGCTCAGCACCTGCTCGATGGTCCAGTCGCTGCGGTCCTCCTGCTCGACGGCGGTGGCCTCCACATCGGAGAACACCTCGAGCAGGGCGGTGAGGGGGTCGTAGCCGGGACGACGCCGATCGTGGATGAGATCCAGACAGACCTGCCGCTGCTCCTCGGGGATGCGGTTGAGCGGCATGATGCGGGCCGCATGCACGATGGCGGAGTCGAGTCCGGCCTGGACGCACTCGGCGAGGAACACCGAGTTCAGGACGTGGCGGGCCGCCGGCCGGAGTCCGAAGGACACGTTGGAGACACCGAGGGTGGTGAACACACCGGGCAGTTCGGTCTTGATCCGGCGGATGGCCTCGATGGTGGCGATGGCATCGCCCCGCAGGTCGTCATCACCGGTGGAGAGCGGGAAGGTCAGGGCGTCGAAGATGAGATCGCTCGGTTCGAGGCCGTACCGATGCACGGCGATGTCGTGGATGCGATGGGCGATGCGCATCTTCCACTCCACATCACGGGCCTGCCCCTCCTCGTCGATGAGCAGGCAGATGATCGCTGCGCCGTACTCGCGGGCCAGCGACATCACGCGATCGAGACGGCTGCCCTCGGCCTCGCCGTCCTCGAGGTTGGCCGAGTTGAGGATGGCGCGGCCACCGAGCCAGGACAGCCCGGCTTCGAGCACCTGGGGCTCGGTGGAGTCGAGCACCAGCGGAACACTCGACTGGGTGGCGAGCAGCTTGGCGATCTCGTCCATGTCGGCGGTGCCGTCGCGCCCCACGTAGTCCACGCACAGATCGAGCACATGGGCACCCTCGCGGACCTGGTCCTTGGCCATCTGCACGCAGGTGTCGAGGTCGCCCTCGAGCATGGACTCGCGGAACTTCTTCGAGCCGTTGGCGTTGGTGCGTTCGCCGATGATCATGAACGAGGTGTCCTGCTCGAACGGGACCATCGAGTAGATCGAGGTGGCCCCCGCCTCATGCACGGGACGGCGGGGGGCCGGTGAGAGGTCGCGGCAGACCTCGACCACGGCGGCCAGGTGCTCCGGGGTGGTGCCGCAGCAGCCGCCCACGACGGTGACGCCGAGTTCGGTGATGAAGCGCGCATGGTGCTCGGCCAGCTGGGCCGGCGTGAGGTCGTAGTGCATGTGGCCGTCGACCACACTGGGCAGACCGGCGTTCGGGATGCAGGAGATCGGCATGCGGGCATGGGCGCTCAGGTGCCGGAGGTGTTCGCCCATCTCCACCGGACCGGTCGCGCAGTTGATGCCGATGACATCGGGGCGCAGGGGATCGATGGCGGCGAGCGCAGCCGCGATCTCGGTGCCCGGCAGCATCCGCCCGGTGAGCTCCATGGTGACCTGCACCTGCAGCGGCACCTCCCGGCCGAGGCTGCGCATCGCCCGACGGGCGCCGTTCATGGCCGCCTTCACGGTGAGCAGGTCGAACATCGTCTCGATGATGATCAGGTCGACGCCGCCGGTGAGCAGACCGTGGCTCTGCTCCTCGTAGTGATCGCGCAGTTCGGCGTAGCGGATCTGGCCGAGGGAGGGGAACTTGGTGCCGGGGCCGATCGAGCCGGCCACCCAGCGGGGACGGTCCGGCGTTGCATAGGACGAGGCCACCTCTCGGGCCAGCGCGGCGGCGGCCACATTGAGCTCGTGGGTGCGCTCGGCGATGCCGTACTCCCCGAGGGGGATGGCGAAGGCCCCGAAGGTGTCGGTCTCGATGACCTCGCAGCCCACCTCGAGGTAGGCGGCATGGAGTTCGGAGATGACATCGGGTCGGGTGACGGCGAGCAGCTCGTTGCAGCCCTCGAGGTCCGGTCCGCCGAAGTCATCGGCGGTGAGCCCGCGCAACTGGATGCCGGTGCCCATGGCGCCGTCGTAGATGACCACGCGTTCGCGGGCTGCGTCGAGGAAGCTGCTCATGGGTCTCCTTGGAGCGGTGCACCCGGTTCGGTGCGACTCACGGCGAAGGGCGCGATGCGCCGCTCGTTCCGGCCGGCGACTGGGGCGCTCTGGCCCGACCCATCAGGACAGCACCGACCGACGAAACCTAGCAGAGCCACCCGTCGGATCCTCGCGTCGGTGGGGGTCGGGGGAGGTGCGGGACCTAGGCTGCGCAGCGTGAAGATCTACACACGCCATGGCGACGACGGCACCACTGGACTGCTCTACGGAGGCCGGGTGGCGAAGGATTCCCCGGCGCCCACCGCCTACGGCGCCGTCGACGAGGCCCAGGCGGCGATCGGACTGGCTCGGGCCGAGGCCGAACCCGAGCTGGCCGAGATCCTGCTGCTCATCGAGCGGGACCTCTGGGTGCTCATGGGCGAACTGGCCACCGATCGGGCGAGTCGATCCAAGTTGGTCCCGGGGGCCACGCTCGTGTCCGAGGAGATGGTGGCGAAGCTGGAGGCCACCATCGACGCCATCAGCGAACGGTTCGATCCCCCCACCGAGTTCGTGGTGCCGGGTCAGAACCGCATCGGTGCCCTGCTCGACGTGGCCCGCACCGTGGTGCGCCGGGCCGAGCGCGACTCCATGCCGGCGGTGGCCGAGGGCAGCGTCGTGGTGCCGTACCTCAACCGTCTCTCGGATCTGCTCTGGACCCTCGCCCGCTGGCAGGAGGGGACCTCCCTCCCCACCCGCTCGGTCGGGCACTGAACCCCATCAAGGAGACCGTCGCCATGGCGCTCAAGATCACGACCGCGAGCTCGGTGCCGGCGGGCACCGACCTGATCGCCGTGCCGCTCGGTGCCCGCACCGCCAAGCCAGCGACCTATCGGTCGCTCGGGGTCAGTCCCGCCGCCGTCGCCGCCCATGGCTTCACCGGCCGGGCCGATCATGTCGCAGTGGTCGCCGGCACCGGCGGCCGGATGCTGGCGCTCATCGGCACCGGTGACGGCCCGATCGACACCGCCCGGCTCCGACGCGTCGGCGCCCAGGCCGCCCGCACGGCGGGGAAGGTCCGACGGGTGGCCGTCGACGTCCGCGACATCGTGGCGGGCCTCGGCGCCGAAGGCCGTCCCGAGGCCGTCCGGGCCATCGCCGAGGGCCTCGGCCTCGGGTCCTACCGGTTCACCGAGTTCAAGTCGACGCCGGCGAAGCCCACGCTGCGCGCCGCGACCATCGTGGTGGCCGGCGGTGCCCGATCGGCCGCCGCCGCCGCTGAGGGAGCGGCGATCGCCGCTGCGCAGAACCTGGCGCGGGATCTCGTCAACCGGCCCGGAGGCACGCTCACGCCGCGAGCCCTCGCCGCCGAGGCGCGACGGATCGCCACCCGCGAGGAGCTCGGCATCAAGGTCATGGGTCCGGCCCAGATCGAGCGTCTCGGACTCGGCGGTCTGCTGGGCGTCAACCGCGGATCCACCGAGGAGCCGCGCTTCGTCCAGATCAGCCATGATCCGCCCGGTGCCACCCGCACGCTGGCGCTGGTCGGCAAGGGCATCACCTTCGACTCCGGTGGGTTGTCGATCAAGACCGGTGAGGGCATGATGACCATGAAGATGGACATGGGTGGCGCCGCCGCCGTGCTCGGCTTCTTCTCGGCGGTCCGCACCGTGGCCCCGCGCTGCCGCGTGATCGGGTATCTCCCGATGACCGACAACATGAGCGATGGCGACGCCACCCGCCCCGGCGACGTCCTCAGGATCCGCAACGGCACCACCGTCGAGGTGCTCAACACCGATGCCGAGGGCCGCCTCATCCTCGCCGACGCCCTCAGCCTGGCCTCGGAGGCGAAGCCCGATGCCATCATCGACCTCGCCACGCTCACCGGTGCCGTCGAGATCGCCCTCGGCAGTCGTATCGCCGCGGTGCTCGCCAACGACGATGCCTGGCGCGACCAGGTCGTCGCCGCCGCCGATCGGGCGGGGGAGCGGGTCTGGCCGCTGCCCCTGCCGGCTGACTACCGGCCCTTCCTGGACTCCGATGTGGCCGACCTGCGCAACATCTCGAAGGGGCGGGGCGGCGGCACCATCACCGCCGGCCTGTTCCTCCAGGAGTTCGTCGCCGAGGGGATCCCGTGGGCCCATCTCGACATCGCCGGCACCGCCTGGTGGGCCGAGGGAGACAACGCGGAGCACAGCAACGGCGGCACCGGCTACGGGGTACGCCTGCTGCTGGAGCTCGCCCGCAGTTTCAACCCGCCTCGTCGAGGCTCGCGGCGGGCTCGCTCCTGAGGGCGATCCCCACCGCCCCGACCCGGGGGCGGTGCACCTGGGTCACCGCGGATCGGACCCGCTCGGTCGGCGGCGCGGTCGGGCCCGCCACCGCCGGCGGCCGCGGCCGCTGATGGTTCTCCCGGGCCCAGCGCAGGGCGTCGCTGGCCATGGCCGGATGGAATCGCCAGCGGTGCAGCTGCCGCTCCACGGCGGTGTCGTCCTCACCGAGCTCGAGCATGGACAGCGCCAGCGATCGGGCCCGTCGTCGGAGATCGTCGACGGCTGCTGAGGACCGGGGACGCTGGAGCCAGGCATCGTGCTCGGACCGCAGGGCGGCGGGCAGCCGGTCGACCTGACTGCGGGTGAGCGGGGCCAGACGTCGTCGCACGGCGAGACCGGTGGCCCCCATCATGCGGGCGGCGCCGAACCGGCAGGACCGCTCGACGGTGCGCAGCATCGGCGAGTGCCGACCGCCCCGCATCCCGACCCCGAGGGCCTGGGCCGCCTCGACCAGGTCGAGCTCGAAGCCGTCGGGATGATCGTCGAGCCGGTCGACGAGACGTCGGAGGAACCACACCGTCGACGGGCCGAGGATCGGCAGCCAGAACCGCTCGACATAGGCGGAGCGGGGATCGTGCCCGAGATCGTCGATCACGGGATCGGGCCATCCCTCGACGGACAGGGACATCATGGGGAACACGGGCGGGACGCTGGACACGGCGCTCCTTCGGGTCGGGTGCTCTCATGCACTTTCGGTCCCCGTCGGATCGGCGGTGCGACGGTGCGCAGCAGGGTCCTCTGGCCCATTCCCGGCGGCTGCAGGTGGGCGGCGGCCGCCCGTCGGCACGGCTCGGGGGTGCCCGGGCTCAGGTGGGATCGTGATCCGGTGCGCCGGGTTCGATGTCGGGATCGATGCCGGGATCGATGTCGGCGATCCCATCGGCCTCGCGTTCGAGGGCGGCCACGCGGTGGCGCAGGATGGCCGCCTCCTCGGCGAGGGTGCGCACCCGGTTCTCCATGCGCGACAGCTCGTAGGAGAAGTGCATGACGATGAGCAGCAGCAGGGCGAGACCGAGCAGGACCAGCAGGGTGGGCTGGTAGTAGATGCCGAGGACGTCGGCGGTCCAGTCGAGCAGGCCCGGCACGGCGGCGATGATCACCATGAACCCACCGAGAGTGAGCCAGAGCAGGGAGTACTTGGCCTTCAGATGGCGGCGACGGACGAGCCTGATGATGACGAGGATGGCCAGCGCCACCAGCACGGCGAGGGCGATATGGGCGCGGGTGCTCATGCCGTGGTCCCCGTGATGCGCGTCGGTCGCTCGGCCTTCGGGGTGTTGGCCAGGGAGACCAGCACCCGGATGTAGTGATAGGCCAGTCGGAAGCTGCGGTTCGAGGCCACACCGGCGGTGCGCTCATGCATGACCGTGGGCACCTCGCGCACCTCGAATCCGGCCCGGCAGGCCATGACGAGCGCCTCGACCGAGTCCATGTACTCGATCGGGTACTCGGCGGCGAACAGGGCCAGCACATCGGGACCGAAGGAGCGGAACCCGGAGGAGGTGTCGGTGAAGCGCTGTCCGGCGAGCCGGCGGATCGCCCAGCGCAGGATGTTCATGGCCAGTCCCCGGCTGCGGCCGACCTGGTAGGCGCCGGCTCCGGCGAACCGCGAACCCACGACCATGTCGGCCCCGTCCGCGAGCGGGGCGAGCAGCGCCTCGATCTGCGTGGGATCGTGCTGGCCGTCGGCGTCGAACTGGATGCCGCGCCGGTAGCCGTTCTCGACGGCGTAGCGGAAGCCGGTGCGCAGCGCCCCACCGATGCCGAGGTTGAAGGGGAGCTGCAGGCACACCGCGCCGTTCGCCGTGGCGATGGCGGCGGTGTCGTCGACGGAACCGTCGTCGATCACCACCACATCGAGCGGGAGCGAGGACCGACGCAGACCGGCGAGCGTGTCCGGCAGCGCCTCCTGCTCGTTGTAGGCCGGCATGATGACGATGATGCGATCGGGATCGACACCCGTTCGTCCCGCTCTCCGACCGATCGCTGTCATCGCCGTCAGGCTAGTCGCCACCATGGTCTCCACTAGGCTGGGACGACTGTGCGGACCCGTGTGATCGTCATCGTGCCGGCGCTGAACGAGCAGGCGACCATCGGATCGGTCATCGCCGGGATCCGCGAGCGCCTCGACGCCGAGGTGCTGGTCGTGGACGACGGCTCCGCCGACGCCACTGCGGACCGGGCTCGGGCGGCGGGGGCGGTCGTGGTCCGTCACCCGTTCAACCTCGGAGTCGGGGCGGCGCTGCGCACCGGCTTCCGCTTCGCCGCCTCCGGTCCGTACCGGGTCGCCATGCAGATCGACGCCGATGGTCAGCACGACCCCGGCGATGCGGCGGCCCTGCTGGAGGCCGTCGGGTCCGGAGCCGATGTCGTCGTGGGGTCCCGGTTCGCCGAGGGGGCCGGCGACTACGAGGTCTCCAGCAGTCGCCGCCTGAGCATGAAGGTGCTCTCGCGCGTGCTTTCCCGTCGTATCGGGCGCAGGATCACCGACACCACCAGTGGCTACCGCGCGTTCAGCCGCCGGGCGATCGAACTGTTCGCCTCGCAGTATCCGAGCGCGTATCTGTCCGACACCGTGGAGTCGCTGCTCATCGCCCACTACAACGGACTCGAGATCATCGAGATCCCGGTGTCGATGAACGAGCGGTTGGGCGGCGTGGCGTCGAACAACCGCATCCGCAGCGTGTACCACCTCATCCGTCTCGTGCTCGTCATCTCCATCGCCCGCACCCGTCGGCCGCTCCCGAAAGGTCACTGACATGAGACTCAGCGTCGTCCTGCTCCTCGCCGCGCTCCTGCTGTTCGTGTTCATCATCGAGAACGTGCGGCGCCGGCGGCTCTCGGAGAGCTACGCCCTGCTGTGGATCCTCGTGGCGGTGGTCGGAGTGGTGCTGGGACTCGCCCGCCCCTTGGTGGATCGGCTGTCCACGACCCTCGGGTTCTCCTACGGGACGAGCCTGGTGTTCGCCGTCGTGTCACTGTTCCTGCTGATCGTGGCCGTGAACCTCTCGGTGCACGTCAGTCGACTCGAGCAGCGGGTCGAGCAGTTGGCCCAGACGCTCGCCCTGAGCCAGGTCGATCGGGCCGGGACCGCCGGTGGGGACGAGCGGTCCAGCGAGGACCGACCGGCTGATCCGACCGGAACGGAGCGCTCCTGATGACCGCTTCCGCCGAGGCCCTCGCCGACGCCTTCGGTCGGGCCGCCGCACTGCTGGCCGGGGCGGACTCGGTCGCCGTGCTCACCGGTGCCGGCATCAGCACCGACTCGGGGATCCCGGACTTCCGCGGCCCCCAGGGTGTGTGGACCCGCGACCCGGCCGCCGAGCGGCGATCGAACATCACCACCTACATCGCCGATCCGCAGGTCCGACGCGATGCCTGGCGCATCCGGGCGGAGTCGGCGATGTTCTCGGCGGCTCCCAACGAGGGCCATCGCGCGCTGACGCATCTCGGCGATCGACTCCACACGCTCGTCACCCAGAACATCGACGGTCTGCATCTGCAGGCGGGGACCCCCGCGGATCGCCTGGTCGAGATCCATGGCACGGTGCACCGCTGGGAGTGCGTCGACTGCGGCGCGCGCGGTCCGATGGAGGAGGCCCTCGAACGGGTGCGCTCCGGCGAGGTCGATCCGCCCTGCCCGATCTGCGGCGGCATCATGAAATCGGCGACCATCCTGTTCGGGCAGTCGCTGGTCGCGGCCGATCTGGCGCGGGCCGAGCGCGCCGCGGCCGAGGCCGAGGTCCTGCTCGCCATCGGCACCAGCCTGAGTGTGTTCCCGGTGGCCGGCATGGTCCCCATCGCCGTGACCGCCGGCCGTCCGGTGATCATCGTGAACGCCCAGCCCACCGAGATGGATGAGCTGGCGGAGGTGGTGCTGCAGGGGTCCGCCACCGAGCTGCTGCCCGCACTGATCCCCTGATCGCTGCCGCCGACGGGGACTGACGTTCGGCGTCCGAGGGATCGGGTGGCGAAAACCTGACCTGATAGGTAGGGTTTCTGGTCCGAGTCGCCGGTCCGCCGCCGGATCGCCGTTCCCCCCGAGTGAAGGCACACCATGGCCACCTTCCGAGACCTGCTCTCCCAGACCCGCACCCAGATCCGCGAGATCGACACCGCTGAGGGCGATGCCCGTCGGCGGGCCGAGCCGGAGACGGTGTTCCTCGACGTCCGTGAACCCGACGAGTACGAGCAGGGCGCCATCCCGGGGGCGATCCACATCCCGCGGGGGCATCTCGAGGCCCAGATCGAGGGTCGGGTCCCCGATCGCAGCACCCCGGTGGTGGTGTTCTGCGCCGGTGGGGTGCGTTCGGCCTTCGCCGCCAAGACCCTCGGTGAGCTCGGCTACACCGATGTGGTGTCGATGGACGGTGGCTTCAACCGCTGGAAGGACCAGGGACTCGAATGGCGGGCCCCGCGCACCCTGAGCGCCGAACAGCGCAACCGCTATCAGCGTCATCTGCTGCTGCCCGAGGTGGGGGAGGAGGGGCAGCTCGCCCTGCTCGACGCCAGGGTGCTGCTCCTCGGCGCCGGTGGTCTCGGTTCACCCTCGGCGCTGTACCTGGCCGCCGCCGGGGTCGGCACCATCGGCATCATCGACATGGACGTCGTCGACGAGTCGAACCTGCAGCGGCAGATCGTGCACAACATCGAGCGCGTGGGCATGCGCAAGGTCGACTCGGCGGCGAAGACCCTCCAGCTGCTCAACCCCGATGTCGATGTCGTCACCCACGACATGCGCCTCGATGCATCGAACGTCGAGGAACTGCTCTCGCAGTACGACCTCGTCGTCGACGGCGCCGACAACTTCCCGAGTCGCTATCTGCTCAACGATGCATCGCTGAAGACCGGCACGCCGGTGGTGCACGGCTCGATCTTCCGCTTCGAGGGTCAGGTCACGGTGTTCCTCCCCCATGACGGACCCTGCTACCGGTGCTTCCTGCCCGAGCCGCCCCCACCGGAGCTCGCGCCCTCCTGCGCCGAGGCCGGCGTGCTGGGTGTGCTGCCCGGCATCGTCGGCTCGATCCAGGCCCTCGAGGCCATCAAGCTCCTGCTGTCGCTGGGTGACTCCCTCTCCGGTCGTCTGCTGGCCTACGACAGTCTCGAGCAGTCGTTCATGACCTATCGGATCCGTCGGGATCCGAACTGCCCGGCCTGCTCGATCGACCCCTCCGAGATCATCATCGCCGAGTACGACCAATACTGCACCCCGCACACCCGGCACTGACGCGCCGGTCGCGCGCCGCTGCTCGCTGAGGCACCGGCGGCCCTGTGCCCCGCCGTGGGGTGCGGTCGCTCGGGCGGGGTCGATTGCTAGCCTGTGGATCGGGCGGAGCACCCGGCCGACCGCCGCGTGCGCTCGATCCTCGAGGCCACTCCTGTGAACTTCCCCCGACCGACCCCTCGCCGCCGCATCGCCTCGATGCGTCGTCCTGCGCGTCCGCGGGTCCTCGCCCTGCTGCTGGCCGCCCTCGCCGTGACCACCCTCGCCACGGCCTGCCTCCCGGCGGAACTCACCGCCCGGCTGATCTCCCCGTCCACCACCGATCGGGTCCAGGGCGAGGGGCCCATCACCTCGATGTGGAACGCCGGCCGGGCCAAGGCCGCCTGTGGACTGACCCCGGTGCAGCTCACGGCCATGCTCATCGTGCCCACCTCGTTCGAGTCGGGCACGAGGTCACCGTCGCCGATGACGTTGTCGCGGTGGGACAACGTGAACGTCTGGTCGCTCAACAGGAACCTGTTCCCGTTCGCCGAGACCTCCGGTCCCTACACCAGCGCGTTCTACAGCCCCGGTATCGGCCTGTGGCAGTTCGATTCCGCCGGTGGCTGGAACCTCACCGCGGCCACGGCCATCGACACCGACACCGCCGCCCTGCAGGCCGCCACCACCATCGCCTACCGATGGTGCAACGCCCCGGCTGATCGCGTCGCCGATCCGGTGAAGCGCCGGGCGTATGCCTGGGCGGCCTGGTACTACTGCGGCACCGACTCGCGCTGTGAGACCGCCTACAACTCCATCCTCAGGAACGGGAAGCTCGACATCGGGATCGATCCGAGCATCGACACCCTCGGCGGCATGGAGAAGCGCACCTGCGACGTGGTCGGACTGGGGGAGGGACTCACCTGTTTCTACATCGATCCGGGACGCGCGCAGGGGTCGCGCAGCTGGACCTACGGGGCCTACGACCCGGCCCGGCCCGACTACCTCACCCCGCTGCCGAAGCCGTTCTACGACATCGAGCTGGACGGCTTCGAGTACCGGATCTGGATCCGTGAGGACACCGGATTCGATGTCGGACTCACCGCTCGCAAGCCGGTCACCGCCAACGCCCGGACCTCGGTGGTGTGGAGCCGCGCCTCCAACCTCTGTGATGTCACCGCCCAGCGCGGCGACTGCGGTGATGCCCGGGTGGCCGACACGCCCTGGGGGCCGCGCACGATCGATCCGATCGGGAACTTCGAGTCCGCCTCGGTCAGTCTCGTGAACCGGGTCACCGTGGTGGGCTGGACGCTCGACCCGGACACCAATGACCCGACCCCGATCGACATCTCCGTCGATGGTGTGAACGTGAAGCGGGCGATGGCCGATCGATCCCGTCCCGATGTCGGTGCGGCGGTCCCGGGCTACGGCGACGCCCATGGTTTCAGCGCCACGGTCGATGTGACCGGTGGCGAGCATTCGGTGTGCGTCACGGCGGTCAACATCGGTGAGTTCGGTACGGGCGACAGGCCGGTGGGCTGTCTCACCGTCTCCGTGCCCGGTGAGCCCACCGGTGTGCTCGAGTCGGTCACGCCCACGGTGGGTGGCGCCATCGTGAAGGGTTTCGCTGTGGATCCCGACACCGATGGTCCGCTCAGCGTGCGGATCCTCGCCGATGACACGCCGGTGGCGACGGCGCAGGCAGGTCTGCCCCGTCCCGATCAGGCCGCCACGTATCCGACCTTCGGGCCGAACCATGGGTTCTCCCGTTTCGTGCGCCTCGGCGCCGGATCGCGTCGGGTCTGTGCCGTGGCCGTGAACGTCGCTCCCACCGGAGCCGGTGATTCCTCGCTCGGGTGCATCACCGTGACCATCGACGGTCAACCGCTCGGCAGTTTCGACTCCCTCTCGGCGATCCCGGGAGGTGTGCGCGTCTGGGGCTGGGCCTTCGATCCTGAGACCGCTGATGCGCGCGTCCGTGTCACCGTCGACGGAACCCCTGTGCGACTCATGTACACCACCACGCAGCGTCCCGACGTCGCCGCGGTGCATCCCAACCTCGGTGCGGCGCACGGCTTCAACGCGTCGATCCCGACCACCCCCGGCGCCCACTCGATCTGCCTCACCGTGGTCAACACCGGTGTCGGGGGTACGGATCAGTCCCTCGGCTGTCGATCGGTCACCGTGCCCACCGGGCCGCCGGTGGGGAACCTCGAGTTCGCCAACCGTGGGTACGGCGGTGTGATCCTCAAGGGCTGGGTCCTCGATCTCGACTCCGCCGCCCCGGTGACGGTGCGGGTGCTGGTCGACGGGGTTCCGGCGAAGACCTTCACCGCCGCCGATGCTCGTCCTGATGTGGGCGCCGCCTATCCGGGTTACGGCGACAACCACGGCTTCTTCGTCTATGTCGCCATCCCGGCCGCGCCCACCTCGGTGTGTCTGCAACTGGTGAATCTCGGTCCCCCCATCGGCGCTCCCGTCTCCTGGTGCCGGACCTACTGAGCGGATCGGGGCGCCGAGCGTCCGACTGCTAGACAGGGACACCTATGAAGGGTCTGATCCTCTCGGGGGGCGCCGGCACCCGGCTCCGCCCCATCACCCACACGAGCGCCAAACAACTCGTGCCGGTGGCCAACAAGCCGATCCTGTTCTACGGCATCGAGGACATGGTCGAGGCGGGCATCACCCGCATCGGCATCATCACCGGTGAGACCGGCGAGGAGATCCGCGCCGCGGTGGGTGACGGCTCCCGATGGGGGGCCGAGGTCACCTACATCCCGCAGGAGGCGCCGCTGGGGCTGGCCCACTGCGTGCTCATCGCCCGTGAGTTCCTCGGCGACGACGACTTCGTGATGTACCTCGGCGACAACCTGCTTCGGCAGGGCATCGCCGAATTCGTGGAGCGGTTCGAGCAGGACCGCACCCGAGCCGACGACGCCCGCGAGAGCGTGCCCTCGGCGCAGATCCTGCTGGCCCGCGTCCCCGACCCCCAGCGGTTCGGGGTGGCGGAGATCGGTGCCGACGGTGAGGTCCTCCGTCTGGTCGAGAAGCCGGAGGATCCGCCCTCCGACCTCGCCCTCGTCGGGGTGTACCTGTTCGATCGGAGCATCCATGACGCCGTGGCGGCCATCGCTCCGTCGCCGCGGGGTGAGCTCGAGATCACCGACGCCATCCAGTGGCTCATCGACCACGACCACCGGGTCCGTCATGAGGTGCTCGACGGGTGGTGGAAGGACACCGGCAAACTGCAGCCGCTGCTCGAGGGCAACCGTCTGGTGCTGGAGACCATCGAGCCATCGGTGAGCGGTTCGGTCGACGCCGATTCCATCATCGATGGGCGAGTGGTGATCGAGCCCGGTGCGGAGATCATCAACTCCACGGTGCGCGGACCCGCCATCATCGGTGAGCGCACCCGGGTGGTGAACAGCTACATCGGTCCGTTCACCTCGATCTACTTCGACTGCGAGATCATCAACACGGAGATCGAGCATTCGGTCGTGCTCGAACAGTCGGTCGTCCGTGATGTGCCCCGGATCGCCGATTCACTCATCGGCAAGCAGGTCGAGGTCCGACGGTCCGCCACCCGACCCCATGCCACCCGCCTCATGGTCGGAGATCACTCGGTCGTCGATCTCGCATGACCCGGTGGCGCTCGGCGGCGTGCGTCGTCGCGCTGATGGCCCTCGCCCTGGCGCTGGTGATCGGCCACGTGCAGGACTACGACACCATCTCGCCGATCGACGAGTCGCAGCATCTCGACTACCTCATCAATGCCGGTGATGGTCACCTCGTCGGGCTCGGGGATCTGATCGGTCAACGCACCATGCGTGCCGAGACCTGCCACCGTCTCGACGCCGAGTTCGACGTCAAGATCCCCCCCTGCGTCACCGATGCCGGCACCGTGCTCGATCCGGCGACGTTCCAGGAGTCCGGATACAACACCGCCGCGATCCACCCCCCGACCTACTACGTCGTCGATGGGGTGCTGGCACGGGTGATCGCCGCCGTGGTGCCCTTCGCCGGTGACGATGTCGTCACCAACGGCCGCATCGCCGGTGCGGTGTGGCTGATGGCGGCGGTCGGGGCGATGTGGCTGCTGCTGCGCGAGGTGGGCGCCGGCCGGGTCCTCAGCTCATCGATCATCGCCATCGCCATCACCGCACCCACGGTGCTGTTCGCAGCCGCCACGATCAACAACGACGGCACGGCGCTGCTGTGCGGCGCACTGCTGGTCTGGGCGGTGCTGCGCTGGGAGCGCGGTCGGCTGTCACTCGGTGTGGTGCTGCTCGCCTCGGCGCTGTGTGCCGCCACCAAGGTCACAAACCTCATCGCCGTGGCCGTCGTCATGATCTATCTGCTGCTGCGCAGCGATCGTTCTCCGCTCGGGCGGGTCCGCACCGCCGGCTGGTCCGAACCGGTCCGAACCTTCGTGCGGCGCGAACGGCGACGGCTGCTCGCCCTCGGTGGGCTCATCGCTGCTGCGGTGGGTGTGGCGCTGGTCTGGCAGGTCGTGGCGATGGCACTGGCCACCGTCCCCGGATCCGACATCCCCATGACCCAGCGCTACACCGTGGACACCTTCCCGGTGGGTCCGCTCGTGGGCGCATGGCGTCAGACCATCGACCCGCTGTTCGGTCCCTACCTGGCGCCGTTCATGCGCAACGACCTCATCACCCTGATCTCCGGGGTGACCGCCGCGGCGCTGGTGATCCTGGCCGTGGTGGCGCTGGCCCGGAACCCCAGGGGTTCCCGGGCGCGGACGCTCGCCGTCGCCGGCCTCACGGCCGGCCTCATCGCCGGTCCCGCCATCGTCCTGTTCAACTACCTGGCCCAGCGGGTCTACGTCGACATCCCGTTCCGCTATGCGCTGGTGATCGTCCCCACCCTGCTGGCCGCCGGTGCCTCGGTGCTGCGCTCCCGCCCGGCGACGGTGGCGACGGCGCTGTGGGCGGCGCTGAGCGTGGCGGCCGTCGGCATGGCGATCCTCTGACCGGCCATGGGTAACAATGTCGGTCCGATGGCCGGATCCCTGACGGGTCAGGCGGGACCTGACCCGGGACCTGACCCGGGACCGGTCCCTCGAACGGACCCTCGAACGGACCCGAGCGCGGACCCACGAACGGATGCACGATGACCAACCTGATCCGGAGATTCCGACACCTCGCCGACGCCATCCCCACCGGCACGATGTCGGTGGGCCTCGGCATCGCCATCTCCTCGATCGCCTCCTACGCCTTCGTCGTCGTCTCGCTCAACTCCCTCCAGGGCGATGCCACGGCGGCCTTCTCGGCGTTCTGGGCCGTGGTGTTCGTGATCGGTCCCGGGTTCTTCCTGCCCCTCGAGCAGGAGGTGGCCCGCGCGCTGTCCCATCGTCGTGCTCAGGACCTCGGTGGGCGTCCGCTGGTGCTGCGGGCGGTTCGGATGGCGGTGATCCTCACCGTGGTCCTCGTGGTGGCGGTGCTGGCGGCCACGCCGTGGCTGTCGCGTGAGATCTACCGCGGCGACGATCTGTTCGCCCTGAGCCTGTCGCTGTCGCTGGTGTCGTTCTGCATGCTCCACCTCACCCGTGGTGTGCTCGCCGGGCTGGGGCGGTTCCGCGCCTACGGCGAACTGATCGCCATCGACGCCATCATCCGGGTGCTCCTCGCCATCGGGCTGTCGGTGGCCGGCGTCGACTCCGCCGGGATGTTCGCCCTGTGCCTCGCCGTGGCGCCGCTGCTCACCCTTCCGATCGTGCTGCTGCGGGCCCGTCCGCATCTCGCGACCGGGCCCGAAGCGCCGATGTCGGAGCTCTCGGTCAACATCGGCTGGCTGCTGGCGGCGTCGGTGCTGGTGCAGCTGGTGTCCTACGCCCCGCTGCTGGGGGTCAACCTGCTCTCGAGCGACGCCGATCAGGCCATCGTGACCGGCTTCGCCTCGGCGTTCTTCGTGGCCCGTGTGCCCATCCTCGCCTTCCAGGCGGTGCAGGGGACCCTGCTGCCGAAACTGGCGGGACTCGCCGGTGCCGGGCAGCACGACGAGTTCCGTCGCGGGTTCAACCGGCTGATGTCGGTGGTGGTGGCGATCGCCGTGCTCGGCACGCTGGGTGCGTTCATCGCCGGTCCGTTCGTCGGCGGCATCCTGTTCAAGGACTTCACCATGTCGGCCGGATCACTCGCCCTGCTGGCGGCGGGCAGCGGTGTGTTCATCGTGGCGCTCACCATGGCCCAGGCCCTCGTCGCCCTCGGCGACCATCGGGTCACCGCCATCGCCTGGGGCATCGGCTGCGTCGTGTCGCTGATCGCCATGGCGCTGATCTCCGGTCTCGAACTGCGGGTCGATCTCGGATTCCTGCTGGGTTCGGCCGCCTCCGGTCTCACCATGGCCATCGCCCTGCGCCTCGAGCAGCGCAAGATGGCCTCCACCGGCATCGGCGCCCTGGTCGACGCCATCGAGCACGAACCCATCGAGCTCTGACCCCTCTGGGGGTCGACCTCCCCGGTCTCGGCTCCGCCGGTACCGTTCCCGTATGCGTCGAGCGGTTCCCGCCCTGTCCGCCGCGCCCGTCGCGGCCCGCCGGAAGGTTCTCCCGGCCTCGGTCCTCGCGCCGGTCCTGGCGGCGATCCTGACGGTGCTCGTCCTCGCGGCGCCGGCGGAGGCGCTCATCACCGGGGTCGACGTCGCCAGCTACCAGCATCCCGGCGGCAAGCCGATCGACTGGGTGAAGGTCCGCGCCGCAGGGCACCGCTATGCGCTGGTCAAGGCCACCGAGGCCACCACCTACACCAATCCCTACTTCACCGCCGACTGGTCGGGGGCGGCGGCCGCCGGGCTGTACCGAGGGGCCTATCACTACGCACGACCGGCACTGCCGTACTCCACCGCCCTCGATCAGGCTCGCTACTTCGTGTCGAAGGCGGGTTCGATGACCGGTCCGCTCGACATCGGCGCCGTGCTCGATCTCGAGGAGCGGGGCGGGCTGACCAAGAGCCAGCTCGCCACCTGGACGCGCACCTGGTTGGCCGAGGTGGAGCGGCTCACCGGTCGCGCCCCCATGATCTACACCGGCTACTACTTCTGGAAGGACGCACTGGGGAACCCCACCGACATCGCCGCATCGCACCGACTGTGGCTGGCGAGCTATCCGAACGACCCCGACAGCACGACCTTCCGACCACTCGTGCCCGCAGGGTGGTCGACCTGGACCTTCTGGCAGTACCGGTCCGACGGCACCGTGCCCGGAATCCCGTGGCGGGTCGACATGAACCGCTTCTGCTGCGATGAGGCGGCGCTGGCGGCGCTGGCCGGATCAGGCGCAGGAGCGGGCGCCCCGTTCGGTTCCTTCGACGGCATCTCCTCGGCGGGCACCACCATCTCGGTGAGCGGTTGGGCCATCGATCCCGACACCACCGACCCGATCGATGTGCACGTCTACGTCGACGGGGTCTGGGCCACCTCGGCCTCGGCCGGGGTCGCCCGCCCCGATGTCGACGCTGCGCTCAGCGGGTTCTTCGGACCGGATCACGGGTTCCAGATCAGTCTGCGCAGCACCGTGGGCACCCACTCGGTGTGCGTGTACGCCATCGACAGCCGTGCCGGGACCAATCCGCTGCTCGGGTGCCGATCGGTGACGGTGTTCTCCGATGACCCCTTCGGCAATCTCGAGGTCGCGCTGTCGGTCTACGGCTACAACTACCTCAAGGGGTGGGCGCTCGATCCCTCCACCGACGCCTCCATCGAGGTCACGGCGTACCTGTACTCGTTCTCGCTGGGGACCTGGCAGAAGGTTCGGCTCGACGCCTCGGTCGATCGACCCGATGTGGCGGCGGCCCACGGCCGGGGAGCGGCCCACGGGTTCGTGTTCCAGGACCTGCGCCGCGGGGTCGGACCCCAGTTCGCCTGCGTGGTCGCCACCAACGTCGGTGACGGCGCGAACGCCTTCGTCGGCTGCGCGATGTTCTGACCACCGCGGCCCTTCGCGGAAGTCCCCGTCTCAGCGGTCGATGAACCGCACCGCGGTGCGCCAGTAGAGGGCGAGCAGCCGTTCGATGATGACCGGCGGATGGGTGTCGGGGAGGTTGCCGGGTCGCAGATGTGTGGCGAACAGGCCGAGCAGATGTCCGGGTGGGGCGGTGCGAGCTCCCATGACCTGGGTGCGCCGGGCGCGGAGGTTCCGACGCTCGGCCAGAACGGCACGGTAGGACCGCAGCTTCTGGGGGAACCAGCCCTGACGCAGGGCCAGCGCGCAGAGGCCGAGTTCCATGAGCACCAGCAACGGCAGGATCGCCATGAGGTGACGCGAGTCGAGGCAGGTCAGCATGGTCGCCAGTCGGTTGCGTTCCAGCAGGAAGAACTTCTCGGGGTTGCGCGAGAACTCGTAGCGATGCACCACGACGGCGTCGGGCACGAACAGGATCGCCAGCCCGGCCTGCCAGACCCGGAGGCTGAACTCGGTGTCCTCGAAGTAGGCGAAGAACCACTCGGGGAGTCCGCCGAGCCGGTCCCAGAGCTCTCGGCGGCACATCATGGCGGCCCCGCTGGCCGAGAGCACCTCGAACTGCTCGGGGAACCGATCGGCGGGTTCGTCGAAGTGGCCGGCCCAGCTGAGGCCGAGGAAACTCATCTCGTTGCCGGCTGAGTTCATCCGGTCGGGTGCATCGGCGAGGCGCAGCGAGGCCGTCGCCACCCCGACCTCGGGGCGTCGGGCCACCGCGGCCAGCGCCGCCAGGGCACCCGGTTCGACCACCGCATCGGGATTGACGAGGGCGACGAGGGGGGCGGAGGAGGCGGCGACACCGAGGTTGCATCCCTCGGCGAACCCGGTGTTGCGTCCCGGCCGCACCACCGAGACGTCCGGATGGGACTCGAAGGAGGCGATGGTGGCCTCCGAGCCGCCGTTCTCCACGAGCACCACCTCCACGCCGACGCCGGTGGATCGCAGCGCAGCGG
>JAGWYK010000011.1 GCA_018969405.1 Acidobacteriota bacterium
GGGATCGGCTCGACCACCATGGCGGCGCGCAGGAACGCCAGCAGCTCGCGTCGACGCACCACGGTGGAACGCAGCGTGGGTTCGACGCCGACGGCGCGCAGCACCTCGACCTCGGTGGCCGCACCGAGCACCGTGGCGTACGCACTGACGAACAGCAGTCCGGGATCGCAGCGCCGGATCCGACCGGCGTCCATCTCGCGGGCCAGATAGCCGCGGGCTCGGGCCACGAACGGTTCGAGATCGCGCAGGATCCGCGCCGACGCGTCACCACCGAGACGGGTGAGCTCGCGCAGGAACCCGAGCAGCTCGGGTCGGCGCAGCGCCACTCGGAACACCGTGCGCACCACCGCGTCGATGCGGGCCCAGCCGACACCCGCCTCGGTGAGCACCCCGTCGAACTCCACGATGAGATCGAGACAGGCCCGGTCGATGACGGCGTCGAGCAGGGCCGCCTTGGAGGGCCAGTGGTAGAGGATCGCCTGCTTCGACAGCCCCAGGCCGGCGGCCAGGGCGTCGAGGGAGGTGGCCTCGTAGCCGGCGGTTCCGAAGGAGTCGAGGGCGGCGGCGAGGATGCGGTTCTCGGTCTCCCGGGTGCGTTCGGCCCGGGTCCGTGGGGTGGCTGGAGGCCGGTGGGGACCGGTGTCCGGGGCGAGGACGGTGGCGGCCATGGCCTCATCCTAGACGATTCACTTACCAAGTGGTAAACATTCATTCGTGATCGCTGATTCCCTCGCCGGGCGACGGCTGTTCATCACCGGGACCACCGGCTTCCTCGGCACCAACCTGCTCGAACGACTCCTGCGGTCGGTGCCCGACTGCGAGCTCGTGCTGCTGGTGCGCCCGGGCCGCCGCTCCACCATCGAGCAGCGGCTCGCCCGCGAGATCCTCAAGAACGACGCCTTCGACCGACTGCGAGGCGAGCTCGGTCCCGACGGGTTCGCCGAGATGACGGCGCGTCGCATCACCGCGGTGGCCGGTGACGTCAGCCGCGACGGCCTCGGTCTCGACGAGGCCGGTCGGGCCCTGTTCGCGTCCTGCGACACCGTCATCCACTCGGCAGCCACCGTGAGTTTCGACTCCCCACTCGATGCGGCCGTCGAGGTGAACCTCATGGGGCCGACCCGCATCGCGCTGCTGTGCGCCGAGCTCGGTGTCACTCCACATCTCGTGGCCGTGTCCACCTGTTACGTCGCCGGCAACCGGCGCGGTGACGCCCCCGAGATCCTCGTCGACGAGAGTCCGTTCTTCGTCGACGTGGACTGGCGCGGCGAGGTCGACGGTGCCCGCCGGGCCCGACGCGACGCCGATGCGGAGAGTCGCACCCCCGAACGGCTCGAGCAGTTCCGGGCCGATGCCCGCCGCGAACTGGGCGCAGCGGGCACCCCGCTGCTGGCCGAGCGCACCGAGAGCCTGCGCACGGCCTGGGTCGGCGATCGCATGGTCGAGGCCGGCCGGGGACGGGCGGCCTCGCTGGGCTGGCCCGACGCCTATGCCTACTCCAAGGCCCTCGGCGAACGGGCACTGGTGGAGAACCGAGGCGATGTACCGGTCAGCATCGTGCGCCCCTCGATCATCGAGTCCGCGCTCGCCGAACCGGTGCCGGGATGGATCCGCGGGTTCCGCATGGCCGAGCCGATCATCATCAGCTACGCCCGCGGTCTGCTCAAGCAGTTCCCCGGCGTGCCCGAGGGCATCGTCGATGTCATCCCCGTCGATCTCGTCAGCGCCGCCATCATCGCCGTGGCCGCCAAGGGCCCCGAACCCCGACCCGAGGTCATCCAGGTGGCCTCGGGTTCGCGCAATCCGCTGCACTACCGCCGTCTGGTCGACCTGGTCAGCGAGTGGTTCGGTGAATATCCGCTCTATGACAGCAAGGGCCAGCCGATCATGGTGCCGAAATGGTCGTTCTCCGGCCGCGGTGATGTGAAGGAGCAGCTGCGCCGGGCCACCAGGAACCTCACCCGGGTCGAGTCGGTGCTGGGAGCACTGCCGCTGCGCGGCCGGCAGGCCCAGCTCGGCACCTCGCTCGAGGAGAAGCGGGAGGAGGCCGAACGGGCCCTCGGGTACGTCGAGATCTACGGCGCCTACGCCGAGTGCGAGGCGGTCTACGGGCTCGATCGCCTCATGGCGCTGTGGGACGGACAGAGCGCGGAGGACCAGCGCGAGTTCTGCTTCGACCCCCGGATCATCGACTGGGACACCTTCGTCCGTGAGATCCACCTGCCGTCGGTCGTGCGCCAGGCGCGGGTGCGCACCACCCCGGGCGGTCGGGTCGGACCCACCCGCGAGCAACGACTGCGCACCCAGGTGCTCGCCCCCGAGCGCCAGTTCGCCGCCTTCGATCTCGAGAACACCCTCATCGCCTCGAACGTGGTGACCAGCTACGCGTTCCTCGCCACCCGCCGGCTGCCCCCGGCCGAGCGTCTGCGCTTCGCCGGCGCGCTGCTCGCCGAGGGTCCCTCGCTGCTGTCACTCGATCGGAAGGACCGCAGTGACTTCCTGCGCATGTTCTACCGACGCTACGACGGCGCACCGGTGGATCAGATCGACGAGGACGCGGCGGAGATGTTCAGTCGTCTGCTCATCGCCAAGTCCTTCCCCGCCGCCATCCGCCGCGTGCGGGCCCATCGCGCCGCCGGTCATCGCACGGTGCTGATCACCGGTGCGCTGGAGTTCGTGGTGCGTCCCCTCGCACCGCTGTTCGACGACATCATCGCCGCCGAGATGGCCGTCGAGCACGGCGTCTACAACGGCGAACTGCGCACCGTGCCACCCACCGGCGAGAGTCGCGCCCAGGCGCTGTTCGACTACGCCGATGCCCATGGTCTCGACCCGCGCGAGGGCGTGGCCTACGCGGACTCCACCTCGGATCTGCCCATGCTCGAGGCGGTCGGATTCCCGGTGGCGGTCAATCCCGAGACCCGCCTCGCCACCCTCGCCCGCCGACGCGGCTGGCTGGTCGAGCAGTGGGCCAAGGCACCGGGTGCGCCCCGCACCCTCATCCCCATGGGACCGCGTCGGGGTCGCTTCGGCGGACTCGCCAACCCGCTGGTGCCGGGAGGTCGGGCATGAAGGCGCTCCGGTTCGAACGCAGCCCGGCACGGTTCGCGGCGGCCAACCTCGCCAGCCGGCTCTCCCCCGGTGGCGGCGCCAAGATCGGGCCGCTGCGGTTGCGCACCATCGATCCGCCCCGACTCCCGGGCCCCGGCTGGGTCGAGGTGCAACCGCGGCTGGCCGGAATCTGCGGTTCCGATCTCGCCACCATCGACGCCCGCAGCTCGCGCTACTTCGAACCCATCGTGTCGTTCCCGTTCGTGCCCGGACATGAGGTCGTCGCCGATCTCGCCGCACCCTTCGGCGATCTCCCCGCCGGGCGCGTCGTGATCGAGCCGGTGCTGGGCTGTGCCACCCGTGGCATCGATCCGGTGTGTGCGGCCTGCGCAAGGGGAGACCTCGGCAACTGCGAGCGCATCGCCTTCGGCGCCATCGAGCCAGGCCTGCAGAGCGGCTTCTGCTGCGACACCGGAGGTGGCTGGTCCACCCGCATGGTCGCCCATGGCAGCCAGCTGCATCCCGTTCCCACCGACTGGAGCGATGAAGCGGCCGTCATGGTCGAACCCACCGCCTGCGCGGTGCACGGTGCGCTGGCCGCCGACGTCGCCGAGGGCGACCTCGTCGTGGTGCTGGGATCCGGTGCCCTCGGACTGCTGACCATCGCCGCACTGCGTCGCTTCGGGCGTCCCTGCACGATCATGGCGGTGGCCAAGCACCCCACCCAGCACCGCCTCGCCCTCGCCCTCGGCGCTGACACCGTGGTGCTCCCCCGTGAGCTCACCCGGGCCGTGCGCCGCGCCAGCGATTCGCTGGCCCTCGGCGATGGCGACATCATCCGCCTCACCGGCGGCGCCGATCATGTGATCGACTGCGTCGGCAGCGAACAGAGCGTCACCGACGCCCTCGCCGTGGTTCGCCCGCGCGGTCGGGTCACCATGGTCGGGATGCCCGGCCACGTGCATGTGGACCTCACCGGACTGTGGCAGCGCGAGATCGTCCTCGCCGGCGCCTACGCCTACGGCACCGAGACGCTGCCCTCCGGCGAGCGTCGCCGCACCTTCGATCTGGCCTTCGACCTGGTCGGTGCAGCCGATCTCGGTCGCCTCGTCAGCGCCACCTATCCGCTCGCCCAGTACGAGCAGGCCATCGCCCACGCCGCGGCCGCCGGGGCGCGCGGTGCGGTGCGCATCGCCTTCGATCTCCGCAACGAAAAGGAACGTGACCGTGCCTAGACCAGGGTTCGTACTCGACGTCGATCGCTCCACCCCGCCGATCCTGTTCCACCACGGCGAGGGCTTCCGCCTCGAACGGCTCCCCGCCGGACGCAGCCGCGTCATCTACCCGGCCGAACCGCTCGAGCCGCTGAAGAACCCCGACGCCGCCATCCGCCATGCCCTGCTCAACCCCATCGGCGAGAGCGAACCGCTGCCGGCCCTGCTGCGACCGGGCATGCGCCTCACCATCGCCTTCGACGACATCTCCCTGCCGCTGCCCCCCATGAAGCGACCCGACATCCGCCAGCGCGTCATCGAGGCGGTGCTGGAACTGGCCGCCGCCGCCGGTGTCGACGACGTGATGCTCATCGCCGCACTCGCCCTCCACCGACGCATGACCGAGGCCGAGCTGCGACACGCCGTGGGTGATCGGGTCTACGACGCCTTCGCCCCGCAGGGTCTGCTGCTCAACCACGACGCCGAGGATCCCGACAACCTGCTGTTCATCGGCACCACCGACAAGGGTGAGGAGGTCGAGATCAATCGGCGAGCCGCCGAGAGCGACCTCATCGTGTACGTGAACATCAACCTCGTCTCCATGGACGGCGGCTGGAAGTCCACCGCCACCGGTCTGGCCAGTTACCGCAGCCTCCGACATCACCACAACGTGCGCACCATGCGTCATTCGAAGTCGTTCATGGATCGTCACGCCTCCGAGCTGCACTCGGCCAACTGGCGCATGGGCAAGGTGCTGCGCGACTCCGGGGTGAAGGTGTTCCAGATCGAGACCACCATGAACAACGACGTGTTCGGCACCGAGGGGCCCATGAGCGTGCTGCAGAAGCGCGAATGGGAGTGGTCGCTGTCGGACCGTATCTCGATGGCCGGCATGAAGACCGCTCTCGATCTCATGCCCCAGCGCACCCGCCGCCAGATCTTCCAGAACTGGCAGGCTCCCCACGCCATGACCTCGGTGCAGGCCGGCGAGGTCGAGGCGGTCCACGAGCTCACCACTGCGAACGTGTTCAAACAGCACCTGGTGCCGGTCGAGGGACAGACCGACATCCTCACCATGGGCCTGCCCTACATCAGCCCCTACAACGTGAACTCCATCCTCAATCCGATCCTCGTCGCCTGCCTCGGACTCGGCTACTTCTTCAACCTGTACCGCGGCAGGCCACCGGTGCGCGAGGGCGGCGTGCTCATCATGAGCCACCCGACGCCCTGGGAGTTCCACCCGGTGCATCATCCGAGCTACATCGACTTCTTCGAACAGGTGCTGTCGGAGACGACCGACCCCATCCGCATCGAGGCCGAGTTCGAGAAGTCCTTCGCCACCGATGAGTGGTACCGCCACCTCTATCGCACGAGTCACGCCTACCACGGCGTGCATCCGTTCTACATGTGGTACTGGTGCGCCCACGCCCTGCAGCACCTCGGCGAGGTCATCATCGTCGGTGGCGATGTGCGCGCCGTGCGGCGACTCGGGTTCAAGCCGGCGAGCACCCTGCAGGACGCCCTCGAGATGGCCAGCGATGTGGTGGGCCGCGACGCCACCATCACCCACATCCACAACCCGCCCATCCTCATGGCGGATGTGCACTGAGGTCCCCATGGCCCGAATGCCCCTCACCGAATCGCAGCGGACCTCGATCCGCCGGCGACTGCCGATCAACCGCGCCGTGGCCAACACCGTCGGGCGCAGCACCACCTCGGTGCGGCGCATCGCCCGATCGGTGCTGGCCGAACCCACGGTTCCCGCCGGCGTCGAGCGACCGACGAAGCCCTCCAAGGTCGGGGCCAGCTACGACACCGACTGGGCCCGCACCCCTCCCGCTCGCCTCGCCCGGCTCATGGTGCGCACCGCGGTGATGAAGCCCGTCGTCGAGATGCTCGGCTCGCCGGAGATCCTCGGCGCCGACCGACTCGCAGACGTCGACGGCCCGGTGATCTTCGCCGCCAACCATCGCAGTCATGCCGACACCCCGCTCATGATGGTCGCCGTGCCCGAGCCCCGGCGCGACCGACTCTTCATCGGTGCCGCCGCCGACTACTGGTTCACCAATCGACTCTCCTCACCGTTCTCGGCGCTGGTCATCGGTGCCATCCCGGTGGAGCGGAAGAAGGTCTCCCGCACCGCCATCGATACCTCCCTTGCGCTGCTGGCCGACGGCTGGTCGATGCTGATCTTCCCCGAGGGCGCCCGATCCTCCGACGGCTGGGCCCGTGAGTTCACACCGGGGGCCGCGTTCCTCTCCATCAAGTCCGGTGCACCGATCGTGCCGGTGTTCCTGAAGGGCACCGATGAGGTGTGGCCCAAGGGGCGCAGGCTCCCCCGACGGGCCCACACCACCGTGGTGTTCGGCGCGCCGCTGCATCCCGGGCCCGACGACGACAACCGGAGCTTCACCTCCCGTGTGCAGCAGGCGGTGGCCATGCTGGCCGACGAGCACTCCTCGGACTGGTGGCAGGCCCGGCGTCGCGCCGCCGAGGGCACCACGCCCCCGCTCGAGGGCCCGCCGGCAGGTTCCTGGCGCCGGGCCTGGGCGCGTTCCGAACCGGATCGCCACAGTCGACGCCGACGCTGGCCGTCGGTCTGAGGAACCCCCATGACCACTGCCGGTGTCGGGTACTGCTGCGCCGTGATCCTCGCCGCCACCTTCGCCACCGCCGCCATCGCCAAGCTGCGCGATCTGCGCGCCACCCTCGAGCAGTTCACCGCCCTCGGGCTGCCGCGGGCCGAGGTGTTCACCCGCATCGTCCCCCTGGCCGAGCTCGCACTGGTGGTGCTGCTGCTCATCGTCCCTGCGGTGGGCGCCATCTTCGCCATGATCACCCTCGCGTTCTTCACCACCTTCCTCGTCGGTCGGCTGCGCGAGGGCGTGACCGCACCATGCGCCTGTTTCGGGGCCACCGTCGCCCTGCCGCTGTCCCGGCTCGACATCGCCCGCAACCTCGGGCTGTTCGTCCTCGCTGCAGCGGCGCTGCTCGCCGATCGTCCGGTGCGCCCGACCCTCGCCGATCTGCTCACCACCGTCGGCGTCGTGGCGCTGGTCTCGATCGTCCTCGCCACCCTGCGTCGCCGATAGCCTCGGCGGCGATGACCGACCCGTGGGGCAACCCGCTTCCCCCGAACTCCCCGGCCCCGAACTCCCCGGCGCCGGACGCTTCAGCACCGAGCTCACGGCCACCGAGCTCCGGACCTCCACCCCCGCCCCCGCCCCCGACGCCCGGTCCCCCGGTCGCGCCGCCCGATCCCGCCTGGCCCGGATCCCCCGACGCCGATGTCGCCCGGCCGGGCTCCCCCGGCATCGCACCCACGGGAACCCCGGGCTGGCCCGGCCCGCCGCCCGCCGCGGTGCCGAAGGTCTCCGGCTTCGCCATCGCCTCGCTCGTCCTGGGTATCGCCTCGATCACCTGCTCGGGACTGCTCGGCATCGTGCTGGCCCCGCTGGCGGTGGTGTTCGGGGTCCGATCCCGGCGCGTCATCGCCCGGTCCGGGGGTTGGCGCAAGGGTGACGGCATGGCCGTGGCCGGCATCGTGCTCGGAGCCATCGGCATCGTGATCTCGATCATCTATCTGATCTTCATCCTCCGGAACCCCAGCTTCATGCAGGACCTCCTCGACCGGTTGACCACCACGACCACCACCGACGGCACGGGCCTCGACAACGCCTGAGCCCGGCCCGGGGGGCCGCCGGCCGCTGGTTCTATGATCGGAGCAGTCGGGCGACCGTGCCGCTGCGAGCCGTCGCCGACCATCGAGAAAGGCTCCCCCCATGGCTGTCGCCGCCACCACCCCCATCGAACTCATCAACGCGGTCTACGGCCGCCTCGCCGAGCGGGTCGCCCTCGGTCGGGCCCGCCTCGGCCGACCGCTCACCTTCGCCGAGAAGGTGCTCATCAACCACCTGCGCGACCCGCAGGGTCAGGAGCTCGAGCGCGGCCGCAGCTACGCCGATCTCGACCCCGATCGCGTCGCCATGCAGGACGCCACCGCGCAGATGGCGCTGCTGCAGTTCATGACCGCCGGTCTGCCCGAGGCCGCAGTGCCCTCCACCGTGCACTGCGATCACCTCATCCAGGCCAAGAGCGAAGGTCGCATCGATCTCGCCGTGGCCAACGACGTCAACGCCGAGGTCTACGACTTCCTCGAGTCGGTCAGCGCCAAGTACGGCATCGGGTTCTGGAAGCCGGGCTCGGGAATCATCCACCAGGTCGTGCTCGAGCAGTATGCCTTCCCCGGCGGCATGATGATCGGCACCGACAGCCACACCCCCAACGCCGGTGGTCTCGGCATGGTGGCCATCGGAGTCGGCGGCGCCGATGCCGTCGATGTCATGACCGGCTATCCGTTCAACGTTCGCTGGCCCAAGCTCATCGGGGTGCGCCTCACCGGCACGCTCTCGGGCTGGTCGGCACCCAAGGACATCATCCTCGAGGTCGCCCGCATCCTCACCGTCAAGGGTGGGACCGGCGCCATCGTCGAGTACTTCGGTCCCGGCGCCGAGTCCATCTCCTGCACCGGCAAGGCCACCATCTGCAACATGGGTGCCGAGATCGGCGCCACCACCTCGCTGTTCGCCTACGACCCTGCCATGGGCCGGTATCTCACCTCCACCGGTCGCGCCGATGTGGCCGCTGCGGCCGATGCCCATGCCGCCGATCTGCGCGCCGATGATGAGGTGCTCGCCGATCCGCATGCCTATTTCGATCAGGTCATCGAGATCGACCTCTCCGCCCTCAAGCCGCTGATCAACGGTCCGCACACGCCGGATCGGGCCCGTCCGGTGAGCGAGCTCGGGGCTGAGGCCGTCGCCGAGGGCTGGCCGATGGAGATCTCCTCGGCGCTCATCGGTTCCTGCACCAACTCCTCCTACGAGGACATCAGCCGTGCCGCCAGCATCGCCCGCTTCGCCGCTGCGAACGGTCTCGTGGCGAAGACCCCGCTGCTGGTCACCCCCGGGTCCGAGCAGGTGCGCGCCACCATCGAGCGCGACGGTCTGCTCGCCGATCTCGAGCGCATCGGGGCCACCGTGCTGGCCAACGCCTGCGGCCCATGCATCGGTCAGTGGTCGCGCAGCGATGTCGCCGAGGGTGACACGAACATCATCGTGACCTCCTACAACCGCAACTTCCCCAAGCGCAACGACGGGCTCGCCTCCACCCTGGCGTTCGTCACCTCGCCCGAGACCGTCGTGGCCATGGCCCTGGCCGGCCGGGTCGACTTCGACCCCACCGTCGACACGCTCAGCAACGCCTCCGGCGAGGCGGTCACCATCCCCGTGCCCGAGGGCACCGAACTGCCGGGCCGGGGCTTCACCCCGGGCGAGAGCAGCTTCATCGCCCCGCCCGCCGACCCGTCGACGGTCACCGTGAAGGTGTCGCCCACCTCCGATCGGCTGCAGCTGCTGGAACCCTTCGCCCGATGGGACGGCAATGACTTCATCGGTCTCCCGATCCTCATGAAGGCCAAGGGGAAGTGCACCACCGACCACATCTCGGCCGCCGGCCCCTGGCTCAAGTACCGCGGCCATCTCGAGAACATCTCGGGCAACCTGTTCATCGGTGCGGTCAACGCCTTCACCGACGCCGTGGGTCAGGGCAAGGATCAGCTCGACGGCAGCACCCGCAGCTTCCCCGACATCGCCAAGCACTACCACGAGGCCGGTCAGAGCTGGATCGCCATCGGCGACGAGAACTACGGCGAGGGTTCATCGCGGGAGCACGCCGCCATGGAGCCCCGGTTCCGCGGCGCCAAGGTGGTGCTCACCCGCAGCTTCGCCCGCATCCATGAGACCAACCTCAAGAAGCAGGGCGTGCTGCCGCTGACCTTCGCGGATCCGACCACCTACGACCTCATCGGCGAGGACGACCGCATCAGCGTGCTCGGCCTGGCCGATCTCGCCCCTGATGTCCCGGTGAACTGCGAGATCCTCCGGCCCGATGGCTCGACGGTGGCCTTCCAGGCCCTGCACACCATGAACGAGGAGCAGATCGGCTGGTTCCGGGCCGGTGGGGCGCTGAACATCATCCGGCAGCGTCAGGGCGTCTGATCCCGGGCATCGCCCACCGACTATCCTCTGTGCAATCCGTCACAGGTGCCCGGCACCGATGACGTCGCATCAGGGGGACCAATGACCGACACCGTCATCACCGATGGCACAACCGACGACGCGGGCACCGCCCCCGCCGGTACGGAACTCGCGCCCATGCTGCGGGCCTGCATCGCTGCGTGTGCTGCCGGGGCCGCCGCCATCCACCTCGCCATGGTCCCGGCCCATATGGCCGAATGGGCGCCCGAGGGCGTGGCCTTCGTGCTCACCGGCTGGTTGCAGCTGGCCATCGCCGCGCTCGTGCTGGTGCGCAGCCGCCGCTGGGTGCTGCACACCTCGGTGATCTCCTCGGCGATCTTCATCGGCGCCTACCTCGTCACCCGCACCGTGGGCGCCCCGTTCGGTCCGCAGCAGGGCGTGGTCGAACCTCGATCGTTCGTCGATCTGGCCTGTGTCCTGCTCGAGGCGCTGATGCTGGGGCTCTCCCTGGTGGCGCTGTGGCGTCCGCGGCTCACCGCGACCTGGAACCATCAGGCCATGGTGCTGGCCTCCATCGTGCCGGTCGCCGCGCTGCTGTTCGCCACCTCGGCGGTCACATCCAAGAGCGCCAGCAACCATGCCCACGGCTGCCCCAAGGGGCAGATCGCCGCACCCAAGCCGACGCTGGCATCGGGCTCGTCGGCCGCCACCACCTCCACCACACTCGCCGCCGACGGCCACAACCACGCCGGTCCCGCCTGCGTGCCCGAGAACGACAACGGGTTCTCCCTGCTCGGCAACGGCCATCACCACGCCATCGTGAACAATCCGCTCGACCCCGTCACCCAGGCGGCGCTCGACAAGCAGCTCGCCATCACCCGAGAGGTGGCGCTGCAGTACCCGACCGTGGCCTCCGCCGAGGCCGCCGGGTACAAGAAGGCCGGCCCCTACTCCCCCGGGCTGGGCTCCCACTACACCAGGAGCACCGCCGCCGAGCTCAACGCCAGCGGCGTCATGGACGAGGAGGCGCTGCGCCATCCGCTGGCGCTGCTCTACTTCGGCAACGATCCCGACTCCGAACTGGTCGGCTTCATGTACTACTCGATCAGCCCGGTCGAGCCCACCGGGTTCGTCGGCACCAACGATGTGTGGCACAGCCACACCGACATCTGTCTCAAGAACGCTCCGGGTGGCGGGGTCGACGCCCCGTTCGGCGCCGATCTGCAGGCCACCCAGGAGCAGTGCGCGCAGGTCGGGGGCTTCATGCTCAAGCAGACCCAGTGGATGATCCACGTCTGGACCGTGCCCGGATGGGACAACCTCAGCGGCGGCGTGTTCCAGGAGGAGAACAACAAGCTGGCCTGCTCCGACGGCACCTTCTACGTGCTGCCCCCCGAGCAGTGGGCGGACAACCCGACCAACATCTGCCGTTCGAAGGCACCGGGTGCCCCCTCCGACAGGCGCATCACCGAGGCCGCCCTGCGCTGACCGGCGCCGGGAGCGCGCTGGCGCTGGAGGGATCCGGCGTCAGCGACGCGGCAGCTGCAGGATCTCGGCCGCCTCATCCGGAGTGGCCACCGCCACGCCCAGTCGATCACAGAGCGCCACCGCCTCGGCGATGAGTTCGGCGTTGGTCGGGGTGCGATCACCCTGGAAGAACTCGAGCCCGAGATGGATATGGCCGCCGCGCCCGACCGCGTACTCGGCCAGTCCGCTGGCCACGACATCACCGCCGACCACCGACACCGCCCACGGCACCGGGCAGTCACCGAGCAGGTCGAGATAGGCGTCGAGACCGGCAGGGGTGGCGGGCAGACCGAACGGCGCTCCCATGTACCCGCGCTCGGTCGACAGGTAGAACTTGAGCATCGACCCCGCCGGCAGACGGCCGGCCCGCCACCAGGCCAGCGCGCAGCGCAGGAAACCGGGCTCGTAGATGGCGAGGCTCGGGCCGACGCGATCGCGGGTGGCCTGCTCCATCTGCACGACGATGTCGTCATAGGAGTTGGTGTAGACGAACGAACCAACCGGCACACCCTCGGCGTCGACCGCTCCGAGGTTCAGCGAACCGGGATCGCACAGACTCACCCGGAGCGCTCCCGACTCGGCCAGCAGCTCGAGATGGCGCACATCGATGGAACCGTCGATCACGTTCACCGTGGGATAGAGCAGGGCGTCCGGACGTTCGGCCAGCACCGGTCGCCAGCCGGCGAGGTACTCGGCGGCCACCGCCTCGGGGTCGCCGAACACGGCGCCATGGTTGTGCACGATGGCGGCCCCGGCGGCGAAGCAGGCGAGCGCATCAGCGGCGATCTGCTCGGCCGCCTTGGGCACATTGGGGTTCACCGCAGCAGGGGTGAACCCGTTGATGGCCGCTTCGATGATCACGGCATGGGGCTGGTCCCGGTCCATGGGCGGACCCTAGAGCACACCGCACTGAACACACCCCGGTCCGGGACCACCCCGCCCCGGGCGGGGCCCGCTGCTGGAGCCGGCCCGGAGCCGACCCGGACCCGGGATCCGGCCTCCGATTCCTACCCCGGATTCCTGCACCAGGGCCCGAGATCGGGCCCAGAGACACCGGAGCCGACCCCAGAAACACCAGAGCCGGCTCGGAGAGCCGGCTTTGGAGGAGCAACTCCTTCGGAGGGGGGATCCGTCGGGGCTCTCTGCGATCTCGAGAGGGGGGACTCTTTAGGTGACCGCAGTATGTGCCATCAGTATGCCGACAAGTTACCGCCGAGTCAAGTGTTTAAGCACTAAAGATTCCGGGGAGGCCGGGGAGGAACCTCGATCCCTCTCGACCCCCCTCCCCACGGCGGGTGGATCATCGTGCCAATCGTCGGCGACATCCCATGTCCCCCATGGGAACTCCGTGTGAACACAGCTCGCTCGGATTCTGATCCCCAGAACCGCACCACTAGGATCGGGGCCGTGCCCGAGACCGTGACCATCACCGACAACCGCACCGGAGAATCCGTCGAGGTTCCGATCTCCAACGGGGGTGTCGATGCCAGTCAGTGGTCGAAGCTCCTGCCGGGGATCTGGTTCTACGACCCGTCCTTCGGGGCCACCGCCGCCGCCTCCAGCTCCATCACCGAACTCGACGGCGAGAACGGCATCCTGCGCTACCGGGGCTACCCGATCGAGCAGTTGGCGGAGCAGTCCACCTATCTCGAGGTCGCCTATCTGCTGATCCATGGGGAACTGCCGAACGCCGAGCAGTTCGCCGCCTGGACCCACGACATCACGTACCACACCTTCATCCACGAGAACGTGCGCAAGCGCTTCATGGAGGGCTTCCACCACGACGCCCATCCCATGGGGATCCTGGTCTCCACCCTCGCCGCGCTGTCCACCTTCTACCCCGACGCCAAGGACATCTTCGGTGCCGAGAGCCGGCACAAGCAGATCATCCGCCTGATCGCCAAGATGCCCACCATCGCCGCCGGTGCGCATCGCCACAGTGTCGGGATGCCATTCGTCTACCCCGACAACAATCTCGACTTCTGCTCGAACTTCCTGTCGATGATGTGGAAGGTCGCCGAGCCGCACTTCCAGCCCGATCCGGTGCTCTCGCACGCGCTCGACGTGCTGTTCATCCTGCACGCCGATCACGAGCAGAACTGCTCCACCACCGCCATGCGCGTCGTGGGCTCCTCGCATGCCGATGCCTATTCCGCCAGTGCGGCGGCCGCTGCGGCGCTCTACGGACCGCGTCACGGCGGGGCGAACGAAGCAGTGATCCGCATGCTCACCGAGATCGGCACGATCGACAACGTCGAACCCTTCATCGCATCGGTGAAGGAGGGCAAGGGTCGCCTGCAGGGCTTCGGCCACCGCGTGTACAAGAACTACGACCCGCGGGCTCGCATCATCAAGAAGGTCGCCTACGACGTGTTCGAGGTGACCGGCAAGAACCAGCTCCTCGACATCGCACTGAAGCTCGAGGAGACGGCGCTGAGCGACGACTACTTCATCAGCCGCAAGCTCTATCCGAACGTCGACTTCTACTCGGGGCTGATCTACCAGGCCATGGGCTTCCCGATGGAGATGTTCACCGTGCTGTTCGCCATCCCCCGTGTGGCCGGCTGGTTGGCCCACTGGAACGAGATGCTCGATCAGGACGCCCGTATCGCTCGGCCGCGGCAGCTCTACACCGGCGAGGCCGTCCGTGACTACGTCCCCATGGGCGGCCGCTGAACCACCTCATCGGCGGCTCGCTCAGTCGCCGATGTCCACCAGGATCTTGCCGATGTTGGCGTTGCGCTCCATGTGGGCGTGGGCCTCGGCGATGCGCTCCAGCGGGAACCGTGAGTCGATGACCGGAGCCAACGCACCCTGATCGAACAGGGGCAGCATCTCGTCGACGAACCGACGGGTGATGGCGATCTTCTCCTCCAGCGGTCTCGCCCGGAGCACGGTGCCGACGATCGTGGCCCGCTTGGGCAGCAGCATGCCGATGGTGACCTCGGTGCGGCCCCCGCCCATGGTGCCCACCTGCACGATGCGACCACCGGTGCGCAGCACCGAGATGTTGCGATCCACGTAGTCACCCCCGATGACGTCGAGCACGACGTCGACGCCGGCTCCGCCGGTGAAGCCCAGGCTCTCCACCACGAAATCCTCGCTGGTGTGATCGATGGCGAGATCGGCCCCCAGCGCGCGACACGCCGCCAGCTTCCCGATCGATGCGGTGACGATGACCCGGGCCCCGATGGCGCGGGCGATCTGGATGGCGGCGGTGCCCACCCCGGAGGCGCCGGCGTGCACCAGGGCCACGCGGCCGGAGGTGAGCCCGCCCTGCACCACCAGCGCATCGAAGGCGGTGATGAACACCTCGGGGATGGCCGCGGCGTCGCCCAGTGCGACCGAGGTCGGCACCGGCATCGTCTGGCGTTCGTGGACCACGAGCCGCTCGGCGTAGGACCCCCCGCCGACGATGCCCATGACGGCATCGCCCACCGTCAGGGCGGTGACCCGGTCTCCGAGGGCCACCACCCGGCCGGCGAACTCCATCCCGGGGATCTCGGGGGCAGGAGCGGGGAAGCCGGCCAGCGGGGGCGAGGGGTACAGCCCGCGCCGCTGCAGCAGATCGGCCCGGTTGAGCGCCGTGGCCACCACCTCGACCACGACCTCCTCGGCATCGGCCTGCGGATCGGCCACCTCGGTGAGGCGCAGCACCTCGATGTCGCCGTACTCGTCGAGAACCACTGCTCGCATCATCACTCCTCGTCGCCGCATCGGATCGACCCGGTGCGTGAGCCTACGGGGACAGGATCCCCCGGCGGCGTGAGAGCCCCGGACGTAGGATCTGGCATGGCCGCTGACACAATCCACCATCGCACCTGCCCGCTGTGTGAGGCCTCCTGCGGTCTCGAACTCACCATCCGCGACGGTGCGGTGCTGCGCATCCGCGGCGACCGCGAGAACGCCCTGTCGAAGGGGTTCATCTGCCCGAAGGGCTCCGCCCTGCAGCGCCTGCACGAGGATCCCGACCGACTGCGCGCCCCGGTGGTCCGACGCGGCGACGATCCGGCGACGGCGACCTGGGAGGAGGTCTCCTGGGACGAGGCCTTCGCCATCGTCGAGGAGGGGCTGCGCGGTGTGCAGCAGCGCCACGGTCGCAACGCCGTCGGTGCCTACTTCGGCAATCCCGGTGTGCATTCGCTCGGCGCCGTCATGTTCAACGCCCCGCTGATCCGGGCCATGGGCTCGATGAACATCTTCTCGGCCTCCACCGTCGACCAGATGCCCAAACATGTCTCGAGCGGCTACCTGTTCGGCAATCCGCTCTCGATCCCCGTGCCGGATCTCGACCGCACCGATCTCCTGCTCATGCTCGGGGCCAATCCCTACGAGTCCAACGGCAGTCTCTGCACCGCCCCCGACTTCCCCGGACGGATGAGGGCCATCCGCGAACGCGGCGGGCGCATCATCACCGTCGATCCTCGCAACACCCGCACTGCGCAGAACTCCGACGAATGGATCCCCATCCGGCCCGGCACCGACGCCCATCTGCTGCTGGCCATGCTGTCGGTGCTGTTCGCCGAGGACCTGGTCGATCTCGGCGCCATCGCCGAGTTCACCTCCGGGGTGGCCGAGGTGGCCGCCGCCGTCGAGCCGTTCACCCCCGAGCGGGCCGCCGCCATCACCGGTGTCGACGCCGCGACGATCGTCCGCCTGGCCCGTGAACTGGCCGCAGCCGACACCGCCACGGTCTACGGCCGCATCGGCACCCACACCGTCGGATTCGGCACCCTGGCCTCCTGGGCCACCGATGCACTCGCCATCTGCACCGGCAACATGGACACCCCCGGCGGCATGATGTTCCCGCTCGCCGCCCACGAGTCGGGCCGGGGCAAGGGTCGGGGACGCGGTTTCAGCACGGGTCGCCGCCACAGCCGGGTGCGCAACTATCCCGAGGTGCGCAGCGAGTTCCCGGTGGCGGCACTGGCCGAGGAGATCACCACCCCGGGTGACGGACAGATCCGCGCCCTGATCACCGTGGCCGGCAACCCGGTGCTCAGCACCCCGAGCGCCGATCGCCTCGACGCCGCCCTCGGCGAGCTCGAGTTCATGGTGAGCGTCGACCCCTGGTGCAACGAGACCACCCGCCACGCGAATGTCATCCTGCCGCCCCCCAGTGCGCTCGAACGCAGCGACTACCACATGGCGTTCTTCGCCCTCGCCGTGCACAACTTCGCCGACTGGTCGGGGCCACTGTTCCCCACCGAGTCGTTGCAGGAGAGCGACATCCTCGCCCGTCTCGCCCTCATCGTCACCGGTCCCGAGGCCGGCACCGACCCGCAGGGGCTCTACGACCTCATGATCGATGGTGCCCTGCAGAGCGCCATCGCCCTGCCCGACTCCCCCATCGCCGATCGCACCGTCGCCGACCTCCGGCGCATGGTCACCGCGGACCCCAGCCGCATGGCCGTCGATCATCTCCTCGACATCATGATCCGCACCGGTGCCTACGGCGACTGGTTCGGCGCCGTGCCCGACGGCCTGTCGCTCGATGTGCTGGCCGCATCGCCCCACGGTGTCGACCTCGGTGCGCTCGAACCGCGGCTGCCGGCGATGCTGCGAACCGCCTCGGGCACCGTGGAACTGGCCAATCCCGCCATCCTCGACGACATCGCCCGGCTCGATGCCACCAGCGCCACCCCACCGGATCCCGATGCGTTGGTGCTGATCGGTCGGCGCGATCTGCGCTCGAACAACTCGTGGATGCACAACGTGAACGTGCTGGTGAAGGGCAAGGAGCGCTGCACCCTCAACATCCATCCCGAGGACGCGGCACGACTGGGACTCGTCGACGGCGGCGAGGCCGAGGTGGCCTCCCGGGTGGGCCGGGTCGTCGTGCCGGTCGAGATCACCGGCGACATCCTCCCCGGCGTGGTCTCCATCCCCCACGGCTGGGGCCATTCACTGCCCGGGGTGCGCGCCGGCATCGCCTCCGGACGTCCCGGGGTCAACACCAATGTGCTCACCGATCCCGAACAGCTCGACCCGCTCTCGGGCAACGCCGTGCTCAACGGCATCCCCGTCACCGTGGCGCCGGTCTGATCTGCTGCACCTCTCCGGGTCGATCCGGGCCGATCCGGCGCGGTTTCGACGGCCTCAGGCCTCATGCGTCAGCGGTGCCGGAGCATTGGCGGCCACCTCAGCCTCGGCGTCGGCGCGGATGGTGCGGGTCAGGATCAGGAAGACCGTTCCCCACAGCAGCGAGACCGTGGCGATGATGGCGATGGTGGTCGACGGTCCGATGATGCCGCTGACCGCCCCGGCGAACACCAGCGAAATGCTCATGGCGAGGGTGACGAAGGCGGCATCGGCGGCGAAGATCCGGCCGCGCAGCTCGTCGGGGGTGGTGAGGTTGAGTCCGTAGGTGGTGAGCGACCATTGGGCGCCACCACCGAAGTGGGCGAGGGCGACACCGAGGAACGCCAGCGCCAGCCAGGGCACGATCGACACGAACAGGTACATGGTGCCGTACCAGATCGCCGCGAACCCACAGGCCAGCAGCACCCCATGGATGCCGCGACGAGCGAGGCGGCGCACCAGCAGCGGGCCGATCAGCACCCCGATGCCCCGGCCGGCGAGCAGCAGGCCGGTGGCGGCATCGGTGCCGTCGAACTTCATCGTGGCCAGCACCGCCAGCAGGCCCACCACTCCGGCGCCGAAGCCGAACCCGACATGGGAACCCAGCAGGGCGAGGATGGTCGGATGGCGGCGGGCGTGACGCAGTGCCTCGATCGAGTCGCGGATCGGACGCATCGGCGCAGCGACGGCCGTGGTGCTCCTCGATGCCTGCAACGACTGCCGGATGCTGATGATGAGCGCGGCGGACACCAGGAAGCTCACCGCATCGGCGAGGAAGGCGGCGTCACGTCCGAAGGCCACGGTGAACGCAGCACCGAGCGCGGCACCCACCGCCAACATCGCCCCCCAGGTGGCGCCCATGAGCGCGGCCGCGGTCGGCAGTTCCTCGGCGGTGACCAGGTTGGCCACCCCGGCCTGTGCCGCCGGACCGAAGAACGCCCCGAGGGCGGTGATGGATCCCTGGGCCACGAAGACGAACCACGGCATGCCGTGACCCGCCAGCAGGAACGTGAGCGCCATGACCGCCTGCAGCAGAGACACGACGATGAGGATGCGGCGGCGGTCGAACCGGTCGGCCATGGGCCCGGCGATGGGTCCCATGATGAAGGTGGGCAGGGTCTGGGCCACCCAGAACACCGAGGCCAACAGGTCCGATCCGGTGGCGTCGAGCAGCAGTCCGAGGGCGGCGACGGTGGCGAACCAGTCCCCGGCGTAGCTGACCAGCTGCGCGCTGAACAGACGGCGGAACGCACGGTTGGATCGCAGCAGGGACCACATCGGGGGCTGTGGCGGGACTCAGGCGCGGGCGCGGAGCGCGATGCGGATGGCGCAGCGCCGACTCATGCCGGCTGGTAGCCGTCGATGATGCCGGTGAGGCCGGTCGGGGCGTGCGGACCGAAGGCCAGCTGCTCGAGCACTCCGATGCCGGTGCGGTCGCCCATCCGCACCCGGCAGAGGGTCTGGATGTGGATGCTGCTGGGGTCGGCGGGGTCGAAGTCGGCCAGGGCGATCGACTCGCCCCCGACCTCGAGCTCACCATGGGTCGAGCCGTGCGACCAGTGCGGATGCATGTAGCCGATGCCGCGCATCCGGAAGGTGAACAGCGGATCGAACTCGATGCGGTCAGCGAGGCCATCGGCATGGGTGACCTCGATGGCGGCTGAGGCCATCTCGCGCCGACCCGGCTGCCACTGGAGTTCGTAGCGGATGCCCTCGAGCTCCTCGGGGGCGGCGATGTCGCCCCAGGTGGGCGCATCGGGAGCGTCGAGCACGGGCACCACCAGTGCGCTCTGCATCCAGCGGGTGCCGTCGGCGTGCTCGAACAACGCCAGATGGGTGCACAGATCATCGAAATGCAGCGGTGCCCACAGCCAGAAGATCTGCATGGCCGCCGGCGGGAAGTTGGTGGGCGCCTGGGTGCCGACGCCCCGCACACCCCAGGAGCGGTCGCGCACTCCGAAGGTGGACTCGGCCGCCACGCTCACGGTTCGGTCGCCGACGGTGACGGTGCCCTCCCAGGTGCCCCACTGGGTGAGGCGGGTGTAGTCCATGATCCGCACGTTGTTGCGCACGATGGTCTGCTTGGGCTCCTCGATGGCGGCGGTGCGCGCCCGGAACAGCAGATCGGCGCTGAGGCCATGCTCGTTGGGGGCGACCAGCAGCCGGATGGACCGCAACGGCTCGACGACCTCGATGGTGATCGGGCCGATGCTGGTGGCGCGATCGGCGGGCATGCGGCCCGAGGCGAACACTGAGTGCTCGACCCCGTCGATGACGAAGCTGAACGCAGCGTCGATCACTCCCCGATTGGGATAGTGGCCCATGGCGCCACCGATCATGAAGCCGCCGTCGCGATCGAAGCCGTTGAAGAAGTACCGGTCGTAGTGGTTCGGATCGGCTGAGACCGTCTGGGCGATGGGATCGCCGGTCTGATGGATCGGGAAGTCGTCGAACGGTGTGAGCATGGGTCCCCCTGTGCCTGACTGGACCCCAGTCTGCCCCAGTCGACGGGCGCCCCGATCAGGGGCCGAGGATGAGTGCCTGATCGGGTCCGAGCCGCAGCGGGACCGCGGCGGGAGGCTCGGGATCATCCGAGGCCAGCAGCACCTGCCACCCCACCGGGGCCAGTGCGCTCGGAAGATCCACGCCGAGATCGGTGGTGTTGATGAGCACGATGCGGATCTCGCCGTCGAGTGAACGACGCAGGGCGAGCACACCATCGGGGGCGTCGAGCAGTTCGAGATCACCTCGACGCAGCGCCGGTGTGCTGCGCCGCAACCGCAGCAGTCGCCGATAGAGGTGCAGGATCGAACCCGGATCATCCTGCTGGGCGGCGCGGTGCCGGATCTCGCTGTCGGGAGGAAGGGGCAACCACGGCCCATTCGCCCCGCTGGGCCAGCCATGGCCGGGGCTCGCATCCCAGGGCAGCGGCGCCCGACAGCCGTCGCGACCGCCCGGATCCAGAGCGGACTCCGGTGGGATCGGGGCATCGGTGAGACCGAGCTCCTCGCCCTGATAGAGGAACGGCGTGCCTCGCAGGGTGAGCAGCAGCACCGCAGCAGTTCGGGCGCGGGCCTCGGAACGACGGGCCCGGGTGTCCGTGTCCTCACCCCGACGGGCCGCCGCCTCGTCGTAGCGGGTGCGATGCCGAGGGTTGTCATGGTTCGACAGCACCCAGGTCGGCCATGCCCCTCTCGCCCCCAGCGTGGCCTCGGTCTCCGCGATCGACGAACGCCAGCGTTCAGCACTCCACGGCGCGTACAGCGCCGGGAAGTTGAACGCCAGATGCACCTCATCGCCCTCGCCGTAATAGGACGCGATCGCTTCAGTGGTCGTCAGATAGATCTCGCCCACGAGCACCCGGTCGTCGCCGTAGGAATCAATGAGGGATCGGATCGCCCGCACCCGGTCGTGGGTGACCGGCACATCGTTGAGGGCACAGTGCGGGATTCCCGCCACCTCAGGCGGGTCATCGGGGAGCTCGGGCGACTTCCCGATGGTGTGCAGCACATCGGCGCGGAACCCGTCGACGCCGCGATCGAGCCAGAAGCGCAGCACGTCATGCATGGCCTCGACCACAGCCGGTTCGTCCCAGTTGAGATCGGGCTGCGCCGGATCGAACAGGTGCAGGTACCACTGCTCGGTGCGCGGATCGCGACTCCAGGCCGGAGCGGTCAGATCGAACGCCGCCACCCAGTTGTTCGGTGGTGCGCCGTCGGTGGGCCCGTCGCGCCAGACGTACCAGTCGCGCCTGGCCGAGTGGCGTGAGGAGGCCGCATCGAGGAACCACGGATGCTGGTCGGAGGTGTGGTTGGGCACCCAGTCGATGACCACGCGCAGGCCGAGCCCGTGGGCCTCGGCCAGCAATGCATCGAACGCAGCCAGATCCCCGAAGATCGGATCGACATCGCAGTGATCGCTGATGTCGTAGCCGAAATCGGCCATCGGCGACCGGTAGAACGGGGAGAGCCACAGCGCATCCACACCGAGTTCGACGAGATCGACGAGATGGCTGCGGATGCCCTCGAGATCGCCGACCCCGTCACCGTTCGCGTCGGCGAATGAGCGCGGGTAGATCTGGTAGAAGACCGCTTCGCGCCACCAGGCGTCGGTCAGAACCGGATCAGTCATCGCCGCAGCGTACCGGCGCATCGACTCCCGATTGATGGTGGACCTGACTGGACTCGAACCAGCGACCCCTTCCGTGTCGAGGAAGTGCTCTAGCCAACTGAGCTACAGGTCCGTTGTGGACGATGGTGCACCATCGGCCGAGCGAGACCCTAGCAGCAGGCCCGATCCGGCCCCATTCCGACCCCGCTCCGAACCAGCCGACCCCGGCCCGACCCTTCGCAACCGCATCATCATCCGATAGAACCGCGCCATGGACCGACGTCGCATCATCACCCTGCTCTCCGTGGCCCGGGTCGGTGTCGGCACCGTGCTGCTGCTGGCCCCTCGGAGCATGGGCCGCAACTGGGTCGGCACCGTCGCCGAGGATCGGCGGGCGGCGCTGGTCATCCGGGGCTTCGGCGCCCGAGACCTCGCCCTCGGTCTCGGGACCCTGCGCGCCCTCGCCCGTGACGAACCCATCGAGGGTTGGGTGCAGATGGCGGCGGCCGGCGATGCCAGCGACGCGGTGACGGGACTGATCGCCGCATCGAGTGTCGGACCGTTGCGCACCGTCCCCACTGTGCTCAGTGCCACGGCTGCAGCTGCGCTCGGGCTCTGGACGCTGCGACCGGATCGAACCGCACCGGCAGCGGTGGAGCCGCGCACCGACTGAGCACTAGTGTCGGGCGTTCGTGGCGTCGTGGCCGAGTGGCTGAGGCAGGGGCCTGCAAAGCCCTCCACGTGGGTTCGATTCCCACCGACGCCTCACAGCGAAGGGCCCCGACCATCGGTCGGGGCCCTTCGTGATGCTGGAGTCGGGATCGCTCAGCTGCGACGGCGACGGGTGCGCACGAGGCTCGTGGACCCGACGACGGCGACGCCGGTGAGGGCGAGCACGCCACCGAGGAGGGCGAGGTTCGTGGACTCGCTGCCGGTGTAGGGCAGAACACCTGATCCGTCGGCGAGATCGGTGGCCACCGTGTGGGTCGCGCTGTCGATGCTGCCCGCCGCCAGCGGAGTGCTGCTGGACAGCGACACCGCCATGTCGAACGAGCCGACCTCGTCGGGCAGACCGGCGACGAAGGAGAACGAGGTGTCCTCCTGCGGTGCGAGGGAATCACCCAGGGGGCAGGTCAGCGTCGATCCGCCCTCGGTGCAGTTGTCGGGCGCGGACACGATGCGAACCCCACTGGGGATGGTGACGGTGGCGACCGGATCGGCCATCGAACTCGGGCCGGCATCACCGGCGGTCACCTCGATGGTGACCTCCTCGTTGGGCGTGGCGCGGGTGACCGCACTCACATCCACGACACCTTCGGCCCGGGCCGAGATGGTGGTGGATGCTGTGTCGGAGGCGGGGTCGAAGCCCGACGCGGTGGCCGTGGCAGTGCTCGAGAAGGTCGATCCATCGGCCAGCGCAGGGTCGAGAGCGCCGACGACGACGATGCGCTGCTTGGCCCCGGGGGTGAGAGGACCGGCGAAGGTGCAGGTCATCGTCGAGAGATCACAGCTGGAACCCGCCGCGTCGGTGGAGATGCTGGTGGGGGTGAACCCGGCGGTGGGTGCGACCGCGACGGTGATCGTGCCGGTGACATCGGCATCCCCGGCGTTGAAGACGTCGACGCTCGTGCTCATCGACTCGCCGGCCACCGGATTGGTGAGGACGCTGGGATCATCGACGAACAGCGGAAGGTTGCGCACCACGGCCAGCTGACCGGTCGGAACCGGAGGAACGGTGAGGATCGCCGAGGAGTCGTCGTTGCTCGGGTCGAGCTCATCGGAGCCGTCCCTCTCCACCGGACTGTTGCAGCCGATCTTGGTCTCGGCCACGAAATGGTCCTTGGTGGAGGAGGCGGGAGCCTGGAGGGTCAAGGTCCAGGTCTCGGCGAGACCGGGCGTGATCACATCGATCTCCCCACCGCAGTCCAACTGCCGCATGCCCTCGTAGGGCTCGTCGTAGAGGGTGCAATCGGCGGGGACAGGAGAGATGAGGGTCAGTTCCTCATCGAAGTAGATGTCGACGTAGGTCCTGCCGGAGTTGCCCGGACCGTCGTTGTAGAGCTTGGCGGTGAGCGTCACGGTGTCGCCGTAGTTCGCCGACCGGGGGGAGAACTCTGTGGTGGAGCGAAGGTCGTAGGAGGGTGCCGGGGTCGCGAACACCATGGTGAACGACTCCTGGCGGGTGTGGGTGACACCCTGCGGATCGGTCGAGGTCACGGTGTAGGGGATCGTCTGGACGGAACTCGCCAGTGCCTTGTCGGCGCGCAGTGTGACGTACCCGGTGGTCTCCTGCCACGGGTACATGGTGTCGACGCCGTCGGGCAGGAGCGTGAGGGCTTGGCTCGACGGGTCGAAGGATGCCTGCGGCCATCCCCAGGCGTACTCGAAGCCGGTCGGCAGGTCGAAGGTGACCGAGACACCGGTGATGTCGACGTCGTTCGGGTTCTGCCACTGGAACCGGTAGCCGACGTACCCGGGGAAGTAGGAGTCATTGGTGTCGACCGAGGTGGAGACACACTCGCACTCGGCGGCGCCCGCCCTCGGGGCGGCATGCACGATGCCGACCAGTGCGGTGGCCAGCAGCAGCACCACCAGGGCGATGGATCGGGTTCGATGGAGGGATGGGATGTTGTTCATCTGGCCATTCCACCACACTTCCTCCCCCTTGGAGGCGACAGGGGCCGACATCGGGCTGGGGACCCACGAGGAAGGGCCCCGACCGACGGTCGGGGCCCTTGCCCATGCTGGCTTCATGCTGGGGGTCGCAGCCATCGGCTGCGGGGATCGGACCGATCGATCAGTTGGTGGCGGTGCCGTCGGAGGGCGCCGCTCCACGCGGGCCACGGGGACCGCCACGGCCGTGGTCACCGTCGGGGCCGTGCCCACCACGGCCACCGGGGCCGCCCTTGCCGCCCTCGGGGCGACCGTTGTTCACCATGTCGGTGACCTTGGCGGAGAGATCGGCGAGCTTGGCATCGGCCTGCTCCTGGGTGATCTCACCGCTGGCCACCTCGTCGGCGACGTGGTTCTTCATCGAGGCGGTGAGCGCATCGATCACCACCTGCACGTCCACGCCCTGATCCTGCGCCACCTGGGCGAGGGTCTTGCCGGACTCGAGGGCCGTGTGGAGGTCGTCCTCACTCAGACCAAGGGCCTGAGCGACACCGGCGAAGTCGGGACCACGGCCGTGATCGCCCTCGTGGGCCTGATGATCGGCGGCGAGGGCGGCGATCACAGCATCGGCCTGGGCCTGGGTGATGGTGCCGTCATCGACGAGCGGCTTGAGCACCTCGGCGAGATGGGTGCTCGGATCGGGGCGATCGGCGGGAGCGGCGGCCGGGGCCGACAGCGCCGAGGCGTCGGCCGACTGGGTGGTGGAGGTCTGAGCGCCGGAGATGGCCGGCACCGCCAGGATGAGGCCGCCGAGGCCACCGGCGGCGAGGCCGGCGGTGACTCCGATGGCGGTGAGCTTCTTGTTCATGGGGTTTCTCCTTGTGAGGTCCTGCTGGTTCGGGGGGTCTGTCCGATGGGGACGACCACAGACTGATCGGCGTGTGTAAGGAGTGAACAGGACGAAGGTGAGAATCCGGGAAGAATCCGCCGGATTCTCGGCGATCGTCGCCGGATCGGCCGCCTTCGGCCCCGGATCACGTTCCGGCAGGCCCGATTCAGCCCTCCAGCAGGTCGATGGTGGCGAAATCGGGCTCCCGGCGCTCGGCGAGCGCGGTCAGCGCCTCGATGTTGGCCGGGGTGCCCATGAGGGCGGCGAAGGCGGCGTTCTCCCGTTCACGGGCGGCGGCGATGGGTTCGCGCAGGGCCTCCACGATGGTGCGCTTGGAGGCCATCAGCGAGGTGATGGACTTGCCGGCAAGCACCCGGGCGTGGCGCATGGTCTCGGGCAGCAGCTGCTCGGGTTCGGTGACCCGCCAGGCCAGACCCATGCGCAGACACTCCTCGGCCGAGAGCCATTCGGAACTCATCAACGCCCAGGTGGCGTTGTGGCGCCCCAGCAGCATCGGGAAGGTGAAGCTGCTCGCCGCCTCGGGAGCCACGGCGAGAGCGGTGAACGGACAGCGCACCCGCGCCTCGGTGGACATGAACACCAGATCCGACAGCGCCAACATGGTGGCGCCGATACCGAGCGCGAGTCCGTTGACCGCGCAGATGAGCGGCTTGGGGAACTCGACGAGCTGATCGACGAATCCGGGGAACCCGTGCACGCCGTTGGTGATGCCACCGGTGTTGCGCTGGGCCATCTCCACCACGTCCTGACCGGCGGAGAAGCCACGTCCGTTGCCGGTGATGACCACGACCGCGACACTGCGATCGGACGCCGCGTCGATGAGCGCCTGGGCTGCCGCGTCGTAGAGGGCCTCGTTGAAGGCGTTGAGCGCATCGGGACGGTTCAGGGTGATGGTCCGGATGCGATCGACATCGGAGATCTCGAGCACGTCGACTCCTGGGTGGGTTCGGGCGGACGTTCCGCGTCCGGTCATCGTGCCACCTCCACCCCACCGGTATCGTCACGGGGTGCTGCTGGACGGACTCGACACCTTCACCGACCGGGTGGCTCTGCTGGACTCGGAGGGGACGATGAGCCGCCTGTCGCTCCTCGAGGGCTCGGCGGGCCTCGGTGAGGCGCTGTGCGCCCCGAACGTCGATCGTCGCGGTGAGCGGATCGCCATCCTGTGCCGACCCGGGCGCGAGTTCACCAGTGCCATCCTCGCCGTGTGGTGGTCCGGGGCCATCGCCGTGCCCCTCCACCCCGAGCATCCGGTGCCGGAGCTCGATCATGTGGTCGGCGATGCCCGATGTTCGGTGATCGTCGCCTCCCCCGTCCACGCGGAACTCGCCCGGCAGCTGGCCACCACGCACGATCTGCGCCTGGTGCTGACCGATCCCACCCTCCGGTCCGAGCCCCCGCGACGCCGACCCGAGGCCGAGGACGACGCGCTGATCGTGTACACCTCCGGGACCACCGGCCGACCCAAGGGGGTCGTGCACACCCATCGATCGCTCGAGGCCCAGATGACCTCGATGATCGAGGCCTGGCAGTGGACGGCCGAGGATCGCACCATCTGTGTGCTGCCCCTGCACCATGTGCACGGACTCGTGAACGTCACGCTCACGGCGCTGCGCTGCGGCGCCATGTGCGAGTCACCCGGTGGGTTCGACGCCGTCCACGTCTGGAACCGCCTGGCCTCGGGGGACCTCACGGTGTTCATGGCGGTGCCGACCATCTACGCCCGGCTCATCACCGCCTGGGAGGACGCCGAGAGCGACATCCGCACCCGGTGGTCCGAGGGCGCCGGCCGTCTGCGGCTCATGGTGTCGGGTTCGGCTGCGCTGCCGGTGTCGGTGCTCGAGCGCTGGCGCGAACTCACCGGCCAGGTGCTGCTCGAACGGTACGGCATGACCGAGGTCGGGATGGCCCTGTCGAACACGCTCGAGCGCCGGGTCCCCGGCCATGTGGGGTGGCCCATGCCCGGGGTCGAGATTCGTCTCGATGAGGAGGGCGAGCTGCTCGTGCGCGGCCCGCAGGTCTTCGACCGCTACTGGCGACGCCCATCCGAGACCTCTGCGGCGTTCGAGGACGGATGGTTCCGCACCGGTGATGTGGCCAAGATCGCCCCCAACGGCCACCGCCTGCTGGGTCGAGCCTCGATCGACATCATCAAGACCGGGGGCGAGAAGGTCTCGGCGCTCGAGATCGAGGAATGCTTCCGTGAGCATCCCGCCGTCGCCGAATGCGCCGTGGTCGGGGTGCCGGACCGCACCTGGGGCGAGGCGGTGGCGATGGCGATCCTGCCGACCAGCGATGCCGATCCGGCGGCGCTCGAGGTGGACGAACTGCGCGACTGGGGTCGATCCCGGCTGTCGGCCCCCAAGCTCCCCCGACGGGTGCTGGTGGTCGAGGCCCTGCCCCGCAACGCCCTGGGCAAGGTCGTCAAGACCGAGGTGGCGGAGCGGTTTCAGCCCTCGGGCGATGGCGGCTGATCGCTGACGAACACGGCGAGGTACTCGAAGTCCTCGGCCAGCTGCCGATAGCGCCGGTACTCGGGGCCGGGATCGGTGGGCCCATCGTTGCGGCTGCTCCAGTCGATGGCATCGAGCGTCTCGTACTCATGGCGTTCGTCAGGGCTCAACGGGTCGAACGCACCGACCAGCCGATAGGTGGGATCGGCGAGGTAGGTGTCGCGCGATGCTCCGGCGGCCAGCACCAGCTGGCTGTTTGCAGCGGCGGGATCGATGGTGCGCTGCGAGCCGAAGATGAAGGATCGGGCTGCATCGAAACGAAGATCGAGACCCTCGCCGGGGGCGCGCTGCAGCATGTCGATGGCGAAGGATCCGTCGATGCCACTGGCGGTGACCACGATGAGGGTCGGGGGCGTCAGTTCGTGCAGCGCGGTGAGGGTGGGTTCCACGAGCGAGTCGAACTTCCGCAGTGCGGTCTCGCTGCCCTCGAGTGCAGTGGTGCTGGGACCCTGCACCAGCACCGCGACCAGCAGCATCACCGTGGCCGACCACAGCACGACCTCATCGAGCAGGGGGCGGCCCCATCGTTCACGGACTGCTCGCAGGACCACCCCACCGATCGCCAGCCAGACGACCACAGCGACGGCCAGGACCCACCGGTACAGATAGGGGAACGCCACCCCGGAGATGCGCGAGCAGGAGATCACCGCAGTGGACACCAGCAGCAGCGCCACCGCGCAGAGCACCAGCTCGGCGCGGTACTGGCGCCACAGGGCCCAACCACCGGCGACGAGCAGGCCGATCAGAGCGACGGGGAACGATGCGCCACCCTTGGGCACCAGCAGATCACCTCCGGCCCAGTTGGTGGGCAGGGCGAGGAACCAGGTGACGATGCGAACGCCGTCGCGCAGCCCGTTGACGTCACCGCTGCCGTGCATCGCGAAGGAGACGATGGCACGCAGATTGCCGCCGGAGTCGGAGGTGAACTGTTCGATGATGGGCAGCAGCCAGCACAGGAGGCCGACGCCGAGAGCGAGGGCGAGAGTGCGCCGTTCGGTGGTCGCTCCGCGCCGGGCGCGCCACACCAGCGCCGCGACCACGACGACGGTGAGCAGCGTCACGCTGAGCGCGACCTCCACATGGCTCTGCACCGCGAAGCTGGCGGCGACGACGAACACCACTGCGGCGACCCGGTCGCCGAGCACCGCTCGCCAGGCACTCACCGCAGCGGTGAACAGGGCGACGATGAGCACATAGGGGTTCCACGGGTCGAGCAGCTCGCCGGTGCCGAGGGCCCGGACCAGCACAGCGGTGGCCGACGCCACGAGTGCGAGCACCCCGGAGCCGGCCCGTCGGGCGACGATCAGCACCGCGACGATTGCGGCCAGGTTGATCATCAGGGCCCCGAGCAGCAACCCATGTCCGGCCCCTCCGGTGAGCCGCAGGGCCGGAGCCATGAGCAGGAACAGCATGGGGCCCGGATGGTTCCAGCCCCAGCGCGAATAGACCCCCACCAGCGGGGTGTGGGAAGTACCGACGTCGAGGGTGCGCAGACGCAGCGTGCCGAAGTCGCCGACAGCCAACCAGTCCCAGGTGAGCACCCGCACCAGCAGCACGGACAGGATCGTCACGGCCAGAGTCGCAGCCATCCCGCCGAGGATGCGACGGGCCAGCATCATCCGTTCATCTGGTCGAGCCCCGGCGACGTCGTTCCGGTCGATCCCCGGCGATGGCGGTTCCTCGACGATGTCGGTGGCGTCCACGACGGAACGCTACTCGTCGGCCCCGACCACGACCGTTCCGGTCAGGTTCTCATAGATCCAGCGGAACACCGGGCGATGATCGAGCTCAGCCAGCGGCAGACCGAGCGCGTCGACCGCAGCCACACCGGTCGCCGCGACATGGGTGAACATGATCATCGGAGCGAGGATCGCCTCGGGGATACCGGCCGCCCGCAGCTCCTCCATCGACTGGGGATCGGTGGAGGTGATGGCGTCGTGCATCATGGCAGCGACCTCGTGGTCGGTGCAGGCGGCGATGTGGAACTCCTGCCGGTACCGTCGCCACTGTCGCCGTGACTCACCCATCGACATCGTCGACATGGTTGCGGCGCGATCGGGGATCGGGAGTTCGCCGGCGCGGCCGAGGAAGAGCTCGCGGTTCTGGCGCACGACATCGGCGAGGGAGACCCGGAACGCATAGTCATGCAGGGCGCGGAGATCGGCGAACCGGGGCGACGCCGCACCCGGTGTGAGCCGGGCGGTGCGACAGACCCGCAGCATCGAGGCCGCAGCCAGACCTGAGGAGGCGACCACGTCGACGGCAGCAACCATGAGCCGACGGGTGATGTCGTCCTGCTCGGCATCGAACGGCGAGGGTGCCTCCGGGACCTCGAGAGGAGGGCGAGTGCGACCGGCGAGTCCGTACCGCTCACGGGCGTCGTCCGGCAGTGATCCCACGGTGTCGATGATCGGATCGAGCAGAGTCACGGCGGGGAGCACGGCGATGCTCAGGTCCCGCGACAGACGCATCACCAGATGCCATGCGGCTCGGAGCTCGGCCACCTCACTGGCGCGATCGAGGTCCGCCCAGACCTGCTCGACATCGGGCTGCACGACTTCGTTGAGCACCGGCGCTCGCCGGGCCGCACAGAGGATCTGCGTGAGCGCCGATCGATAGGCGGTCGGCATCGCATCCTCGTCGGGCGCGGTCATCATGAGCCGGAGCCACGGTGCCCCGAGTTTCGACCATGCCGTGGCGAAGACGCCGAAGACATCCCCGAAATGGGCATAGACGGTGCCCCGGGCGACCCCGGCCTCACCGAGGATGGCCGCCACCGTCACCCGGTCGATCCCCATCGTCTCGATCAGCTCGAGACCGGCACGGAGGACCCGCCCCTGAGGGCGGGTGTCGGCCTCGAAGGCGGCCAGGGCATCCTCGAACTGCTCCATGGCCGCACCCTATCGGGCGGGACCGCGGGTCCTGAACACCGTCTAGTCCCCCAACGATGCCGGTGGTCTGGTCACTCAATGATCATTGACACAAATGATCCGATCTGTGAGGCTCCGACCATGACGCCGTCGCCCCCGACCGCCGAGCGAGCCGCCCGCCTCGCCGCGCTCGGCGACCAGGTACGGCTGGCGATCACCGACGCGCTCGTGTGCTGCGACCGCACACCGCTCGACCTCCGCCGGCACCTCGGGATCGGATCGAACCTGCTCGCTCATCATCTCGATGTCCTCGAGTCCGCCGGCGTGATCACGCGGATCCGCTCCACCGGAGACCGGCGCCGTCGCTATGTCCATCTCGAGCTCGAGGCACTCGGGAACCTTCTCCCGTCACGATCGACGTCGGCGACCTCGGTGATGTTCGTATGCAGCGCGAACAGTGCCCGCTCGCAGCTCGCCGAGGTCCTCTGGCGATCCCTGATCGGGACCGACTGCTGTTCAGCAGGGACCCATCCAGCCGCAGAGGTCCACACCGGAGCCATCGCCGCGGCGCAGCGGGCAGGGCTCGAACTGCAGGATGCAGCCCCCCGCCGGATCCCGACCACCGGCCCCGACGCGGACCTGGTCATCACCGTCTGCGATCAGGCCCGCGAGGAACTCGATCCCGGTCCCAACTGGTTGCACTGGTCCGTCCCCGATCCGGTCGCCGATGGCTCCGATGCCGCCTTCGACGCTGTCGTGGCCGACCTCACCGAGCGCATCCGCGCCATGGAACCAACCCCCCAGCACACCGTGGCATCCGCATGAGCACCCACCGGTCCGCGCAGCGAGGTGATTCCGCTGGCGACACACCCGTCGCCGAGCAGCTGCGGGTGGACGTCGAGACCGGCACCGGGGCGATGCGCCTCGATCTCCCCCGCCGACTCCTGGCCGAGGCCCTCGGCACCGGGCTGCTCATCGTGGCGGTCGTCGGTTCGGGGATCATGGCGCAGCGCCTGACGACCGACGTCGGGCTTCAACTGCTGGAGAACTCGCTGGCCACCGCTGGTGCGCTCGTGGCGCTCATCCTGATGTTCGGCGCCGTGTCGGGGGCGCACTTCAACCCGGTGGTCACGCTGCTCGACCGCGTCCTCGGTTCGATCCGCACCCGCGATGCCGTGCTCTACATCGCCGCCCAGACCGTCGGGGCCTGCCTCGGCGCCATGCTCGCCAATGCGATGTTCGAACTTCCCCTCATCAACATGTCGACCCACGATCGATCATCAGGTGCGCTGTGGGTCTCGGAGATCGTCGCCACGGCGACCCTGCTGCTGGTGATCCAGGGCTGTGTGCGCAGCGGACGAGCCGCCGTGGTGCCCTTCGCCGTCGCCGGGTGGATCGGCGGGGCCTACTGGTTCACCTCCTCCACCAGCTTCGCCAACCCGGCGGTGACCATCGCCCGCATGCTGTCGGACACCTTCGCCGGCATCGCCCCCGCCTCGGTCCCGATGTTCATCCTCATGCAGGTGATCGGACTGACCGTCGCCGCAGTGCTCATCCGGTTCCTCTACCCGACCATCAGGAGCGACGATGACTGAACCGATCGGAACGCCTGAGGTGCTGTTCGTCTGCGTGCACAACGCCGGACGATCGCAGATGGCAGCAGCGTTCCTCGCCCACCACGGCGGCGATCGGGTCGTGGTGCGCTCGGCCGGCTCAGCACCGGCCGCCGATCTCAACCCCGCCGTGATCGAGGCCATGGCCGAGATCGGCATCGACCTGCGCGCCACCGGGGCCACACCGAAGAAGCTCTCCGATGCTGCCGTGGAGGCCTCGGATGTCGTCATCACCATGGGCTGCGGCGACACCTGCCCGTTCTACCCGGGCAAGCGCTACGAGGACTGGGAACTCGATGACCCCGCCGGTCAGGGGGTCGACGCCGTGCGACCCATCCGGGACGAGATCGAGCGACGCATCCTCGCGCTGCTCGACGACCTTCTGCCGGTACCCTCGCCGAAGACGGAGGTGTGACCATGGCCCGCATCCAACTCGCCCTCAACGTGACCGACCTCGAAGGCGCCGTGGCGTTCTACTCGCGGCTCTTCGCCACCGAGCCGGCCAAGCGGCGTCCCGGCTATGCCAACTTCGTGGTCGAGGACCCGCCGCTCAAGCTGGTGCTGTTCGAGGGTCCCGAAGGCGGCACCATCAACCACCTCGGCGTCGAGACCGACGTTGCGTCGGAGGTCGAGTCCGCCGACGCCCGCCTGCGCGCCAGCGGACTCTCCACGACCGGCATCGACGACACCATCTGCTGCTACGCCGAGAAGGTCGAGACCTGGGTCGTCGACCCCGACGGCACGCGCTGGGAGTGGTACGTGAAGACCGCTGATGCCGAGAGCATGGGATCAGGTGGCGAAGCTGATGCGATGTGCTGCGCTCCGGTGGGGCCGGAACCGGTCGTCCTCGGCCGCCGAGACCCGGCGGACTGAGTCTTGCTACCCGGCACCAAATCTTGTCGGAGTACAAATTTTATTTCGAAATACGAAGCTATCGGTTGCAATTGAGTTATCTCCCCGATAGCATTGCTGGGGTACCTCTACTGGAAGGATCCCCATGTCGAACCAGATCACCGTCCCCGGCGGACTCACCGGCTACGACGCCACCGACGAGTACATCGCTCAGCGGACAGTCCAGGGTGGACGTGTCCACTTCACAGTTGCGATGCCGATCGTCCGCATCCCCTCGATGCTGCCGAAGCCCGACCCAGCTGTTCCCTTCGAGGACAACCGCATCGTGAACCCGACCCATGCCAAGAAGTTCGCTGACTATGTCTTCGAGAAGGAGGACTGGCACTCCGGACCTCTGACGATCAGAACAACCTCGGACTCAGTCTCGTTCAAGGTCTTCGAGACGGGAGACCTCGGCCCGGTCCAACTTGGTGTCCTGAGCGTCCCGCGTTCTCGCCAGGCGGCGTTCTCCATCGTCGACGGTCAACATCGGGTGCTCGGTCTCAGCCTTCTGATGGATCGCCTCGGTGATGAGATCCGCGATCAGAATTCACTTCTCCAGAAGGCGACGAACAACGGCGAACCCGCGACTGTCACGTCACAGTTCACCCGCGAGCTCGCCCGACTGAAGCTCATCGAGGAGCGCATCAACGCCGCCTCGATCGTCCTTGACATCGTCATCGAGAACGACGATGTCGCCGCTCGCCAGATCTTCGTGGATGTCGCTGCGAACGCTCTCGGAATCAACAAGTCGGTGAAGGACAGGTTCGACCAGCGCAAGGTCGCCAACCGAGCGATGAGCGAGATTCTGGCGAGCCCCCCGCTCCTGCTGCAGCAGAGGATTGAGGAGCACAAGAGCACGGTCGCAGGACGGAATCTCAACTTCATCAGCGCTGCTCACGTCGCCGACATCGTCCGAATCCTGACCAAGGGGATCACCGGTCGTATCTCAGCAGCGAACGAGAAGACTCTCAACCACGCCGATCTTGCGCTCACGACCGAGCACTTCTTCGACGATCTGACGACTGCGTTCCCCGACCTCGAGCTCGTCGCCAAGGGAACCCTCACCGCCCCCAAGCTTCGCGAACAGTCGCTTCTGGGCTCGGCCACGATGCTCCGCGTGCTCGCCGGCGTGTACTACAACCTCACCGTCTCCGGGGGCAGCCGACCATTTGTGATCGACTTCTTCCGTCGCCTCGCACCTCACATGACTGCTCCTGTCGACAGTCGAACGGCGAGCGGTGATCTCTGGCTCAATGCTGGTAGCGAACTGTCCTTCGTCGAGGGCTCGATGGCGCCAGGTGCTCGCGCGCAGCAGGTGTCCGAGCTCGTCGATGTGATCACCGACTGGGCGACCACTCCCCCTCCGCAGCTCTGAGAGCATCGCGGTCGACTGTGGGGGTCGGCCCACGGTGATGTCAGGGTGCCGTTCAGTACCGCCTGAACGGCACCCTGACGAGAAACGAGCAGACGACACCCCGCACGGTGACGCGATCGCTCGATTCGGATTGATCTGGTGCGGAAGCGGATTGACGGCTCGCCGGCCCGTGCGGCCGAAATCACCCTGAACTTCTCCCCGGGAATCGGCCCGACAGTACGACTCATGTCGAGTCTCCTGAAGTGTCGCCATCTTCTCAACCCGCCATGTCCGTCCAATCCCACTCCACCACTGCGGAACAGCAGTAGTTGCGTTCGGCGCAGAGCGAGCGAGGGAGGCGCTTCCGGCAGACGGCCACGTTGACGCCTGCCCGCTGTTTGATCGGGCGCCGAGAACGAGCGAGGCCCCCGGCCGGAGCCGGGGGCCTCTCATGTGGAGCGGACGACGAGATTCGAACTCGCGACCCTCACCTTGGCAAGGTGATGCTCTACCAACTGAGCCACGTCCGCAGGGAGCCTCACCCTAGCAAGGGCGACCACCGCATGGAAAAGCGGGCGTGGGTTCAGGCCGAGGGCGGGCGGAGATCGATGGTGAGGGTGAGGACCCCGTCGTCGAGGACCGCGGTGGCGTCGCCGATGATGGCGAAGTCCTGGAAGTCGTGCTGGGCCTGCTCGATGAACCGGGCTCGTTCCTCCCCGGCGATCGGGGGCAGCGGGCGGTTCTTCACCGCCTGGGCCCGGTCGCGGAAGCGCTGGATCATCGCGTCGAGATCGAGTTCGTCAGCCATGATCAGACAGTAGATCGATCGCCGGCAGTCTCCTCGGCTGCGGTCGGGTCTGGCGCCAGTAGAGCACCGTCAGCACGATGAACCCGGCCGCCACCGCCACGAGACCGGCGATGACCAGCACCACCTGGGTGCCGGTGGAGAGACCGCCACCCGTTCCCGGGCTTCGGAATCCGGGCGGGGCGATGGCGTTCTGGGTGGCGACGGTGGTCGAGGTCGACGAGGTGGTCGACGAGGAGGTGGTGGAGATGCTCGACGACGGCGCCGGGGTCGGTCGGTCGCCGGCCGGCACGGTCGTCGGGGTCACCGAGGTGCTCGTGGTGGACGACGAGCTGCTGGAGGTGTCGATGCTCGAGGAGCTCGACGAACTGCTGCTCGAGGACGGATCGGCTGTGGTCGTGCTCGACTCGGTGGTGGTGGTCTCCGCTCCACCGATCGAGGTGGTGAAGGCGATGGTGAGAAGGAACAGACCGAGTCCGCACAGCACCGAGGCCAGCGCTCGCAGGCGCCGATCGTCGCGGGGCCGGGGGGTCACCGACGGATGCACGCGCTGCACCCTAGTGGGCCGGACCTTCACCGTCGTCGACGCGAGGGCGACGCGGGCGGGAGGCTCGGCTGATGACGCGGACACGAATAGGTGGTGCGACCACCGATGGTGCGTCGCAGCAGCAGTTCCCCATCGAGTGGACAACGTCCCTGCCGCTGACGCGACTCCTGCAGGTCCCCCCGATGCGACCCGCCCCGGCGGCCCAGCACGCGGATGGTCGAGCGCATGGTCCGCCGCAGGGCCGCCGCCTCCTCGGCGCTGAGCGACGCAGCGGGGCGTGCCGGGTCGAGACCCGCCCGCCACAGGATCTCGTCGGTCAGCAGGTTGCCCAGCCCGGCCAGTTGCGCCTGATCCATCAGTCGGGCCTTCAACGGAGCCGAGCTGGAGGCGAGGATCTCGGCGAACCGGGTCGCACCCACCTCCGCGGCATCGGGTCCGAGCCGTTCCTCATCGGGATCGAGCTCCACCCCGCCCAGTCGACGGGGATCGCGCATCCGCAGGGCGCCACCGTCGTCGAACTGCAGCACGAAGCGCTCCCAGGCCGGATCCCGCCGACCGCTGGCGTACTCGAGCGCATCGATGGCGTCGGAGCCGTCCACATCGAGCACGCCGGTCATCCCGAAGCGCAGACCCAGCACGGGACCCGAGGTGTCGAGCAGCAGCAGCTTGCCGCGCCGACGGGTGCCGATCACCCGCTGGCCGCGCAGCGCAGCGCGCACCGCGGCCGGATCGGGGCCGCCCTTGAGATACCAATCATCGGGAGCGTGCACCTCGGTGATTCGTCGACCCACGGTGAGCTCGGCGGCTCGCCGATAGATCTCCACCTCGAGCATCTCGGGCATGGGGCGCTCCCGGGTTCAGCCCCGACCGACCATCACCGAGCGGCGGCGACGGCGTCGAGGGCCTGCGCGACATCGGCGACCAGGTCGGCACTGTGCTCGAGTCCCGCCGAGACCCGCACCGTGCCCGGTCGGATGCCGTTGGCCTCCAGTTCCTCGGCGGTGAGGTTCACATGGGTCGTGGAGGCCGGATGGGTCACGAGGGTCTCGGGGCCGCCGAGGGAGGTGGCCAGTTGGGCGAGCCGGACCGACTCCACGAAGGTGCGTCCCGCCTCGAGGTCACCGGCCAGCTCGAAGGTGAGCAGCCCCCCGGGCAGGGCCAGCTGGCGCTGGGCGAGGGCGAACTGCGGATGGGAGGTCAGACCGGGCCAGCGCACCTCCTCGACGAGCGGGTGGTCCTCCAGGAAGCGGGCGAGAACGCCGGCGTTGTGACTCTGTCGTTCGAGACGCACCCCGAGGGTGCGCAGGCCGCGGATGCCGTTCATGGCGTCGAAGGGCGAGGCGTTCGCTCCCTGCAGCACGGCGAAGGAGTAGAGCCAGTTGACCAGTTCGGCCGCGCCGGCGACCACACCGAGGGTGGCGTCGTTGTGGCCGGCGATGGCCTTGGTGGCCGAATGCACGACCAGATCCACACCGTGGTCGAGGGGTCGCTGCGCCAACGGGGTGGCGAAGGTGGAATCGACCACGGTGAGCGGCCCGGCGATCGCTCCGAGCTCATCGAGGTCGACGAGATCGAGCCGCGGGTTGGCCGGGGTCTCGGCGAACACCAGCTGCGTGCGCCCGGGGATGACCGCAGCGGCGAACGCCCCCGGCTCGGTGCCGTCCACGAAGGTGACGTCGATACCGAAGCGCGGGCAGGCCGTCTGCAGCAGCAGCTGGGTGCCGGCGTAGAGCTGGCGCTGGGCGACGATGTGGTCGCCGGTGGAGCAGAGTCCGAGGATGACGGCGCTGATGGCCCCCATGCCCGAGGCGAAGGCCCGGGCCGTCTCGGCGCCCTCGAGCTGGGCGATGGCCTCCTCGAACCCGTTCACGGTGGGGTTGCCGTAGCGGCTGTAGAAGCGCGCCGCACCGACACCGGTGGCCATGCGGCGACCCTCCTCGACCGTCGGGGTGACGAAGGTGGTCGTGGCCCACAGGATGGGGGCCAGCGCCGTGTCGTTGTCGGCCCGACCGGCCCGGATGGCGCGGGTCTCGGGGTGCAGCTGGTCGTCCATCACAGGCTCTCCCTTGTGTTGGTGCGCAGTCGGTGGAGGAACGGACCGAGGGCCGCACCGACCTGATCGGTGCGCGTGAGGAAGCCATCATGGCCCTCCACGCAGTGGATGACACCGTGGGTGACATCGCCGCCACTGGCGGCGATGAGGTCGCGCAGCTGCTCCTGCTGATACGGCGGATAGAGCGCGTCGGAGTCGATGGCCATGGTGAGCACGGGCGCGCTGATGCGGGCGAGGGCCCGGGCGACGCCCGAACGACCACGGCCGATGTCATGGAGATCCATGGCTCGGGCGATGACCAGATAGGAGTTGGCGTCGAATCGTCGGGCCAGCTTGGCGCCCTGGTTGTCGAGGTAGTTCTCGACCTGGAAGCGCTGCCAGGCGCTGAACCCGTCGTCGAGCGCGTCGAACTCGGTGCGATCGAACCGATCGGCGAACTCGGCTTCTGTGCGATAGGTGATGTGGGCCATCTCTCGGGCCACCGCCAGCCCCTGGTGCGGACCCTGACCCGGAGCGGCGTCGTAGTAGTCGCCCCCGTTCCAGTTGGGGTCGAGCACGATGGCACTGCGCTGCACGCTGGAATACGCGATCTGCTGGGCACTGGCTGCGGCGGTGGTGGCGATGGCCACCAGACCCCCGACGCGATCGGGGTACATGATCGCCCATTCGAGCGCCTGCATCCCGCCCATCGAACCCCCGATGACCGCCCGCCAGCGGTCGATGCCGAGGGCGTCGGCCACCGCCTCCTGGGTGCGCACGATGTCACGGATGGTGATGGTGGGGAAGGTCGAGCCGTAGGGTCGGCCGGTGGCCGGGTCGATCGACGACGGGCCGGTCGAACCCTGACACCCACCGAGGACGTTCACGCAGACCACGAACAGCTCGTCGGTGTCCACGGCGCGTCCCGGTCCGATCAGGCGGTGCCACCAGCCCTCGGCCGATCGCCCGACGACCAGGTCACCGGCGGCATGACTGTCGCCGGTGAGCGCATGGCAGATGAGCACGGCGTTGGAGGCATCAGGGGCCAGCGTGCCCCAGGTCTCGTAGGCCACCGTGACCCCACGCAGCACTCCCCCGCCTTCGAGGGTGAAGGGCCGATCCGGAGCGACCTCGACGAACCGACGGTCGCCCACGGGGTCGCCGACACGCCACGCGCCGGAGGCGGGCAGCAGGTCGGCGCTCAGCGGCGCCCGACGGATGGGCTTGGTCATCGTGCTCCTCGAACGGTTGTTGCCCCCTCGCAGAGGGAGCCGCATCCCCGCCATGACAGCGGGTTGGCACCTTGGGTGTTCGCCCCAGGTTGCCGAGCCCGGCGGACCGGGCCACTCCTGATGTGGACCCCCATGCTGCCCGTGGGAGCACTGAGCAGTCAAACAGCCGTCCCCTCCGCCGGCCGAGGCCTACGATGCCGCCCATGGCTGAAGCGACGATTGAACCCACCGCCGAGCAGATGAAGGCCCTCTTCGCCGCTCCCGACGACGGACCGGTGGTGATGGTGAACCTGCTGCGCTACCTCGACACCGCCAGCGACGGCAGCGGCCGCACCGGCCGCGAGGCCTACAACGACTACAGCGCGGCCGTGCTGCCCATGGTGGCCAGCCGAGGTGGCGCCATCGTCTACTTCGGCACCGCCGCCCCCAGCGTCATCGGCCCCGAGGCCGAGCAGTGGAACGACGTCGTGCTCGTGATGTACCCGAGCCGGGCTGCCTTCATCGACATGACCACCAGCGAGGAGTATGTCGCGGTGATGGGTCACCGAACGGCGGCGCTGGCCGACAGTCGACTGATCCCCACCACCCAGCTGCCCATCTGAGCCGCGGAGCGATCAGGCCGTGATGGAATCGGCCCTGGGGTCCCACTCCGCCAGATCGGCGAGGTGCGGGTTGTTCGAGAACACCTCGACGATGGGCTGATCGAGCTTCAGCCGCTTGAGCAGACGTCGGACCTCGAGTTCCTCGTTCCAGAGCACCAGGGTGACCACCACACCGGACTCGCCGGCGCGGGCGGTGCGACCCGAGCGATGCAGGTACGCCTTGTGATCCTCGGGCGGGTCGTAGTGGATGACCACGTCGACATCGTCGACATGGATGCCGCGGGCGGCGACATCGGTGGCCACCAGCACCGCCAGCCTGCCGGAGCTGAAATCGGCCAGTGCCTTCTCGCGCTGGCTCTGGCGGAGATCACCGTGGATGGATGCCGCCTCGACACCCTCGCGGCGCAGATCGGCAGCCACCCGGTCAGCGGCGCGCTTGGTGCGCACGAACACGATGGTGCGCGTCGCCGCTGCGGCGATACGGGCGGCGACGCGGATCTTGTCCATGTCGTGCACCGCCAGGAAACGATGGGTCATCTGCTCGACGGTGACCTGCGGGGAGACGACCTCATGCATGGCGGGATCGGTCTGGTACCGCTTGATGAGGGTGTCGACCACACCGTCGAGCGTGGCGGAGAACAGCAGGGTCTGATGGGTGCCGGGGATGTGCCGCAGGATCCACTCGACCTGCGGGAGGAACCCCATGTCGGCCATGCGATCGGCCTCGTCGAGCACCACCTGGGAGATGTCGTCGAGCGAGATCTCCTTGCGATCGATCATGTCGATCATGCGACCGGGGGTGGCCACGACGATCTCGATGCCGCCCTCGAGCTCGGCGATCTGGGTCTCCATCTTGGCCCCGCCGTAGATGGCGCTGACGCCGACGGACCGGGCCCGGGCCAGCGGCTCGAGCTCGTCGCGCACCTGGATGGCCAGCTCGCGGGTGGGCACGAGGATGAGGGCACGGGGACGACGCGGCGTGGCCTTCGCCACCGTCTCGAGCAGCGGCAGACCGAAGGCGAGGGTCTTGCCCGAGCCGGTCTTGGCCTTGCCGCACACATCACGGCCGGCCAGCGCGTCGGGAATGGTGAGTTCCTGCACCGGGAAGGGACTGGTGATGCCGCGGGCCTCGAGGGCGGCGGCGAGATCTGCGGAGACGCCGAGATCGGCGAAGGTGGTCATCAGGGGGGCCTCGGGGGGAGCGGGGGAACCGGCTGCGGTCGACGACCGTGCCCGGGTCCGGTGGTGCGACGCCCCTCAGGCGCCGCCGATATGGAAAACCATGCTACCCCCCGTGGGGCGCAACGCCCCTTCAGCCCGGCAGGACGGCCTCGATGGCGGCCACCAGCGCAGGATCCTCGGGATCGACGGTGGGGCGGAACCGGCCCACGATCTCGCCGCCGGGGGCCAGGAGGAACTTCTCGAAGTTCCACTGGATGTCGCCGGCCTCACCGGCCGCATCGGCGGTGGCGGTGAGCTGCTCGTAGAGGGGATGACGATCCTCGCCGTTGACGTCGATCTTCTCGGTGAGCGGGAAGGTGACGCCGTAGGTGGACGAGCAGAACTCGGCGATCTCAGCCGGCGTACCCGGCTCCTGGCCCATGAACTGGTTGCAGGGCACGCCGAGCACGGTGAAGCCGCGCGCTGCGTACTGCTGCTGCAGACGCTCGAGGCCCTCGTACTGCGGGGTGAGTCCGCACTTGGAGGCCACGTTCACCACCAGCACGGCCCGATCGGCGTGGGCGCGGAGATCGGCGGGGGTGCCGTCGAGGTTGGCGATGCTGATATCGAGGATGCTCATGATGGTTCCTGTTCCGTTGAGGGTGCTGGTGTGAGGTCTGTCGTCCGGTCCGTCGGCTGATCAGCCTGGTCCTCGGCCGTCGGGGCCGACGGGGAATCGTGCCGGTGACCGTCGGCATAGGGCTCGTCGGAGTCCTCGGGACGGCGTCGGACTCCTCGAAGCCCCAGTGCGAGCAGTGAACCACCGATGCCGAACAACGACAACCAGATGTTCACCCGCAGGCCGGCGATGGTGCTGGCGGTGTCCACGCGCAGCGCTTCGATCCAGAGGCGGCCGAGGAAGTAGCCGAGCACATAGAGCGGCAGGATCGTGCCCGGCCGGAGCACCCGGCGACGATCGATGGCGATGAGGGTGCCGCACAGCGCCAGGTTCCAGAGCATCTCGTAGAGGAAGGTGGGCTGGAACACACTGGAACCGATGTACTCGAGCGGCCGGTGCACGGCGTCGATGCGCACACCCCAGGGCAGGCTGGTGGGGCGTCCGAACAGCTCCTGGTTCCACCAGTTGCCCAGGCGTCCGATGGCCTGGGCCAGCGGCAGCGCCGGCACCACGGCGTCGAGGATGGAGGGCAGACGCGCCCCGCGCCGACGGGCCGCCCACACCCCGACGGCGATGCCGAGGGCCATGCCCCCGGGGATGCCGAGGCCGCCCTGCCAGATCTTGAGGGCATCGAGCCAACGGCCCTCGTAGGACCGCCAGTCGGTGAGCACGTGGTAGAGGCGCGCCCCGAGAAGACCGGCGGGCACCGCCCACACGGCGATGGCGTAGATGTCGTCGGGATCGCCACCCCGGGCCCGCCAGCGCACCCGGCCCAGCTCCACCGCCGCCACCACACCGAGGGCGATCATCAGCCCGTACATGTGGAACGGCCCCAGGGTGTTGGACCCCGGGCTGGGGATGGCGGCGAGCATCAGCCGGCGAGGGTCTCTGCGTCGATGGCGTAGAGGTCGTCGAAGCCGGCGGCCACCGCAGGGGCGAGACCGGCCACGGCGGGCAGCAGGTTGGCGGCGTAGAACCGGGCGACGGTGATGCGGGCCTGCAGGTACTCGGCGTCGCCGACCCCGGCGTCGAGATCGGCCTGCGCCGCCAGGGCCGCCTCGGCGAGATAGCGACCGCCGGTGAGCAGACCGAACATGCGCAGGAACGGGGTGGCGCCGGCCAGCGCGTTGCGCACATCGGCCAGTCCGTGCTCGGTGAGCCAGGCCACCGTGTCGGTCACCACGCCGTGGGCGGCGGCCAACTGGGTGCGGATGACCTCGAAGCCGGTGCCGGCCGCGGCGAGGCGAGCATCGAGGGCGGCCACATCGGCGAGGAAGGAGCCGACGATGGCGCCGCCGCGCATGGGGAGTTTGCGGCCGACGAGGTCCATGGCCTGGATGCCGTTGGTGCCCTCGTAGATGGCGGTGATGCGGGCATCGCGGAAGTGCTGGGGGACCCCGCTCTCCTCGATGTAGCCCATACCGCCGTAGATCTGGATGGCCAGTGAGGTGGCCTCGATGCCCATGTCGGTGCCGAAGCCCTTGGAGATCGGGATGAGCAGTTCGACGAGATCCTGGGAGCGCTGACGCACCTCGGGATCGGGGTGATGGTTGGCGAGGTCGAGTGCTTCGGCGTTGACGTAGATGATGGCGCGCAGGGCGTCGATGATGGCCTTCATGGTGAGCAGCATCCGGCGCACGTCGGGGAGGTCGATGATGAGCGACATCTCCGTGCCGGTGGCACCGGGGGCGCGTCCCTGACGACGCTCCTGGGCGTACTGCAGCGCGTCCTGATAGGAGCGTTCGGCGAGGGCGAGGCCCTCCAGCCCCACCGACAGGCGCGCGTTGTTCATCATCGTGAACATGTAGCGCATGCCGTGGTTCTCCTCGCCGATGAGATAGCCGATGGCACCGTCGTTCTCGCCGTAGCTCATGACACAGGTGGGGCTGGCCTTGATACCCATCTTGTGCTCGATGGAGACGCAGGAGACGTCGTTGCGAGCACCCAGCGACCCGTCGTCGCCCACGAGGAACTTCGGCACGATGAAACAGGAGATGCCCTTGGTGCCCGGGGGCGCGTCGGGGGTGCGGGCCAGCACGAGGTGGATGATGTTGTCGGCCATGTCGTGCTCGCCGAAGGAGATGTAGATCTTGGTGCCGGTGATGCGGTACGAGCCGTCGCCCGCCGGCACCGCCTTCGTGCGCACCGCACCGACATCGGAACCGGCCTGCGGCTCGGTGAGGTTCATGGTGCCGGTCCACTCACCGGTGACCATGCGCTTGAGGAAGATCTCCTTCTGCTCCTCACTGCCGTGGTGCATGAGCAGGTCGATGGCGCCCTGCGTGAGCAACGGCGCCATGGAGAACGCCATGTTCGCCGAGGAGATGAACTCCTGCATGGCGATGCCGACGGTCCACGGGAAGCCACCGCCGTCGTAGGCGTCCGGGAACGGCACACCGCCCCATCCGGCATCGACGTAACGCGCGTAGGCATCGGCGAACCCGGTGGGCGTGCGCACCGAGTTGGTGGCGGGATCGAACACCGACGTCTCGACATCGCCGACCCGATTGAGCGGGGCGATGACCTCGGCCACGAACCGGGCGTTCTCCTCCAGCACCCCCTTGACCGTGTCGGGATCGAGGTGCGAATAGGCGGGCAGTTCACACAGGGCGGCGAGGTCGGCGACGTGGTCGAGGACGAACTCGACGTCGCGCAGCGGGGGGCGGTAGTCGGCCATGCCCGGAAGGGTACGTCGTGCCATGCTGACCGGCATGCCCGAGCTGACCTGGACCGGCCCCGACGACGCCGTGGCCCTCATCACGATGGATGCTGGCGAGAACCGCTTCGATCTCGACGTCGTCGAGCGGTGGCATGCCCTGCTCGACGAGGTGGCCGCCACCGAGGGACCACTGGCGCTGGTCACCACCGGGACCGGGAAGTTCTATTCGAACGGCCTCGACCTGGACTGGATGTCGGCCCATCCCGGCCAGAGCAGGGAGTTCCTGCGCAGCCTGCAGCGGCTGTGGGGTCGGGTGCTCGGCCTCGACTGTCTCACCGTGGCCGCCGTGAACGGCCATGCCTTCGGCGCCGGCGCGCTGCTGACCTCGGCCCATGACCGCATCGTGATGCGCGCCGATCGCGGGTACTGGTGCATGCCCGAGCTCGATCTCGGCCTGCCCGTGGCCGAGGCGATGCTGCACCTCCTCCTCGCCCGGCTGCCCCGCACCACGATCGCCCGCGCCATCAACACCGGTCACCGGTTCACCGGACCCGAGGC
>JAGWYK010000012.1 GCA_018969405.1 Acidobacteriota bacterium
AGAGCCCAACAGCCGGCGAGGGCGTTGGCGAAGATGACGAACCAGGACCAGGACTGGTGGAGGTCGAGCAGCACGACGTCAGTGCATCAGTTCGTCGGGGCGGCGCTGACCACCGGCACGTACGACCAGATCTCGCTGGCCACGCCGGCCGGACGAGCCGCACCCTCGCCTCCGGGATGCCCGCCCGGGTGACCACCGGGGTGACCGCCGGGATGACCACCCTGCGCGGCGCCCGGGTCTCCGGCGGTGCCGCGATGACCGTCGGCGAACGACGGCGAGGCCACCCAGGCCTCGAAGGCCGCCTCGTCGCGCCAGCGGGTGATGACCAGCCACTGGGTCCGGCCATCGGTGGGCTTGAGCAGTTCGAACCCCTCGAAGCCATCGGCCCCGTCGACGGCCCCGGCCCGGGCGGCGAAGCGATGGGCGAGTTCGTCGCCGGCCTCGGCCGGCACGGTGATGGCGTTGATGCGGATGATCGACATGGCAGCATCGTTGTCGCCCCGCGCCGGTCGCGCCAGTCCGATGCACTCCTAGACTCCGACCACCATGTTGAAGGCCAATGACCCCTGCTGGTGCGGCAGCGGCGCCAAGTTCAAGCGCTGTCACCGTTCGCCCGAGCAGCAGCTGCGACCGGGGAACCTCAGCCCCTGGCGCACCGTGCCCGCCGAGATCCCCCGCCCCGACTACGCCGAGACCGGTGAGCCGGTCCGGCGCCCCGAACCCCGGGTGAAGTCCCCCGAGGTCATCGAGCGCATGCGCCGGGCCTGTCGCGCGGCGGCCGAGGTGCTCGAGATCGGCGCGGCGGCCATCGCGCCGGGGGTCACCACCGACGCCATCGACGCCATCGTGCATCAGGCCTACATCGATCGCGGCGGCTATCCGAGCACGCTGAACTACCGCGGCTATCCGAAGTCGCTGTGCACCTCGGTCAACGAGGTCATCTGCCACGGCATCCCCGACGATCGTCCGCTGCGCGAGGGCGACATCGTGAACCTGGACGTCACCATCTTCCTCGACGGCGTGCACGGTGACACCAACGCCACCTATCCGGTGGGCGCGGTGGACGATGAGTCGCGTCGGCTCGTGGAGGTCACCCGCGAGTGCCTGGCCCGCGGCATCGCCGCGGTCGGCCCCGGTCGACCCTTCTCCGACATCGGTCGCGCCATCGAGGAGCACGCCACCGCCAATCGTCTCGAGGTGGTGCGGGCCTTCGTGGGTCACGGCATCGGCGAGCAGTTCCACACCGATCTGCAGATCCCGCACTACTACGAGCCCCGGTTCACCGCCGTGATGGAACCCGGCATGATCTTCACCATCGAACCGATGATCTCCATGGGCACCGGCCAGCACCGGATCTGGCCCGATGACTGGACGGCGGTGACCGCCGATGGCAGCCGGACCGCCCAGTTCGAGCACACCGTGCTCGTCACCGACGACGGCGTCGAGATCCTCACCCTCGTCGGCCGCGACTGACCCGTGCAGCACGCCGGTCTCACGCTCGCCACCCTCGAGGTGGACGGTCAACTCCTGCGCCTGCTCACCGCCAGTCTCATGGTGGTGCGGCGGCCCGACGTCGCCGCGCTGGACTGGGAGGTGGTGGCCACCACGCTGCCCGAGGAACCGATCGGCCAGCGACCCTGTCAGCTGGTGATGACCGAGCTGGTCGAGGGTCGTCTTCTCCGTGGCGACGCGTTCGTCGTACGCTCCGACGAGCAGCGCCATGTGTTCCGCGGTGCCGGACCGCTCGACGGCCTGCCTCCCGGCCTGCTGCCCGAACCGCTCCCCGAACTGCACCCGAGCGACGATCCCGAGGATCCCCGATGACCACCACCAGTCCCACCGTCGACACCGATGAGGTGATCCGCACCGAGGCGCTCACCAAGCGCTACCCGGGCGATGTCCTCGCCGTGGACGGACTCGACCTCTCGGTGCGCCGCGGGGAGATCTTCGGCCTGCTGGGACCCAACGGCGCCGGCAAGAGCACCACCGCCGGCATGCTCACCACCCGGGTGCTCCCCACCTCCGGGCGCGCCCTGGTGGGAGGTGTGGATGTGGTGGCCCAGCCGGCCCGCGCCAAGCGCCTCATCGGCGTGGTGCCCCAGACCAACACCCTGGACCGCTCGTTGAACGTCTGGGAGAACCTCTACTACCACGGTCGGTTCTTCGGCATGCCGACCCGCACCGCCCGGTCGGAGGCCACCCGCCTGCTCGAGCAGTTCCGCCTCGCCGAACGGGCGAAGGCCCCGGTGCTGGCGCTGTCGGGCGGCATGGCCCAGCGTCTCATGGTGGCCCGGGCCGTCATGCATCGGCCCTCCATCCTGTTCCTCGACGAACCCACCGCCGGGCTCGATCCGCAGAGCCGCATCGCCCTGTGGGAGATCCTCGGCGAACTGCACGGCGAGGGTCAGACCATCCTGCTCACCACGCACTACATGGAGGAGGCCGACCAGCTCTGCGATCGCCTCGCCATCATCGATCACGGCCGCATGCTCGCCCTCGACACCCCCGAACGGCTCAAGCGCTCGGTGGGCGCCGACACCATCATCACCATCAGCACCGGCGGCACCACCAGCGGCGGCACCGCCGATCTCGAGGCCTTCGGGGCCCGCCTCATGGACACCATCGCCGGGGCCACCGGCGTGGCCGCCAACAGCAGCAGCGTGATCCTCGAGGTGCAGGGGGCGCGAGGTGTGCTGCCCGCCGTGGTCGCCCAGGCCGAGGCCGCCGATGTGGTGGTCACCGATCTGCGTCTCGAGGAGCCCAGCCTCGAGACCGTCTTCATCAACCTCACCGGGAAGGACCTGCGCGAATGAGCGCCATCGACGTACCCACCGAGTCCAGCTCCACCCGGTCGGCCGCGGTCAGCGCCTTCGGTGCGCTGCTGGCCCGCGATCTCCATGTGCTGCGCCTGAATCTGCGCGAGTTCCTCCCCCGCACCCTGCTGCAGCCGCTGCTGCTGGTGTTCGTGTTCGCCTACGTCTTCCCCAAGATCGGTCAGGGCGTGGGCGGTGGCGGCGCGGCGGCCTCCAACTTCTCCACTCTGCTGGTGGCCGGTGTGGTGGGCCTCGCCGTGCTGTTCCAGGGTGTGCAGTCGGTGGCGCTGCCGCTGGTCACCGAGTTCGGCATCACCCGCGAGATCGAGGACCGCGTGCTGGCCCCGCTGCCCATCGAGTTCGTGGCCATCGAGAAGATCGTGTCGGGCGCGCTGCAGAGCGCGTTCTCGGCGGTGATCGTGTTCCCCATCGCCCTGTTCGTGCCGGCCACCCCGGTGCATCTGACCATCCACTGGGTGCTGCTGCTCACCATCACCCCGCTGGCCTGCCTCATGTGCGGCGCCCTCGGTCTGATGTTCGGCACCGTGTTCAACCCCCGCACCATCCCGATGCTGTTCGGCGTGGTGGTGCTGCCCATCACCTTCCTCGGCTGCATCTACTACCCGTGGGCCGCACTCGCTCCCATCAAGTGGCTGCAGATCGGCGTGCTGGCCAATCCTCTCGTGTACGTCACCGAGGGGTTCCGCGCCGCCCTCACCAGTGCCCCCACCATGTCACTGTGGGCCATCTACCCGATGCTGATCGTGCTCACGGCGCTGTTCACGGTGATCGCCCTGCGGAACTTCCGCCGCCGCGTCATCGCCTGAGTCCGCCGGCAGCGCCCGGAACTACGGTGGCGTCATGTTCCGTCATGTCGTGACCTTCCGCTGGAACGCCGAGTCCACCCCCGCCCAGCGCGAGGCGTTGGGCGCCGCGCTCGCCACGCTCCCGGCCGCCATCGGCGAGATCCGGCGCTACCACTTCGGGCCCGACGCCGGCATCAACCCCGGCAACTTCGAATTCGCCGTGGTCGCCGACTTCGACGATGTGGCCGGCTACCTCGTCTATCGCGACCATCCCGAGCATGGGCGCATCATCGGCGAACTCATCGCCCCCTACGTCGAGACCAGGGCGGCGGTGCAGTTCGAACTGTCGGACTGAGCCGTCTCAGTCGAACAGCGAGGAGCTGAAGGGTGCGCCCTCGGCCCGTTCACCGTCGAGGGCGATGAACCACTCGGTGCCGAAGGCCGATGCGAAGACCTCGGTCGGCATGGCGAAGAAGAACGAGTCGGGTCCGATCTGGCTGCGGTGGGCGGCCATGGCGGCGCGCTTGGTGTCGATGACGGTCGAGACATCCACGGCATGGGTGATGAGCGCTTCGGGGGAGCCGAACTCGCCGCGTTCGGCCGCCTCGGCCCGTCGCTTCATCTGCTCCACGGTCTCGCCCTCGAGCTCGCTCTCGATCTCCTCTTCGAACTCGGCGGCCAGTTCGGGACGCTGCTTCATCTGGGCCAGGATGCGATCGCGGTTCATGGTGGACTGGAACACCCGATCGACCCCGACCATCTCGGCGGCGAGTCGTCCCACCCGATGGACCTGGATGTGATCCGGGTGGCCATACCCACCATGGGAGTCGTAGATGGTGAGCACATCGGCATCGACATCGCGCAGGATGGCAGCCAGTCGCTCGGCCGCCTCGGTGACATCGGCCTGCCAGAAGCAGAGCGGATTCTCGTTCGACGGCTCACCGATCATCCCGCTGTCCTCGTAGCCGAGGAACTCGACACGATGCAGTCCCATGATCTCGGCGGCCCGATGGGTCTCGACGACGCGTCGCTCCCACAGGGCCTCACCCTCGGCGAGCACCCCCGGCTGGGGTTCGCCCTTCTCGCCACGGGTGGCGGTGACGAGCACGACACGATGGCCGGCCTGCGCCGCCAACGTCATGGTGCCGCCGGTGGCGATGGCCTCATCGTCGGGATGGGCGTGGAAGCAGACGAGCGTGGCCATCAGGCGATGGCGCCGTCGGCCCGCAGGGCGGCGATGCGATCGGCATCGGCCACGCCCCACTCGGCGAGCACCTCATCGGTGTGCTGACCGGGATGCGACGGGGGCCGTTGGATGCCCTCGGTGGTCCGGGAGAACCGGGGTGCCGGCGCCGGCTGGACCACGCCGGCCACCTCGACGAAGGCGTTGCGGGCGACCATGTGCGGATGGGTCGTGGCCTCACCCAGCGACAGGATGGGCGCCACACAGGCATCGGAGCCGTCGAAGATGGCGGCCCATTCGTCGCGGGTCCTCGTGGCGATGACCGCGGCGAGACGCTCCTTGAGATGGGGCCACAGCGCACGGTCGTTCTGCCGGGCGAACTCCTCGTCGCCGGCGAGCCCGGTCCTCTCGAGCAGCTCGGCGTAGAACTGCGGTTCGATGGCGCCCACCGACAGGAACTTCCCGTCCGCACACTCGTAGACCTCGTAGTAGTGCGCACCGGTGTCGAGCATGTTGACCCCGCGCTCGTCGGACCACAGCCCCATGGCCATGAACCCGTGCATGAAGGTGGTGAGCACCGCGGTGCCGTCGACCATGGCGGCGTCGACGACCTGACCGCGCCCCGAGGTGCGGGCCTCGATGATGCCGCAGGCGATGCCGAAGGCCAGCAGCATGCCGCCACCACCGAAGTCACCCACCAGATTCAGCGGGGGCTGCGGACGCTCCTCGGGACGGCCGATGGCGCCGAGCGCCCCGGCGATGGCGATGTAGTTCATGTCGTGGCCGGCCATGGGCGCCATGGGACCGTGCTGTCCCCACCCCGTCATGCGGCCGTAGACGAGCCTCGGGTTGCGGGCCAGGCACGCATCGGGTCCGATGCCGAGGCGTTCGGTGACCCCGGGTCGGAAGCCTTCGATGAGCGCATCGGCCTGTTCGACCAGACCGAGCACCGTCTCGACCCCGGCCGGGTTCTTGAGATCGACGGCGATCGAACGACGACCGCGGTTCATCACGTCCTTGGGCGGCGTGGCCGGGTCGCCGCCGTAGACCTGGCCGGCGCGATCGACGCGGATGACATCCGCGCCCATGTCGGCCAGCATCATCGCGGTGAAGGGTCCCGGCCCGATGCCGGCGATCTCGACGACGCGGACACCTGCGAGTGGTCCCATGTTCTGCTCCTGTGCTGAGTGTGCTCGGACGGTCGGTTCAGGCCACCCGGGCGGCCATCGAGGTGACGTGTTCGATGATGGTCGACCAGTAGTACCGAGGGATGTCATGGCCCATGCCCTCGAGGCGGAGGAACTCGCAGCCCCGCAGGCATTCGGCGGTGCGTTCCCCGCCGCTGATGGTGACGAGCGGATCGATCTCGCCGTGGATGACCAGAGCCGGGAGGTCGAGGGAACGGAGTCCCTCCGAACGCGAGGGTGAGGTGACGATGGCGATGAGCTGGGCGGTGACGCCATCGGGATGGAAGCAGCGGTCGAAGGCTCGGGCGTTGCGCTCGAGGATCCAGTCCTCGTCGCAGTGCTCCGGTCCCGCCAGCAGTCGCCCGGTGGCGATGGACTGTGCGAGGTACGCCTCGCGTTCGCGGGGCGCCGGTTCGAGCAGCACGGCCACCGCCTCGGGCGTGGGCTGACCCACGTCGGGATCACCGGTGGTGGACATGACCGAGGTGAGCGACAGCACGCGATCGGGTGCGTCGATGGCCATCTGCTGCACGATCATGCCGCCCATGGAGCCACCGAACAGGTGGGCGCGGGCCACACCGATGGCGTCGAGCAGCCCCCAGGCATCGGCCGCCATATCGGCGATGTGATAGGGCGCCTCGATGGGTTCGCCCTGCAGATAGCCGGCCACCGAGGCCATGAGGTCGATGTGGGTGGGGATCTTGGTGGAGAGCCCGACGTCGCGGTTGTCGAAGATGACCACATGGAAGCCGCGGTCGACGAAGGCCTGCACGAAGTCCGGCGACCACCAGGTGAGCTGGCAGCCCAGACCCATGACCAGCAGCAGGGTCGGATCGGCGGGGTCGCCGAAGGTCTCGTACTCGATCTCGATGCCATTGGACGCAGCACGCATGGGCTGCATCCTTCCTGTCGGCCCCGTGGCGGTCAAGCGAGGACGAGTACCGTCTGCGGGCGTGACACCGGTCGACCCCTCCCCGGACGCGGCGGCCACCGCCGGCGAGCGCGTCGATCCGCTGTCGGGGGTGCCCGCCCGGATCGTGCCGACCCGGCAGGGTCGTCCAAACCTCCCCGACGGCAGCTGCCCGTTCTGCCCCGGCGGCCTCGAGGCCCCCGAGCCCTACACCGTGCGAGCCTTCCCCAACCGCTGGCCCCCCATGGACGGTGACCGCGCCGAGATCATCCTCTACTCCCCCGTGCACGACGCCGATCTCGGCACCCTCGATGCGGCGCAGGGCCGGGCGCTGGTGGATCTGTGGGCCGAACGATCGGCCGCACTCGGTTCCCGCGACGACGTCGCGTACGTGCTGATCTTCGAGAACCGCGGCCCCGAGGTCGGCGCCACCATCGCCCATCCCCATGGGCAGCTGTACGCGTTCGAGTCGGTGCCGCCGGCGGCGCTGGTGGAACTCACCCGCCCCGACGCCGAGGCCGCCCTCGAACCCGCTGCCCATGCCGATCGACTCGTCATCGACGGCGATCACTGGTGCGCCTGGGTGCCCTTCGCCGCCGGATGGCCCTACGAGCTGCTCGTGGCACCGCGCCGGGCCGTGCCCGACCTCCCCTCCCTCGACGATCGCGGCCGTGACCATCTCGCCGCCATCCTCACCGAGCTGGTGGCGCGCCTCGATGCCCTGTTCGACGCGCCGATGCCCTACATGCTGTGGATCCATCAGCGACCCTTCGACGGAGTCGACCGACCCGCGGCGCGGATGCATGTGCACATCGCCCCGCTGCTGCGCGCCGCCGGTGTGCGCCGCTTCGTCGCCGCCGGTGAACTGGGCAGCGGCGTGCTGTTCAACCCCGTCGATCCCGTCACTGCAGCGGCTGCCCTGCGCGACATCCGGCGCGACATCCGGCGCGACCTCCGATGACCCGGCTGCGCGCCCACGCCCCCGGTCGCGTCAACCTCATCGGCGACCACACCGACTACGCCGACGGTCTGGCGCTGCCCATGGCCATCGATCTCGGCACCACCATCATCGGCGAGCGCACCGGCACCGACCTGCATCTCACCTCCGAGCAGTACGTCGACACCATGCGCTGCGCCCTGCCCGTCGCCGGCCCCCTCGACCGTCTGGAGCCGGCCTGGTCGCGCTACATCGCCGCAGTGGCCGGCGACCTGGGCATCACCACCGGCTTCACCGGTCGCATCACCTCCACCCTCCCGATCGGCGCCGGGCTGTCCTCCAGCGCGTCACTCGAACTGGCCGCCGCGCTGGCTCTGGGCTTCGCCGGTGAGCCGCTGGAACTGGCCCGACTCGGACAACGGGCCGAGCTCGCCGCCGTCGGTGTGCCCTGCGGTCTGCTCGACCAGCTCTCGGCGGCCTTCGGACGCGAGGGTCATGCGCTGCGCATCGACTTCGCCACCACCACCATCGAGCCCATCCCCCTGCCCGACGACATCGAGATCATCATCATCCACTCCGGAGTGGAGCGGACCCTCGTCGGCTCGGCCTATGCCGAGCGGCGGGAGGCCTGCGAGCGTGCCGCCGCGGTCATCGGTCCGCTCGCCGAGCGCACCGTCGCCGACCTCGATCGCATCGAGTCCCCGGGACTGCGGCGCCGCGCCCGCCATGTCATCACCGAATGCGCCCGGGTGCGGGCCGCCGCCGAGGCCCTGCGGGACGATGACGCTGAGGCCTTCGGTGCCCTCATGGTCGAGAGCCACGTCAGCCTGCGTGATGACTTCGAGGTGTCGCTGCCGGCCATCGATCACCTGGTGGACCATCTGTGCGCCTCCCCCGGGGTGCTCGGGGCGCGGGTCACCGGGGCCGGCTTCGGCGGCTGCGTGGTGGCCGCCACCCGACCCGGGGCCATCGCCGATCCCACGGCGCTCACCGGTCGGGGTTGGCGGGTGCGGGCGGCGGGTCCCGCTGCGGTGGAACCGATCAGGGACTGAACCGAGGCGGCGGTCGGGCCTCCGGTCGGGCCGGCGCTCAGACCCGCAGCCGGGCCCGGTGGCTCACATGCGACCGAGCAGCTCGGCCTTCTTGGCCAGGAACTCCGCCTCGGTGATCACGCCCTGATCGCGCAGTGCACCGAGTTTGGCGATCTGGTCGGGGATGGAGTCGCCGCCGGTCTGCGCCCGGTTGATCCCGCTCGAGATTCGGTCGGCCTGCTTGTTCGCGTTCCGTTCCATCTGCTGGTAGATCTCGTTCTGCACCGCACTCGGGTTCTTGATGTCCTCGAAGCGCTGGGCTCCGTCCTTCGAGGCCGACTCGATGTCGAGATCCCCGAGGCCGAGCATGCGTTCGAAGATGCGCTGGTGGAAGAAGATCGTGTTGATGCGCTCCAGCGGGATCTCGATGCCGTGCTTGGCGATGATACCGCTGCGGAAGATGACGCGGTCGGAGGTCAGCACGAAGTGGGTGCTGACCCAGGCGATGTAGCGCTGCACGAACCACACCACGGTGATGAGCAGTCCGACACCGGCGATGACCTTGATGGGATCGGGCCAGTCGTTCAGCTGCGCCATGAGCGACAGCACGAACACCACCACCAGCACCGCCGAGGACTTGGCGAAGAACCACCAGTGCGGATGGAGATCGAGGATGAGCTCCTCGGAGGCATGCAGTTCGTCCTGGGGATAGGGCATACGAAACGGTACCCCCGGCGCAGCTGTCATCGGCGGTGAGTACCGTCTCCGGGGTGAACCCCGACCAGCTCCTGCACGGGCTGACCCCCGCACAACGCGCCGCCGTCACGGCCACCACCTCCCCGCTGTGCATCCTCGCCGGCGCCGGATCGGGCAAGACCAGCGTGCTCACCCGCCGCATCGCCTGGCGCGCCGCCACCGGCGATCTCGACCCTCGCCATGTGCTCAGTCTCACCTTCACCCGCAAGGCCGCCGGCGAGCTCTCCCAGCGCCTGAGGGCCCTCGGCCTGCGCGACAGCGTGGCCGCCGGCACCTTCCACTCGGTGGCCTACGCCCAGCTGCGCAGCCGCTGGGACGACAGGGGCATCACGCCGCCCACGCTGATGGATCGCAAGTTCGCGTTCGTCATGCGCGTGCTGTCGGCGTTCCCGCGCACGGTCTCGGAGATCCCCGCCATCGACTTCATCGCCGAGATCGAATGGGCCAAGGCCCGCATGATCGAGCCGGCGCAGTACCCCGAGGCCGCGGAGCGGGCAGGTCGCCGGCCGCCCACGGCGTCGAGCATCGTCGCTGAGGTCTATGCCCGCTACGAGTCCCAACGCCGCGAGCAGCGCCTGGTCGACTTCGACGATCTGCTGCGGGTGTGTCGTCGCGATCTCCTCGCCGATCCCGAGTTCGCCGCCGCCCAGCGCTGGCGGTTCCAGCATCTGTTCGTCGACGAGTTCCAGGACGTCAACCCGCTGCAGCAGGCCCTGCTGGAGGCCTGGCGCGGCGATCGACTCGACCTCTGCGTGGTGGGCGATCCCAACCAGGCCATCTACAGCTGGAACGGCGCGGAGCCCGACCTGCTGCGTCGCTTCCCCGAACGGTTCCCGAGCGCCCAGGTGCTGCGTCTCACCGAGAACTTCCGGTCCTCGCCCCAGATCCTCGGTGTGTCCAACGCCCTGCTGTCCACCGGCGGCTCCGCCGTCGACCGCGGCGGACTGCTGCGGGCCACCCGGCCCGAGGGCCCGGTGCCCGTCGTGGTCGCTCACGCCTCCGATCGGGCCGAGGCCGCCGGCATCGCCCGCTCGGTGCGCGATCACCACGGCCCCGGGGCCCGATGGTCGGCCCAGGCCGTCCTCGTGCGCACCAACGCCCAGATCCCGCTCATCGAGGAGGCCCTCACCGCAGCGCGCATCCCGTTCCGGGTGCGGGGATCGGCACCGCTGCTCGACCAGCCCGAGATCAAGGCCGCGCTCGCCCAGCTGCGGGCCAGCACCGGTCCCCTGGCCGACGCCCTCGACGACCTCGCCCACTCGATCGACGAGGCCGAGGTGGCCGGCGATCGCGCCGCCGAGCGTCAGGCCAACGTCGACGCCCTCGTGCAGCTGGGTCGCGACTACCTGGCCGTCGAGGCGGGTCCCACCGTGGCCGGCTTCCTGGCGTGGTTGGCCAGCACCACCCGTGCCGATCAACCCGACCGTCATGGCGATGCCGTCGAGGTGTGCACCTTCCACGCCGCCAAGGGCCTCGAGTGGCCGGTGGTGCATGTGGCCGGACTGGAGGTCGGCCTCTCCCCCATCGTGCACGCCCGCACCGAGGCTGCGCAGGAGGAGGAGCTGCGGCTGTTCTACGTGGCGGTGACCCGTGCCGAGCGGGAGCTCATCTGCTCCTGGGCCCAGCAGCGTCGCTACGGCTCCCGGGAGATGTCCCGCGATCGGTCGCCCTATCTCGACATCGTCGGCGACGCCTGTGCAGCGCTGGCCGCCGGACGCAGCCCCGAGGCGGTCGGCCAGGGCGAGGTGCTGCCCGCATCAGCGCCACCGACGCGCCGCAGTCGAGGCGGCACCGGTCGCAGCGGAGCCGGCCGCAGCAGCAGCGGACGCGCCACCCCGGCCCGAGCCAGCGTCGACACCACCGATCTCGACGAGGCCGCCCTGGCGCTGCTCGAGGCCCTGCGCGGCTGGCGACTCACCCGAGCCCGGGCCGCCTCCACCCCGGCCTTCGTCATCTGCAACGACCGCACCCTCATCGAGATCGCCTCCCGGCGTCCCACCACCACCGAGCAGCTGCGCACCGTGCACGGTCTGGGGGAGGTCAAGGTGGCCCGATTCGGCGCCGAGCTGCTCGCCATCGTCAACGGCGTCACCGCCGACTGATCAGCCGCCCTCGCCCCGGGCCTCCAGCATGGCCCGCACCTTGTCCATGTCGATGGTCACGAACAGTCCCTCGGCCTCGGCGCACAGCCGGTCACCGGCATGCAGCGTGGCGGTGCAGAGGATCTTGCGCCCCTCGACCTTCACCAGCCGAGCGGCCAGCCGCAGCTCCTCATGCAACGGCGTGGGGCTGCGGTAGTGCACCGTGAGTCGTCCGGTCATACCCGCCCGACCCGAATGCACCTGCGCGGCACCGAGCACCTCGTCGAACAGGGCGGCGACGTACCCGCCGTGCACACACCCCGGGGGACCCTCGTGCAGCAGCCCGAGGGTGACCCGGGCCTCGATGGCGTCATCGGTGAAGGTGACGAGCATCGGCGGGGCCACGGGATTGGCCATGCCGATGAACGGGCTGCGCTCGCGGAGACGATGCGACTGACGGATGGCGGTGGCGCTGATGACCGAGAGATCACCGGGGGCCACTCCGTCCTCACGCACCCCCTCGGGCACCGCGATGGCGTCGACGGCCGCGGCGATGGCATCGAGCTCCTCGATGGAGGCCTCGGTGGTGGCCAGCTTCTCGATCAGCCGGCGCACCGCCTCGGCGGCGCGCCGGGCGGCCTGCTGCTCGGCGGTGACGGCGCGGGCCTCGGCGAGACCGGCCTCGCCGAGGGCGGAGCCCACCCCGAAGACATTGCCGTCGATGAACGACGGGCCCGACGACACCTCGCGTTCCCCCGCCATCAGTCGTCCAGGTCCACGATGACCGGTGCATGATCGCTGGGCTGCTTGCCCTTGCGGGCATCGCGGTCGATCATCACCGACCGGGTGCGCTCGACCACCGCTGCGGTGCCCATGATCAGGTCGATGCGCATGCCCCGCCCCTGATGGAAATCGCCCCCGCGGTAGTCCCACCAGGAGAACACCCGGTCATCATCGTTGAAACGCCGGAAGACATCGACCAGCCCCCACTGCTCGAGCGAGCGCAGCGCATCACGTTCGGGGGTGCTGACATGCGTGGCCCCGGCGAAGGCCTCCATGCTCCACACATCGCGGTCCTCGGGGGCGATGTTGTAGTCGCCGCACACCGCCACGGGGGTCGAGGGGTCCTCGCACCGATCGAGAGTGCGTCGCAGCCGGGCCATCCAGTCGAGCTTGTAGCGGTAGTGGTCGTTGTCGAGGGCGCGACCGTTGGGCACATAGGCGCTGGCCACCCGGACACCGCCACAGGTGGCCCACAGCAGCCGGGCCTCGGGATCGGCGGGGCCGTCGTCCTCCCAGCCCGCCACCACATCGTCGAGCCCCACCTTCGAGATGATGGCCACCCCGTTCCACTGGCCCTGGCCGAAATGGGCGCTCGCGTAGCCGAGATCGGCGAAGACCTCCGTGGGGAAGACCTCCTGCTTCATCTTGGTCTCCTGCATGCACAGCACATCGGGAGCCATCGCCACCACCCACTCGGTGACCCTCGGCAGCCGGGCCTTGAGCGAATTCACGTTCCACGTCGCCAGTCTGAGCACGATCGGGGAATCTATCGGCCGGGGTCGGTCCCGAGTCTCCGATGCCCTCGCGGGCACCGGTAGGCTGACCCCTCGTGACCGACGACTCCTCCCCCCAGATCACGGGTCCCAATGCCTGGCTCGTCGACGAGATGTTCGAGCAGTACCGCAACGACCCGAACTCGGTGAGCGACAGCTGGCGGGAGTTCTTCCACGACTACCGGCCCACCGCCGCACCCCGGGCCGCCAACGGCGCCACCATCACCCGGACCGCGCCGGCCCCGACCGGTGCATCGGCGGCCCCGGCGGCTCCCTCGACCAACGGCAGCAGCGCACCCGCTCCCGCCGAGGGAGTGGAGCTGCGCGGCGCGGCGGCCCGCATCGTCACCAACATGGAGGCCAGCCTGGCGGTGCCCACCGCCACCAGCTTCCGTGAGGTCCCGACCAAGCTGCTCGAGGTCAACCGTCGCACCATCAACTCGTTCCTGAGCCGGTCACGCAGCGGCAAGGTCTCCTTCACCCATCTCATCGGCTACGCCATCGTCCGCTCGATCGTCGAGGCCGCCCCGGTGATGAACGCCTCGTTCCAGCTCGGCGCCGACGGCAAGCCCTATGTGGTGCGCCACGAGCACCTCAATCTCGGCCTCGCCGTCGACCAGGAGAAGTCCGACGGCTCGAGATCACTGCTGGTGCCATGCATCAAGGCCGCCGACACCCTCGACTTCGCCGGTTTCCTCGACGCCTATGAGGAGATCATCCGCAAGGTGCGCTCCAACAAGCTCACCCCGGACGACTTCGCCGGCGTCACCGTGAGCCTCACCAACCCCGGAACCATCGGCACCGTGCAGTCGGTGCCCCGCCTCATGCCCGGCCAGGGCGTCATCGTCGGCGTGGGCTCGCTCGACTATCCGGCCGCCTACCAGGGCGCCGATCCCGCCACCATCGCCGGTCTCGGCCTCTCGAAGGTCATGACCATCACCTCGACCTACGACCACCGCATCATCCAGGGGGCTGAGTCGGGGCTGTTCCTCAAGCGGGTCCACGAGATGCTCATGGGCCAGCACGAGTTCTACGAGCACGTCTTCCGATCCCTCGGTGTCCCCTACGAAGCCGTCGAATGGGGTCGCGACACCAACGCCTTCGGGCGCGAGGAGGCGCTCATCGAGAAGCACATGCAGGTGCAGACCCTCATCAACATGCACCGGGTGCGTGGTCATCTCATCTCCGACCTCGATCCGCTCGAGGCCGAGGAGCCCTACCTCCATCCCGAGCTCGATCCGGCCTCCTACGGCCTCACCATCTGGGACCTCGACCGCGTGTTCCTCACCGATGGCATCGCCGGTCGGCGCCACATGCGCCTCGAGGAGATCCTGGATGTCCTTCGCGACGCCTACTGCCGCACCATCGGTATCGAATACATGCACATCGAGGATCCCGTCGAGAAGCGCTGGATCCAGCAGCAGGTCGAGGGTGTCACCGTCACCCTCACCCCCGAGGAGAAGCGTCATATCCTCGACCGGCTCAACGCCGCCGAGGCGCTCGAGAAGTTCCTCGCCACCAAGTACCTCGGTCAGAAGCGTTTCGGCATCGAGGGCGCCGAGTCGGCCATCCCCCTGCTGGATGCCGTGCTGAGTGAGGCCGCCGACGCCGCCATGCATTCCGCGGTCATCGGCATGGCGCACCGCGGTCGCCTCAACGTGCTGGTCAACATCGTGGGCAAACGCCATGAGCAGCTGTTCACCGAGTTCGAGGGCAACATCGACCCCGAGTCCATCCAGGGCTCCGGCGACGTCAAGTACCACCTCGGTCAGACCGGCACCTTCACCAGCCCGGCGGGCAACACGGTGCATGTGGAACTCGCCGCCAACCCCTCGCACCTCGAGGCCGTCGATCCCGTGGTCGTCGGCATGGCCCGAGCCAAGATGGATCGCATCGAGCCCCCCGGCGACTATCCGGTGCTCTCGGTGCTCGTGCACGGTGACGCCGCCTTCGCCGGCCAGGGTGTGGTGGCCGAGACCCTCAACCTCTCCGACATCCGCGGCTACCGGGTGGGCGGCACCATCCACGTCATCATCAACAACCAGCTGGGATTCACCACCAACCCCACCGAGGCACGCTCATCGGAGTATCCGACCGATGTCGCCAAGATGATCCAGGCCCCGATCCTCCACGTCAACGGCGACGACCCCGAAGCCGTCGTGCGCGTGGCCCGGCTGGCGTTCGCCTATCGCCAGCAGTTCAACAAGGACGTCGTCATCGACATGGTGTGCTACCGCCGCCACGGCCACAACGAGGGCGACGACCCCAGCTACACCCAGCCGCTCATGTACAAGCAGATCGAGGCCCGACGTTCGGTGCGCAAGCTCTACACCGAGACCCTCGTGCGGAAGGGGGACATCTCGCTCGAGGAGGCCGAGGCCGCCCTCGACGACTTCCAGAACCGCCTGCAGGCGGCACTCGACGAGACCCGTTCCCATGGCGCACCCGCCCCGCTCGAGTCGGCCCCGGAGCGTCACTACGAGGGCGTCCGACCCCATGTCGACACCGGGGTGCCCAGAGAGGTCCTCGATGCGGTGTTCGCCGAGCTCGAGCGCGTGCCCGAGGGCTTCACGGTGCATCCCAAGCTGGCCAAGCAGTTCGAGGGTCGCCACACGATGTACACCGTCGACGGCGAGGTCGACTGGGCTCTCGGTGAGGCCTTCGCCATCGGCACCCTGCTCCACGAAGGCACCTCGGTGCGCCTCACGGGCGAGGACTCCCGCCGGGGCACGTTCTCGCACCGTCATGCCGCCCTCATCGACTACGAGACCGGCGTCGACATCGTCCCGCTCGAGGGAGCGGCCCGCGATGGTGCCAAGTTCTGGATCTACGACTCGCTGCTGTCGGAGTTCGCCGCCCTCGGATTCGAGTACGGCTACTCGGTCGACAACAAGGACGCCCTCGTCGTCTGGGAGGGTCAGTTCGGCGATTTCATGAACGGCGCCCAGGTCATCATCGACCAGTTCATCGTGGCCGCCGAGGACAAGTGGGGTCAGACCTCGGGTCTGGTCATGCTCCTCCCCCACGGCTACGAGGGCCAGGGCCCCGAGCACTCCTCAGCCCGCATCGAGCGGTTCCTCACCCTCGCCGCCGGCGACAACATCCAGGTCTGCAACGCCACCACCGCAGCGCAGTTCTTCCATCTGCTGCGTCGTCAGATCCGTCGCGAACTGCGCAAGCCGTTGATCGTGTTCACCCCGAAGTCGCTGCTGCGGGCGAAGAGCTCGCGCTCGCCGATCTCCGAGCTCATCGGCGGCTCGTTCCAGGAGGTTCTGGATGATCCGGGCGTGACCGATCCCTCGGCCATCCGCCGGGTGGTGTTCGCCTCCGGCAAGGTCGGGGTCGAAGCCCTCGCCGAGCGCGACGAGCGCGGTGCCCCGGTGGCCGTGGTGCGGGTCGAGCAGCTCTACCCGTGGCCCTATGCCGATGTGGCAGCCATCCTCGACAAGTACACCAACGCCGACGAGATCGTCTGGCTGCAGGAGGAGCCCGAGAACATGGGCGCCTGGAACCACATCAAGGGACGTCTCTACGAGGCCCATGAGAGCACCCACCACATCCGGCGGGTGAGTCGTCAGGAATCGGCCAGCCCCGCCACCGGCAACCTGTCGATCCACAAGGCGGAGCTCCACGACCTCATGGAGCACGCCCTCGGCGACATCTGAGCCGAGCTCAGAGGCCCCCGGAGAGCAGATCGGCGGCCACGACCTCCCACAGTTCGGTCGACAGGGCGAGCGATGCCGTGTCGATCCGCTCATCGTCACCGTGGAACATGGCGCCGTAGTCCTCGAAGGTCATGTTCTGACTGAACAGGCCGAAGCCGTAGGCGATGCGATCGGCCCGGCGGAAGAAACGCGAGTCGGTGGCGCCCACGGTGAGATACGGCACGGTCTCGGAACCCGGGTACCACTGCTGGGTCACCCGCGACAGCGTGTCCCACAACGGGGTGTCGATCGGTGAGGCGCTCGAGGGGTCGTACTCGCCGGGATGGAAGTCGACCCGATCGGCGAGATCGCCGAGCGCCAGGCGCAGTTCGGCCATGACCTCCTCGCGCCCGTCGCCGGGCAGGGTGCGGATGTCGATCTCGAGATCGACATGATCGGGGATCACGTTGATCTTGGTGCCGGCCTGCATCATCGTCGGAGCGAAGGTGTTGTGGGTGCAGGCGTGGAACTGGCGGGCCATACCGATGGGCAGATGACCGAGGATCTCGTCGAGTCCGTCCGAGGAGAGCAGCGGCCCGGTGATCTCGTCGGGGTAGCCCATGGAGCCGATGAACCGCTGCCAGATCTCGTGGATCTTGGTCTCGGGCTGGAAGGCATCGATGCGGCGCACCACCTCCGCGGCGGTGACCAGTGCGTTGTCGGTGCGATAGGGCTGCGAGCCGTGACCAGCGGTGCCGCGCACCGACAGCCGCATGTTGAACACCCCCTTCTCGCCCACGATGACCGGGAGTTTGAGACCGCCGGGACTGGGCAGGGGGATGCCGCCGGACTCGGTGATGACGTAGTCGGCGATGACGGCATCGCGCTCGTGGGCCATGAGGTGGGCGGCGCCGTAGGTGCCATGGGCCTCCTCATCGGCGACAGCGAGATAGATGAGCGTGCCGCGCGGGGCGAAGTCCGAGCGGGCCAGGCGCTTGGTGGCCACCGCCATCGACGCCGTGAGGTTGAGCATGTCCACCGCGCCGCGGCCCCAGATCTCACCATCGATGATCTCGCCCCCGAACGGATCATGACGCCAGTGCTCGGGATTGACCGGCACGACATCGGTGTGGCCCATGAGCAGCAGCGTGGGCGCCTCAGGATCGGTGCCCTCGATCCGAGCCACGAGACTGGTGCGACCCGGAGCCGATTCGAAGGTCTCGATGTCGACACCACTGCCCTCGAGGTAACCGTGCAGCAGATCGGTGCTGCGGATCTCCCCGCCCGAACCCACCGAGCCGTCGTTGACGCAGGCGTTGCGGATCAGCTGCTGCAGCAGCTCGGTGCACTCGCCCTCACGGGAGGATGTCTCGTCAGCCATGGATCCAGCGTAGGCTTCGCTCCGTCGATGAGTCGGGGAACTGCCCGGCATCCGTGACGCTGAACGCCGACCCGTCCGTGGGTTCGTCGGTTCGGCGCAGGGTGCGAGCGGACCCGGCTCGACCCGGAACCGCCCCGAGCGTTCCCCCAACGGAAGTGAACCACCCCCAGATGATCCGATCCCATGTGGTCGTCGATGGCTCGAACATCGCCACCGAGGGCCGCACCACCCCCAGCCTCCGCCAGCTCGACGACGCCGTCACCGCATTCATGGCGGACCACGAGGTCGACCGCATCACGGTCATCGTCGATGCCACCTTCCCGAACCGCATCGACCAGTCGGAGCGGGCCGAGTACGAGGCCGCGCTCCTCGCCGGTGAACTCGTCACCCCGCCGGCCGGCACCATCGGTCGAGGTGACGCCTTCATCCTGCAGGTCGCCGAGAAGGTCGATGCCACGGTCCTCTCGAACGACTCGTTCCAGGAACTGCACGCCACCCGAGCCTGGATCTTCGACGAGGGTCGCCTCATCGGCGGCAAACCCGTACCGGGCGTCGGATGGGTGTTCTCGCTGCGCACCCCGGTGCGCGGTCCGGTGAGTCGTCGCACCACCCGTGAGGCGCGCGCCAAGTCCCCCGATGCGAAGGATGCGACGACGAGCCCGCGGTCGGGTGCGAAGGCGACCACGACCTCCGAGAAGTCATCCGAGAAGTCATCGGCGAGGTCGACGAGGTCGACGAAGGGGACGACCGACGTCGAGGCCCAGCCGGCGCGGGGTCGCCGAGGCGGCGCCGCGACGACGCGACCCGCCAGCGCAACGGCACCGAACGCGCCGGAACGCAGCTCGAGGCGACGATCCCCTCGAGCGTCACTTCCTCCGCTCAACGAACCGCTCCCCTTCCTCGAATTCGTCGCCGCCCATCCGATCGGCAGCGCACTGACCGGTGTCGTCGAGTCGTTCTCCTCGCATGGCGCCTACATCCGCGTGGGTGGCGCCAGGTGCTATTCACCCTTGAAACTCTTGGGAGATCCGGCTCCCCGGGCTGCTCGTGATGTGCTGCGTGTCGGCGAGGAACGCCGTTTCGCCGTGCACGCCATCGACACGCCGCGTCGCGGCATCGATCTCGCACTCATCGCGCAACCAGGCGTCGACACCACTGCGCCGACGACCGCGACGAGGCGCTCCACCACGAATTCCACACATCGAGCGCCAGATGTGACTAGCGTTTCCGATGCACGGCATTCATCGGCGTCTGATGGTGCGGTGCGAGACAGTTCCATTCATGTTGTTGGTACCAATGAACAACCCCATGGAAACGCCGAGGAGGCGATGATGGCAGTGAAGAAGTCTGCGGCTCGCAAGACCGCGAAGAAGGCTCCGGCCAAGAAGGCCGCTGCGAAGAAGCGTCCGGCCAAGAAGGCACCCGCCAAGAAGGCTGTGGCGAAGAAGCGCACAGCCAAGAAGGCACCCGCCAAGAAGGCCGCCGCGAAGAAGCGTCCGGCCAAGAAGGCCGCAGCGAAGAAGGCACCCGCCAAGAAGGCTGCAGCCAAGAAGCGTCCGGCCAAGAAGGCGGCGGCCAAGAAGACCACCGCCAAGAAGCGTCCGGCCAAGAAGGCCGCAGCGAAGAAGGCTCCGGCCCGCAAGACCGCTGCGAAGAAGCGTCCCGCCAAGCGGACCGCTCGTCGCCGCTGATCCACGCAGCACCTCGCAGTTGAAGATGCCCCGCTCCGGCGGGGCATCTTCGCGTCCCGAGTCCGGTTCGACCCACCGGTGCGACGGACCGGTGGGGAGGGCTGCTCGATCCCTCCCCATGACGCATCGGTCCGCACCCCCTGCGAGGCATCAGTACCCTTGCATCCCATGAGCGCCCAGTACATCTTCACCATGCACAAGGTCGACCGGTTCTACCCACCGGATCGCGAGGTGCTCAAGAACATCTCCCTGTCGTTCTACCCGGGCGCCAAGATCGGCGTGATCGGCTCGAACGGCTCGGGCAAGTCGTCGCTGCTGCGGATCATGGCCGGTCTCGACGACGGCTACACCGGCGAGGCCCGACTCACACCCGGGTTCACGGTCGGCCTGCTCGAGCAGGAGCCCCAGCTGGATGACACCAAAGATGTCATCAGCAACGTCATGGACGGACTGGGCGAGACCGCCACCCTGCTCGAACGCTACGACGCCGTGCTGGCCAAGTGGGCCGACCCGGATGCCGACTACGAGAAGCTCGGCGAGGAGCAGGCCGATCTCGAGGCGAAGATCGAGGCCAGTGGCGCCTGGGATCTCAAGCGCACGATCGAGATCGCCATGGACGCCCTCCGTCTGCCCCCGGGCGATGCCGATGTCACCACGCTCTCGGGCGGCGAGCGTCGTCGGGTGGCGCTGTGTCGTCTGCTGCTGAGCAAGCCGGATCTGCTCCTGCTCGACGAGCCCACCAACCACCTCGACGCCGAGTCGGTCGCCTGGCTGGAGCGGTTCCTGCGCGACTACTCCGGCACCGTGGTCGCCATCACCCACGACCGCTACTTCCTCGACAACGTCGCCCGCTGGATCCTTGAACTCGATCACGGCAAGGGCTTCCCCTTCGAGGGGAACTACACGAGCTGGCTCGAGCAGAAGCAGGAGCGCCTCCGCATGGAGGAGAAGCAGGAGTCCGCCCGCGCCCGGACCCTCGCCCATGAGCTCGACTGGGTGCGGATGGCGCCGAAGGCCCGACAGGCCAAGGGCAAGGCCCGTCTGTCGGCCTACGAGCAGCTGTTGGCCGAGTCGCAGGCGGCCCAGGGTCGGGGCGACGGACTCGAGATCTTCATCCCCTCGGGCAACCGCCTCGGCGATGTCGTCATCGAGGCCGAGGGCATCTCGAAGGGTTTCGGCGACCGCCTGCTGGTCGAGGATCTCTCGTTCTCCCTCCCCCGGGCCGGCATCGTGGGCGTCATCGGTCCCAACGGCGCCGGCAAGACCACGCTGTTCCGCATGATCACCGGCCAGGAGGCACCCGACAGCGGATCGCTGCGCATCGGCCCCACCGTCGATCTCGCCTACGTGGACCAGAGCCGCGACATCCTCGATCCCGAACGCACCGTCTACGAGGAGATCACCAGCGGCAACGACATCATCAAGCTGGGTGCCCGTGAGATGAACGGCCGGGCCTACGTCGCCTCGTTCAACTTCAAGGGATCCGATCAGCAGAAGAAGGTCGGTGTGCTCTCCGGCGGCGAGCGCAACCGGGTGCATCTGGCCAAGGTGCTCGCCCGGGGCGGCAACGTGCTCCTGCTCGACGAGCCCACCAACGATCTCGACGTCGACACCCTCCGGGCTCTCGAGGACGGCCTCGACGCCTTCGCCGGTTGCGCGGTCGTCATCAGTCACGATCGCTGGTTCCTCGACCGGGTCGCCACCCATGTGCTGGCCTTCGAGGGCGACTCCCAGGTGCGCTGGTTCGAGGGCAACTTCAGCGAGTACGAGGCCTTCCGCCGCAAGGAGCTCGGAGCCGACGCCGATCAGCCCCACCGCATCAAGTACAAGCCCCTCGCCCGATGACCGCCTCGCTCCCCCCTGCGGCGTCGCGCCCGCGCATCAGCCCGCGTCTGGTGCGGCGCGGCGTGCTGGTGGTGTTCGTGGCCGGCATCATCGGCATGATCGTGAGTTCCATCCTCGACAGCACCGGCGGCGCCATCACCTTCGGACTCATCACGGCGGTGGCCGCCATCAGCCTCGTGCTGGTCACCTCGGTCTCGGCCCCCGAGGCGCTGTCGGGACGATCGGCCTCCGATGCGGCGGTCGATGAGCGAGTCGCCGCCGATCTCGAGTCTCGGGTGCAGTCACTGGTGAGCGCCGGTGCCGACGAGGATGACCTGCGACGGCTGGTCAGCCGGGCCATCGAGTTCGGTCGCGGCGGGGCCTGATCCGGCTCAGCCCAGCGACTCGAGCAGTTCGATCACGCGACGCGCCATGGCGGTGACATCGCCGTCGGCGGGGGTGAGACGAAGATCGGGACGCTGCGGGGGCTCGTAGGGGGCGTCGAGACCGGTCATGCCCACCAGTGTGCCCGCCCGGGCCTGTCGGTAGAGCCCCTTCGGATCACGCTGCTCGCAGATCTCGAGTGGCGTGTCGATGAAGATCTCGGCGAAGGGCACCGAGGCCGCGGCATGCACCGCCCGGGCCCGATCCCGCCCGGCTCGGAACGGCGAGATGAGGGGGACCAGCGCGACCACCCCGGCATCGGCGAACAGCCGAGCCACCTCGCCGACCCGCCGCACGTTCTCGGTGCGATCGTCGTCGGAGAACCCGAGATCGCCGTTGAGTCCGTGGCGGAGGTTGTCGCCGTCGAGGAGATAGGCGCTGCGCCCGGATGCGACGAGCAGACGTTCGACCTCGACCGCCACCGACGACTTCCCCGAACCCGACAGGCCGGTGAACCAGAGCGTGGCCCCACCCCGGGTGGCGGCGGCCCAGCGATCGGCTCGGAACACATGACCGGGATGCCAGACGGTGCCGGGGGTCTGGGTCTGGTCGTCGGCCACGATCGGCTCAGGACTGGGTGGGACCGAGGATCATGCCAGCACCCACCGTGGCGTTGGTGGCCTCGTCGATCAGGATGAACGAACCGGTCTCACGGTTGCGCCGGTAGTCGTCGAAGAACAGTGGCACGGTGGTGCGCAGCGACACCCGACCGATCTCGTTGAGCGCCAGTGTGGTGACGTCGTTCTCGCGATGCAGGGTGTTGACATCGAGTCGGTAGTGGAGGTTCTTCACCAGGGCGCGGGCCGAGCGGGTGGTGTGCTTGATGGCCAGCTTGGCCCCGGTGGCGAGTGCGGAGGCCTCGCTCATCCAGCACACCATGGCGTCGATGTCCTGCCCGATGTCGGGCTGGTTCGTGGGCCGGCAGATCATGTCGCCCCGGGAGATGTCGATCTCGCTGCTGAGGCGGATGCTCACCGACATGGGCGGGAATGCTTCATCCACCGGGCCGTCGGCGGTGTCGATGCTGGCGATGGTGGAGGTGAAGCCCGACGGGAGCACGATGACGTCGTCACCGGGCTTGAGCACACCGCCGGCGATGGTGCCCGCGTAGCCCCGGTAGTCATGGTGGGCGCTCTGCATGGGCCGCAGCACGTACTGCACCGGGAACCGAGCATCGATGAGGTTGCGGTCCGAGGCGATGAAGACGTTCTCCAGGTGGTGCAGCAGGGAGGTTCCCTCGTACCAGGGCATGTTCTCACTGCGGTTCACGACATTGTCGCCATCGAGCGCCGAGATCGGGATGAAGGTGAGATCGTTGACGTCGAGCTTGCTGGCGAAGGAGCGGAACTCGGTGCAGATCTCGTCGAACACCTTCTGGTCGTAGTCGACGAGATCCATCTTGTTCACGCACAGCACCAGGTGGGGGACCCGCAGGAGCGAGGCCAGGAAGGCATGCCGTCGTGACTGCTCGACCAGACCATGACGGGCGTCGACGAGGACCAGGGCCAGGTCAGCCGTGGAGCAGCCGGTGACCATGTTGCGCGTGTACTGGATGTGCCCCGGGGTGTCGGCGATGATGAACTTGCGCCTCGGTGTGGCGAAGTAGCGGTAGGCGACATCGATGGTGATGCCCTGTTCGCGCTCGGCCCGCAGACCGTCGGTGAGCAGGGCCAGGTTGGTGTACTCGTCGCCTCGTGAGGCGCTGGTGGCCTCGACGGCGGCCAACTGGTCCTCGAAGATGGCCTTCGAGTCGTACAGCAGCCGACCGATGAGCGTGGACTTCCCGTCGTCGACGGACCCGGCGGTGGCGAACCGAAGGAGTTCAGCCATCAGAAGTAGCCCTCCTTCTTGCGATCCTCCATGGCGGCCTCGGTGGCGCGGTCATCGGCTCGGGTGGCGCCGCGCTCGGTGATCCGGGTGGCCGCCACCTCCTCGATGACCTCGTGCACGGTGGCGGCGGTGGATTCGACCGCACCGGTGCAGGAGGCGTCGCCCACGGTGCGGTAGCGCACGGTGAGTTCGACAGCCTCCTCGCCCTCCATCATGGTGACGTAGGGGCCGACGGCCAGCCACATGCCGTCGCGTCTGAACACCTGACGACGATGGGCGTAGTAGATCGTGGGAAGTTCGATCTTCTCGGCGGCGATGTACTGCCAGATGTCGAGCTCGGTCCAGTTCGACAGCGGGAAGGCACGGATGTGCTCACCCTGCTTGTGACGACCGTTGTAGAGGCTCCAGAGCTCGGGTCGCTGGTTCTTGGGATCCCATTGGCCGAACTCGTCGCGGAAGGAGAACACGCGCTCCTTGGCCCGGGCCTTCTCCTCATCGCGACGACCGCCGCCGAAGGCCGCATCGAACCGATGCTCCTCGATGGCGTCGAGCAGGGTGGTGGTCTGGAGCCGGTTCCGGCTCGCACGGGGGCCGGTCTCCTCGACGACACGACCGAGACGGATGGATTCCTCGACCGAGGCGATGACGAGACGAGCACCGGCCCGCTCGACCGCGGCATCGCGGTACTCGATGACCTCGGGGAAGTTGTGGCCGGTGTCGACATGCATCACCGGGAAGGGCAGTGAACAGGGCATGAACGCCTTGAGGGCCAGATGGAGCATCACCACCGAGTCCTTGCCACCCGAGTAGAGCAGCACCGGACGTTCGAACTCGGCCGCAACCTCGCGGAAGATGTGGATGGATTCCGCCTCGAGCGTGGCGAGGTGTGAGAGTTCGTAGTCCATGAAGCCCTAGAGTCTGAGGATGTTCCCGGGAACCCCGCACTTTAGTCATATCCATGCCCCCATCCATGACGGCTCACCTTCTGCGGCGGGCCGGGACGGCTCGACGGTGGTCCCCGACACCGAGGACCACCGCATGGCACGGGATCTCGCCGCCGGTGCTGGTGCGGTGCTCCTGACGGCACGGACCGAGCTCGTGGCCGCCGGCGCCGACGAGCGAACCATCAAGGATGCCGGCGACCGGCGATCCCACGAATGGTTGATGGAGCAGCTGGCGACGCTCCGGCCCGCTGATGCGGTGCTGTCGGAGGAGGGCAAGGACGATCCCGCCCGGCTCGGATTCTCCCGGGTCTGGATCATCGATCCCCTCGACGGCACTCGGGAGTTCAGCGAGATCCGTGACGACTGGGCGGTGCATGTCGCTCTGGCCATCGACGGGGCGCCGACGGTGGGCGCAGTCGCCCTACCCGGACTCGAGCTGGTGCTGAGCACCGCTGAGCCTCCGGTGATGGCGCCTCGGCCCGCCGGCCGGCCGGTCCAGGTGGTGGTGAGCCGCACCCGTCCCCCCGCCATCGCCGTCGCCGTCGCCGAGGAGCTCGGGGGCGAGCTCGTGCCCATGGGATCGGCGGGCGCCAAGGCGATGGCCGTGGTGCGGGGGGAGGTCGACGTCTACGTCCACGGTGGGGGCCAGTACGAGTGGGACAACTGTGCGCCGGCCGCCGTGGCGCTGGCCGCCGGTCTGCATGTCTCACGGCTCGACGGGTCGCCGCTGCGCTACAACAACCCCGATCCCTACCTGCCCGATCTCGTGATCTGCCGGCCGGAACTGGCCGCCGAGGTCCTGCGCATCGTGGCCGGGAGCGCCTGAATCCGCACCGGAGGCCCGACGGGAGGAAAAGTCGACTTTTCTGATCGGGATTTAGGCCTTATGCTCCGGGGACCCCTCCGAGCCCCGGGACGAGTCCATGCAGTTCCCCATCAATCTCAACCTCGACGGCCGCCGCTGCCTGCTGGTCGGCGGTGGCCGCATCGCCACCCGCAAGGCTGAGCAGCTGCTGGCCTGCGGGGCCGATCTCACCGTCATCGCCCCCCACATCGTCGACGGACTGCGCCAGCTCCCCATCACCGCGATCGAGCGCCCCTATGAGCCCGGCGATCTCGACGGGTTCCGTCTGGTCATCACCGCCACCGGTGATGTGCAGGTCGATCAGCAGATCTTCGACGAGGCCGAGGCGCGTGGCATCTGGGTGAACTCCGCCGACGATCCGCAGCGCTGCACGTTCACGCTGCCCGCCGTGGTGCGCCGCGGCGACGTCATGGTCACCGCCTCCACCGGCGGCACCAGCCCGGCGCTGTCGACCTGGCTTCGTCAGCAGTTGAGCAGCGTCATCACCCCCGAGTTCGCAGACATCGCCGCCGAGCTCGCCGAGGAGCGCGCCCGTGTCCACGCAACCGGCGCCAGCACCGAGGATGTCGACTGGGCACCGATCATCGGTGCGATCGCGGCACGCCATGGGATCGAGGGACTGGCCCTGCGCACCGGAGCGAACGCATCATGACCGTGCATCTCGTCGGCGCCGGCCCGGGCGATCCCGAACTGCTCACCCTCCGTGCGGCCCGCCTCATCGCCGCGGCCGATGTGATCGTGCACGACCATCTCGCCGATGCGTCCATCCTCACCATGGCGCGTCCCGATGCCGAACTCATCGACGTCGGCAAGCGTCCCGGCCGCCCCACGCCACAGGAGATCATCAACACCCTCCTGGTGCATCTCGACAGTCAGGGACTCGAGGTGGTGCGCCTCAAGGGTGGCGATCCGTTCGTGTTCGGCCGCGGAGGCGAGGAGGCCGAGGCGCTCATGGCCGCCGATGTCGAGTTCACCGTCGTGCCCGGCATCACCTCGGCGGTCAGCGTCCCCGCCGCGGCGGGCATCCCCGTCACCCACCGCGGCGTCTCCGCCGCCTTCACCGTGGTCACCGGCCATCGGGAGAAGGGCGGCTCGCGAGCGGTGAACTGGGAGGCGCTGGCGCAGGTCGGTGCCACCATCGTCATCCTCATGGGCGTCTCCGAGCGCGGGGCCATCGCCAAGCGACTCATCGCCGGCGGACTCGATCCCTCCACGCCGGTGGCCGCCGTGCGATGGGGCACCCGCCCGGATCAGCACACCGTGCGCACCACCCTCGGTGCGCTCGGCGTCACCCCGCTGGAGTCGCCCTCCACCATCGTGATCGGCGCCGTGGCGGCGTTCGAGTTCGGTGCCCGCACCGAACGCACCCGTGATGCCATCGCCGACACCCGCGCCGCCAGCACCCGCGCCGCCAGCACCGTCGACGCCGGCACGATCCATGATGGGGTCCGGTAGATGCGGCGCTCGATCGATGACCTCCCGCTCACCGAAGCCGACCTCCCTGAGGGCGCCGACGACGCCACCCCGGTGTCATGGGCCGTGGCCATCTGCGACGACTACGACGATGCCGAGCCGCGCGTCGTGCTCACCGTCGAGGATCTCGGTCGCCCCGGCACCGGCCTCGTCGTGCACCTCTCCCCCGACCACACCCGACGCCTGCGCGGCGCGCTGCATGACGCATTGCGCGAGATCGGTGAGGACCATGGCCGCTGACACCCCCACCCGGAGCAACCGATGACCACGATCGTCCCCGCCCCTCAGGACCGCGACCTCGATGCCGAGCAGCAGGCCGACATCGAACGGTTCGAGGCCGCCATCGCCCAGTACCTCGCCGAGGAGATCCCCGAGGACGTCTTCCGGGTGATGCGACTCAACAACGGCATCTACGGCCAGCGTCAGGGCGGCACCAACCAGATGGTGCGCATCAAGCTGCCCGCCGGCACCATCACCCCCGAGCAGCTCGACCTCATGGGCGTGCTGGCCGATGAGTTCTCCCGGGGCTGGGGCCACATCACCACCCGGCAGAACATCCAGTTCCACTACGTCGAACTCCGACGGGTCCCCGATCTGCTGCGCCGTCTGGCCGAGGTCGGGCTCACCACCCGCGAGGCCTGCGGCGACACCGTGCGCAACGTGATGGCCTGCCATCTCGCCGGGGCATGCCCACACGAGAAGCTCGACGTCACACCCTGGGCCGAGGCCACCTTCCGTCACTTCGTGCGCAACCCGCTCGGTCAGCGCCTCCCCCGCAAGTTCAAGGTCAACTTCTCGGGCTGCTCGGCCGACTGCGGTCAGGCCATGTTCAACGACATCGGCGCGGTGGCGGTCACCCGCACCCTCGAGGACGGGACCGTCGAGTCCGGCTTCCGGGTCTACATCGCCGGCGGACTCGGTGCCACCCCGCATCCGGCCATGGCCCTCGAGGAGTTCACCACCCGCGAGGACCTGCTCCCCACCATCGAGGCCGCCCTGCGGGTGTTCGAGCAGACCGGCAACCGCGACAACAAGCTGCGGGCCCGCATGAAGTGGGTCGTGGACCAGCTGGGCATCGACGAGGTGCGCCGCCGGGTGCTCAAGGTGCGCCACACCCTGCCGGCCTCATCGTCCTGGCCCGGCGGCATCCCGCCCGAGGTCGTCACCGCTGGTGATGCACCGGCGGGCCGCGCCGAGGGTGGCGAGATCACCGATGTCGGTCAGGGTGTGGCCGTCACCATCCGCTCCTCCGATCCCTACGAGCGCTGGGTCGAGGCCAGTGTCATCCGGGGCACGGCCAACGGCACCGTCTCGGCGGTGGCCTACGCCGCGCTCGGTGACATCACCGCAGCCCAGTTCCGTTCGCTGGCCTCCATCCAGCGCGAGCTCGGCGCCGATGTCCGCCTCTCGAACCGGCAGAACGTGGTGTTCCGCAATCTCACCGAGGCCCAGCTGCCCACGCTGTACGCCCGTCTCTCCGAGATCGACATGGCCCGACCGGGCGCCGAGCTGGCCCGCGATGTCGTGGCCTGCCCCGGTGCCGACACCTGCAACATCGCCGTGACCCAGTCACGCGGACTGGCCAAGGCCATCGGCGACCGCCTCGAGGAGGAGGGTCTGGCCGAGGTCGGGGGCATCCGGGTGAACATCTCGGGCTGCACCAACAGCTGCGGTCAGCACCATGCCGCCGACATCGGCCTGTTCGGGGCCGAACGGCGCGCCAACGGACGCTCGCTGCCCGGCTACCAGCTGCTGCTCGGTGGCTACGTCGGCGAGGAGTCCATCGTGTTCGGTCAGAAGGCGCTGCGACTTCCGGCCAAGGCAGCACCCGAGGCGGTGGCCTCGGTGGTGTCGCAGTTCGCCGGTGGTCGCAAGGCCGGCGAGACCTTCTCCGAGTGGCTGTTCCGTTCCGGCGGGGCCGGTGCCGTGGCCGACACGCTGCGCCACTTCGACATCGTGCCCTCCCCGGAGGAGGCCCCTGAGTACTACATCGACTACGACGAGACCGGTCCCTACGTGGCCGAGGTCGCCGAATCGGAGTGCGCGACATGACCAGCGTCGATCTCACCCCCACCCACTCCGGCGACGACCATCTGCTCGACCGCGAGGAGCTCAACCGACGCAACATCGAGTTCGAGTCGGCGACCCCCACCGAGATCATCCGGTGGGCCGCCGATCGGTTCGGTGATCGCCTCGTGGTCACCTCCAGTTTCGGCGACGCCGTGCTCGCCCATCTGGCCTGGCAGGCCGTGCCCGGCATCGAGGTGGTCCTCATCGACACCACCTACCTGTTCGCCGAGACCCTCTGGTTCGCCGACCACGCCGCGGAGCTCTTCAGTGGTCGGGTCCGCATCCAGCGACCGGCCGAGGATGTCACGCCCGACAACCAGTGGCTCGACGACACCGTCGGATGCTGCGCCCGGCGCAAGGTGGCTCCCCTCGCCGAAGCCCTCCAGGGGAATGCCGCCTGGATCACCGGGCTGCGCCGGGATGACAGCCTGCGGCGCGCCACCGCCCCGATCCTGTCCAACGATCTCCTGCGCGGCGTGGTGAAGGTCAACCCCATCGCCAACTGGACCGAGGCCGATGTCGACTCCTACACGATCGAGCACTGCCTCCCCGTGCACCCGATGACCGGCCGGGGCTACACCTCGATCGGCTGCTGGCCCTGCACCATCCCGCCCCGTGACGAATCCGACGCCCGCTCGGGCCGCTGGGCCGGACAGAACCGCACCGAATGCGGTCTCCACGACTGAGGATCGCGGCCGACCCACTCCTACACTCGGCCTCGATGCACGCTCCCCACGCGGCACTCGACGCCCCCGCCGATCTCGTCCTCGGATCCTTCTCCGACACCCCGGAATGGATCGTCGACCCTGACGCCATGCCCTGGCGTGCCCATGTCGACGACATCCGCTGGCTCACCGAGCACAGCCTCCCCGATCTCATCGCCCCGCGGCGTCTGCCCCGCGGCACCCGGGTGTTCACCGTGCTGCGCCACTTCGGCACCGCGGTCGGCCTGTGGTACCTCCGGGCTCGGGGCAGGGAGAACAGCCGGACCGACCTCTCGCGTCGTCTGCGCATCGCCGCCGAGCACCTCGGTCCGACCTACATCAAACTGGCCCAGATCATCTCCTCCGGTGAAGGGCTGTTCCCCACCGAACTGGTCACCGAGTTCAAGAAGTGCCGAGATCAGGTGCCCGCCGAACCGTTCAGCGCCGTTCGGGCCACCGTGGAGGCCGAGTTCGGTCGCACCATCGAGGATCTCTTCGCCGAGTTCGATCCCACCCCGCTGGCCGCCGCCTCCATCGCCCAGGTGCATGCCGCCACGCTGCACACCGGTGAGCGGGTGGTGGTGAAGGTGCAGCGCACCACGGTGGCCGACCTCGTGCGCAAGGACCTCGGTGTCATGGCCTGGCTGGCGCCGTTCCTGGTGGGTCGCCTCCCCTTCGCCGCCCTCGCCAACCCGCCGGCGCTTGTCGAACTGTTCGCCGAGACCATCAGCGAAGAGCTCGACTTCCGGCTCGAGGCACAGAACATGCTTGATGTGGCGCGCAGCTTCGTGAACCTCGGCCAGCGCGGCTACGTCATCGCCCGCCCCCATCCCACGCTCGTCACCCGTCGGGTGCTGGTCATGGAGCGTCTCGACGGGTTCAACTTCGACGATGTCGACTCGATGCAGGCCGCCGGGGTCGACACCCATGCGGTCATCCGCACCGGGATGATCGGGTTCATGGAGGGCGCCATGATCGAGGGCATCTTCCACGGCGATCTCCACGGCGGCAACCTGTTCGTCCTGCCCGACGGTCGCGTGGCCCTGCTGGATTTCGGCATCACCGCCCGCCTTCCCGAGCACAAGCGTCGGGCCTTCCTGCGCATGATGCTCGGTGCCACCACCAACGATGTCCGCATCCAGTTGGCGGCTCTGCGCGATCTCGGTGCGCTGCCGCTCGACACCGATCTCGAGGTGGTCATCGCCGATCTCGGCCTCGACGGACCGCCGATCGATCCCACCAAGCTCTCCCCCGAGGAGATGATCGCCGAGATCCAGCGGGTGGTGAAACTGCTCATGGGCTACGGCGCCCGCCTGCCCAAGGAACTCATGCTCTATGTGAAGAACCTCGTGTTCCTCGACGGCGCCATCGCTCGGCTCGCCCCCGATCTCGACCTCTTCGCCGAGATCACCTCGATCTCGATGTACTTCGCCCAGACCCACGGCGAGAAGCTCTTCGCCGATGTGGGCGTGAATCCCACCAACTTCCAGGTGGACCTCAACGGCCTCCGGGATGCCGTCGGTGTGGATCACGGCACCGAGCGGTTCACCTATCGCGATCTGCGGGCCCGTCGGGAACTCATCACCTCACGTTTCGAACGCCGCGGCGTGAAGTAGTCGTCCGCTCCCGAGGGCGGACGCTCGAGGATCCACCTACAGTTGCCGCCGTGCGTCTCGTGATCGCCCGCTGCTCGGTGGACTACGCCGGTCGACTCTCGGCCCACCTGCCCAGCGCAATCCGCCTCATCATGGTGAAGGCCGACGGCTGTGTGGCCATCCACTCCGACGGTGGTGCCTACAAGCCGCTCAACTGGATGAACGCCCCCAACACCGTGGTGGAGGAGGAGACCTGCTGGGTCGTCACCAACCCCAAGGGCGAGACGCTCACCATCACCCTCGAGGAGGTCCTGCAGGATTCCGCCCATGAGTTCGGCGTCGACCCCGGTCTGCAGAAGGACGGCGTCGAGGCCCATCTGCAGGCCCTGCTGGCCGAGCATCCGCACACCATCGGCGAGGGTCTCACACTCGTGCGACGAGAGTGGCCCACCGACATCGGCCCCGTCGATCTGCTGTGCCGCGATGCCGACGGGGTGGCCGTGGCCGTGGAGGTCAAGCGTCGCGGCGAGATCGACGGCGTCGAGCAGCTGGCCCGCTACCTCGAACGCCTCGAGCTCGATCCGCTGCTGCGACCGGTGCGGGGGATCTTCGTGGCCCAGTCCATCAAACCGCAGGCCAAGGTGCTGGCTGAGGCTCGCGGCATCACCTGGGTCGAGGTCGACTACGACGAGCTGCGCGGCATCGAGTCGAACGAGCTGCGCCTGTTCTGAATCGGGCCGCTGGGCCTCGCCCCTCGTCGTCGCCCCTCGGCGTGGCCCCTCGGCGTGGCCCCTCGGCGTGGCCCCTCGGCGTGGCCCTCGGCGTGGCCCTAGGCGTGGAGAGTGTGACGTCCTCCGGCCAGCACGATCCGACCGTCCTGGCCTCGGGTCTGGAACACGCTCTCACCGGCGCCGAGACGCCACATCTCGATGGTGAGGTCCTCACCGGGGAACACCGGTGAGGCGAAGCGCCCCTCCATGGAGCGGAACCGGGCCGGATCGGACTCGCACAGGGTGTGCAGCAGGGCCCGACCGGTGAACCCGTAGGTGCACAGCCCGTGCAGGATCGGGCGGTCGAACCCGGCCAGTGCCGCGAACCACGGATCGGAGTGCAGAGGATTCCGGTCACCGGAGAGGCGGTAGATGAGCGCCTGATCGGGCCGGGTGCTGTAGGTGACCGAATGGTCGGGAGCGCGATCGGGCGGGGCGTTGCGATCCCCGGAGGGGCCGCGGTCACCACCCCATCCACCCTCGCCGCGGATGAAGATGGCGCTGCCCACGGTGAGCAGCGTCTCACCGGTGGCATCGTCCACGCAGTCGCCCTCGAAGGCCACGACCGCGCCGGAGCCCTTGTCGTACACCCCGGTGATGCGACCGGTGGCGGTGAGGGACCCCTCGACCGGGATCTCGCGGTGCTGCACGAAGGACTGCTCACCGTGCACGAGCATGGCGAAGTTGAACTCGCCGATGGCGGCCACCGCCCCGGCGATGCCGCCGCCGATCACCGCCGCCATGGAGGGCAGCACCCGCTGGGTGATCTCGTGGCTGTTCTCGGTGGTGAAGGCCAGTTCGTCGAGACCGGCCCCCACGCCGAGGGCGTAGAGCAGCGCATCCTTCGAGGTCCAGGAGTGGGTCACGGGTGCACCGGTGGCACCCACGACATCGTGGTTGATGGGCATGGTCGCCTCCTCAGGCGCGATCGTTGCCGAGCATGTCGGCGTTGGGACGGGCGGTGCTCATGAGCTCCTCGACCAGCGGGCCGACCGCCGAGGGATCGAGCACGTTGGTGACCTTCGGGCCCTGATGCCAGCCCTCGGAGACCGCCAGGAGATCGCCGCGCACGTCGAACACCCGGCCGGTGACCCCGCGGGACTCGGTGCTGGCCAGCCACACCACGATGGGGGCGATCCACTTGACCGACATGGCCTCCTTGACCTCGTCGGGGGCGTCACCGATGCCGAGATCGGCGGTGAGACGGGTGAGGGCGGCCGGAGCGATGGCGTTCACGGTGACCCCGTAGCGGGCGAGTTCGTCGGCGGCGATGATCGTGAACGAGGCGATGCCACCCTTGGCGGCGCCGTAGTTGGTCTGCCCGATGTTGCCGTAGATGCCCGAGGGCGAGGTGGTGTTGATGATGCGGGCGTCGACGGCCTCACCCGCCTTCGCCAGATCGCGCCAGTGGGCCGCGGCGAAGTGCGAGGGGCCGGCGGTGCCCTTGAGGTGGACCTTGATGACGGCGTCCCATTCCGCCTCACTCATGTTGGTGAGCATGCGGTCGCGCAGGATGCCGGCGTTGTTGATGAGCACATCGAGTCGGCCGTAGGTGTCGATGGCCTGCTGGATCAGCCGTTCGGCGCCGTCCCAGTCGCTGATGTCGTCGGTGTTGACCACGGCCTCACCACCCGCCGCGACGATCTCGTCGACGACCTCCTGGGCCGGACCGCGATCGGTGCCGGTGCCGTCGCGGGAACCACCGAGGTCGTTCACCACGACCTTGGCGCCCTCGGCGGCCAACATGAGCGAGTGTTCGCGACCGATGCCGCGTCCTGCGCCGGTGACGATGCACACCCGACCTTCACACAAGCGGGCCATCGATGACTCCTTCCCGAGGGCACGCCGCTGGCGTGCGGGAGAACGGGCACGCCCGGGCGGCGTGCGGATCACGATCATGGCATGGACCCGGCCACCCCGCCGGAGCAACGCCATCGGCGGAATCCTTGTGGCCCTTGGTGTCGGCCTCCCTACCGACCAGTCGGTAGAGTGAGGTGATGGTTCCTCCCGACGCCCCCGCCGCCACCCTCGACGCTCCGGATCTCGACCGGGAGAAGGCCGTGGGCAAGGGGTCGCTCATGCCGGTCATCGAGGTCATCCCCGAAGCCGCCTATCGCAATCCGACCTGGAAGGGCCTCGCCTACTTCGCCCGTGATCTCGCGATGTACATCGCCACCATCACCGGGCTCATCCTCATCACCAACCCCATCGCCACCATCGCCCTGTGGGTGCTCGGCGGCATGGTCATCTCCGGTCTGTTCATCGTGGCCCACGACGCCGCCCACGGTGCACTGTTCTCGAGCAAGCGCCTCAACCGCGTCGTCGGCACCATCGCCATGCTGCCCTCCTGGCATGTGTACGAGGGATGGGTGCTGGGCCACAACCGCATCCATCACAGCTACACCGTGCGCGAGGGTTTCGACTTCGTGTGGCATCCATACACACCCGAGCAGTACGCCGCCATGTCCCGCCTCGGTCGTCTGCGTCATCGCATCGAGTGGTCCTGGATCGGGGCCGGCGCCTACTACCTGCGCGAGGTCTGGTGGCACAAGATGATCGTGGGGGCCCCGCCGGCCCGCTGGGCCCCGGCCATCCGTCGCGACCGCATCATCGTGTGGTCCTTCGTCGGTGGATCGTCGCTGCTGCTGGCCCTGGTGGGATGGATGCAGTCGGCGAGCGTGCTCGGGGCGGTGTGGCTCCCGATCAAGGTGCTCGTCGTGCCCTTCCTCGCCTTCTCCTACATCATCGGATCCTTCGTGCATGTGCACCATGTGCAGCCCGACATCCGTTGGTGGAAGCGCCGCGAATGGACCAAGTTCCACGGACAGATGGAGGGCACCACGGTGCTGCGGGCCCGGTTCGGGCTCAACTTCTTCTTCCACTGGATCATGGTGCATGTGCCCCATCACGTGGACATGCGCATCCCCATGTACAACCTCGAACTGGCCACCGACGCCATCAAGGAGGCCTTCCCGGGCGTGGTGCACGACGAACCACTGCGCTTCCGTGATTTCGTGGCCAACACCCGTCAGTGCCGGCTCTACGACTTCGATGCCGGCCGGTGGCTCACCTACCGCGAGGCGGCGGCGCAGCGACCGTGATGGTCTCGCCCTCGGCGTCGATCATCTGGTACTCGAACCCCTCGTCGACGATGGCCGCATCAGCCCCGAAGGCCACGGCGATCTTGTTGGCCGAGTTGCGCATCACGTAGCAGATCAGTTCGACGGCATCGGCGTCGACGAAGCGGCGATGCACCTCGGCGATCAGATCCGCATCGAGGTCCGCCCTGCCGACCAGCAGCGCATCGGTGAGCGCGAGCGCCGCTCGCGCCTGTGGGTCGAGTCCCTTCTCGGCCCCGGGGATCGTGCGGGCCAGCAGATCCTCATCGGCGCCGGCCTCGATGGCGGCCACACTGCGCACCGACTGACAGCGCCGGCATCGATGGTGGTGCGCGCCCCGCATCCGCACCAGTTCCCGCAGCACCGGATCGAGGTTCTGGAGACGGGCGGTGGCACGCAGCAGCGCCGAGATGGCCTCCATGGGATCGGCGGGCGCTCCATCGATCGGAGCCGCCCACTCCGCCGAGGTGACGGTGCCTCCGAACAGCGCCCCGAGCACCTTGGCGCAGCGCTGACCGAGATCGATGAGGAAGACACCCTGCACCAGCGGCAGCGTGGACGCGCCGAACGCACCGGCTGCGGCTCCGAGCGGCCCGGCGGCCACCCCGGTGACATCGATGGTGAACTGCTCAGCGAGGGCCAGTGCCGCCCGATCGGCGGCCGAGAACGCATCCGAGGTCGGCCAGTCGGCGAGCTGCCCCCGTTGGGCCTCGGTCACCTCCCCCCAGGCCGGAGCCGCCGACTCGGCGGCGTCGTCGAGCAGCATTGCCACACGGAGACGCACGAGTTCGAGTTCGGAGGAGGGGGCGGCGACGCGCACCGAGGTGACCGCCCGGCGCAGGGCCTCGAACACCGTCGGGGCGAGCACCGCTCGCGGGTCGCCCTCGAGGAGCGGCCACGGCTGCATGTCAGCGCCGCACGCGCACCGGGAGGTGCTTGATGCCGTTCACGAAGTTGGAGCGCAGCTGCTGGGGTTCGCCGGCGAGCTCGAGACCGGGCAGGCGGGTGAGCAGCTCGGTCATCATCAGGGTGATCTCACGACGGGCCAGATGGGCCCCGAGACAGAAGTGCGGACCGGGGCCACCGAAGCCGACATGCGGATTGGGGTCGCGGCGCACATCGAAGCGGTCGGGATCGGTGAACACCGCCTCATCGCGGTTGGCCGAGCCGTAGTAGAGCACGACCTTCTCACCGGCACGGAACTGATGGCCGGAGAGCTCGAAGTCCTGGGTGAGGGTGCGACGCATCCACACCACCGGCGACGCGTAGCGCACGATCTCCTCCACCGCGGTGGGCATGACCCCCTCGATGTCGTCGAGCCAGATGCGCTTCTGGTCGGGGTTCATACCGAGATTGGCCACGGCATGACTGATGGCGGTGCGGGTGGTCTCGTTGCCGGCCACCGCCAGCAGGATGAAGAACGAGGCGAGCTCCTCGGGGGTGAGCTGCTCGCCGTCGACCGAGGTGTTCACCAGTGCCGAGAGGAGATCGTCGGTCGGGGTGACCCGACGTTCGGCGGCGAGACCGTTCATCAGTTCGGCCAGCATCATGCCGGCCCCGATGAAGGCCATGACCGGGTCCTCGCCCTCGGGGATGAACTCGGGATCGCCGCCGGAGAGGATGATGTTGGACTGCGCCAGCACCATGGCCCGCTCGCTCGGAGGGATACCCATCATGTCGCAGATGATGATGAGCGGGAACGGGCTGGAGATCTCTTCGACCAGATCGAACTCGTCTCTGTCCATCACGGCATCGACGGTCTCGATGGCGGTGGTCTGCACATCATCGAGGATCTTGGCCAGCATCTTCGGGGTGAAGGTGCCCGACACGATGCGGCGCAGACGGGCATGGCGGGGATCGTCCATGGAGATCATCGAGCCGTAGAACTCGTTCATCTCGGCGGGCATGTCGAGGATGGACACCGCACCCTGGGCCGAGGAGAACACCTCGGGATTGCGACTGATGGCGAGGATGTCGGCGTGTCGGGTGATGGCGTAGTAGCCCGGCCCCTCGGGGAAGTCGCCGATGGGCGGTTCGGTGAAGAAGGCGATGGGCCGCTCGCGCCGCAGCGTGGCGAAGGCCGCGTTGCGCTCGCTCCAGGGCCGAGCCCAGAACTCCATGTCGGAGAGGTCGATAGCGTCGAGGTCCACGTCGTGTTCTCCTGAGAGGGCCGGTCACCGATGACCAGCACCCGGCGACGCTACCAGCGCCCCTGCGGTGGCTCGCAGGTGAAGGTTCCGGCGCCCTCGGTCACCGGACCAGCGGACCGAACCGATCGGTGGTCTCGATCAGTTCCAGGCACTCCCCGTTCGGACCGGGCCAGAACAGCACCTCCAGCAGGGGGAACTCGTCACCCACCGAGAGCTCGCCGGTGGGGGCCAACGGGCGAGAGCCGGCAGCTCTGATGGTGGCCTCATCGGCGGCGCAGTCGGGGGTGGACCAGGCCATGCGGAACAGCCCGAGCTCGTTGGCCGAACGCACCCTCGCACCCTCCACCGGGGCGGGATCGAGCCACTGGACCAGCGCCACGGTGACGCGGGACCCGCGGTCGGCGAGGATGGCTGCCCGCACCCGGATGTCGGTGGCGGTGCCGAACAGCTCGCGGGTCCAGACCATCTCCACCACCTCGTGCTGGGCGACCAGCCCCATGACCTCGGTGTAGTAGGTGAGCGTCGCGTCGATGTCGACGCAGTTGATGACCACCTGGGCGAGCGACACGCCGTCGGCGGCGAGCAGCTGCACGGGAACGCCGTCCGGATCGAGCACCATGGCCAGCACCGGACGCTCCGGGCCGGCCTCGACCTCCACCGGGCCTCCGACCAGCGTGCCACCGGCGGCCAGTGCACGCTCGATGGCGGCATCGAGATCGGGGGTCGTGATCATGAGTCGGTTGAACCCGGGTTCGCCGTCGAGCCGGGAGGGTGCGCCGGTCGGCGGCGGGGTGATCCACTGGAGGAGATCGAGCGAGAGGCCGTCCATGGCGTCGTCGGACTGCATCATCCAGGCGTCCCAGGCCACCTCGTCGAGACCGAAGGCCTCCCCCGACTGCGTGGCGCTCGGAACCGTGCGCAGCACCCGGCGCAGGCCGAGGGCCTCATAGAACCGCGCCGACCGTTCGAGATCGGAGCAGTTGACGTTGACGTGGTAGATCCGCGAGCCCTCGATGGACATGGATGGACCGATCAGTACGACTCGGGATCGTCGATCACCGACTGCGGGACCGGATGACGGTAGAGCTCCGAAGCGTTGCGCCAGGTGATGCGGGCGATGTCCTCGGCCGGGAGCGCACCGATCTCGTGGGCCACCACCGACTGGGTGTTGGGCCAGGTGGAGTCGCAGTGCGGGTAATCGCTCTCGATCAGGATGTTCTCGACCCCGATGCGCTCGCGCTGCACGAACGCCGAGGGATCCTCGACGGCACAGAACCAGAAGTTCCGCCTGAGCACCTCGGCCGGGGTGAGATCGGTGCCGACCCAGGTGCCGTACATCTCGTGGTACGAGAGCATGTGGTCGAGACGATCCATCAGGCCGGCGACCCACCCGATGCCGCCCTCGGAGAGGCAGAGCTTCAGATCGGGGAACCGCACCGGGAGCATCGAGTACAACCAGTCCACCGCCGCGAACATGGCGTAGCCGAAGAACAGCACCCCGACGGTGTCGGCGGGCGCATCGGGCGCGGTGGCCGGCGAGGTGCCCGAGGAACCGATGTGGAGGTTCACCACGGTGCCGGTCTCGGCGCAGGCGGCCATGAGGGGATCCCAGTGGCCGGTGTGCAGCGAGGGCAGCCCGAGCATGTGGGGCGCCTCGGTGAAGGTGATGGCCCTGAACCCGCGCTCGGCGTTGCGCCGCACCTCGGCCGCGGCCAGCTCGGGATCGAGCAGCCACGGGATCTGACAGGGGATGATGCGATCAGGATGTGATCCCGCCCAGGCCTCGATGTGCCAGTCGTTCCAGGCCCGCACGGTGGCGAGCGCCAGGTCGGTGTCGGAAGTGGTGAGCTGCAGACGCTGCCCGCAGAAGCCGGGCAGGAAGGACGGGAAGTTCACCGACGCGTACACGCCGTTGAGATCCATGTCGGCGACGCGGGCGTCGATGTCCCAGGCCCCGCGTCGCATCTCGTCGAACCGAGCGGGCTCGAAGGAGTACTCCGAGACGGGGCGACCCACCACGGCGTTGAACCCGACGTTGGGGATCTCGACACCGTCGTAGACCCACACCTCGGCGCCATCGGCCTTCTCGACCACCTTCGGGGCGCGATCGGCCAGCGCGGCGGGCACCCGACCGGCGAAGGTGTCGGGTGGTTCGACGATGTGGTCATCGGCCGAGATGATCGTGTACTGACGGGGTCGTCGCTCGGGTTCGGGCAGGAAGGTGACCTGACCGGTGACCGACTTGCCGCCGGTGGTGAAGTTGGTGTTCGACGAGAGGTCGTCGAGGCTGATCGACATCGTTACTCCAGGAGCTCGGGATGTTCACGGATGATGCGGCGCACCGCCCCGGCCCAGTAGACCTCGGTGCCGCGTTCGAGCAGCGAGGCCTTCATGGCGGGACGGACGACGGGGGGAACGGTGGTGGCGGCCCGACCCGACACCAGCACGTCGTACATGAGTCGGCACTGTCGATCGAGCGAGGCCGACTTGTAGGTGGCCTCCTCGATGGTCGGAGCGGTGATGATCACGCCATGGTTGGCCAGGAACACCACCGAGGCGTCACCGATCCGCTCGGCGAGGTCGGCGCCGAGCTCGGCGGAATCGATCTCGCCGCCGTACTCACTGACGAATCCGAGCTCGCCGTCGAACATGGCCGAGGTCTGGTGCAGGAACTCCGGCACCATGCCCATGGCTGCCAATGCGGTTGCGTGGTACGGGTGGTTGTGCACCACGACGCGGGCCTCGGGCCGGCGGCGGTGCAGCTCGGTGTGGATGTGCACCGCCGGGGTGACATCCCAGCGCCCCTCGAGCACCCGGGCCTCGAGATCCACCCGGCAGATGTCGGACGCGGTGATCTCCTCCCACCACAGCCCCCAGGGGTTGACCAGCATCGAGCTGTTGTCCGCGGTGGCCCAGGTGATGTGCCCGGCGATGTTCTCGGAGAAGCCGTCCCGGGCGAGGATGCGGAAGGCACAGGCCAGCGCCTGCGCCTCGGTGAGCTCGACCCCGATGGGAGGGGTGATGCTCGGCGACCAGACCGCCGCGCCGCCGGCGGAGAGTTCCACGCCCTCGGGGACCTCCGCGGTGACGAAACCGGCGCCGTCGGTGCCCGGACCGGTGCGTTCCTCGGTGCGCTCAGGTGTCATCGTGTCCGTCCCCCGTCTCTCCATGACCACGATAGGCCCGATCCGTGGGCACGGCCTCACGCCATGTGGTTGGCTCATGGGATGACCACCGTCGCCACCACCCTCGGCTCCCTGCGAGGCATCGCCGCCTCCGACCATCAGGCCTTCCTCGGCATCCCCTACGCGGCGGCTCCCGTCGGGGCTCTGCGCTGGGCCGCCCCGGCACCGGTCGCGCCCTGGTCGGGCGTGCGCGAGGCCACCTCGTTCGGGCCGGCGGCCTGGCAGCCCACCGGGGGACCGCTCGACGGCCTGGTGCCGGGCATGGGCAGCGCCGACCAGGGTGACGACTGCCTGTCGCTCAACATCTGGACCCCGGCCACCGACGACACCCGACGCCCGGTGATGGTCTGGATCCACGGCGGCGCGTTCTCTCTCGGCGCCGGTTCGCTCTCGGCCTACGACGGCCGCGCCCTGTGCACCCGCACCGACACCGTGGTGGTCACCATCAACTACCGCGTCGGCGCCCTGGGCTTCCTCGTGCTCGACGACGACAGCGCCGTGGCCAATGCCGGCATCCTCGATCAGATCGCCGCGCTGCGGTGGGTGCGCGACAACATCGCCGCCTTCGGTGGTGATCCCGACCGCGTCACCATCTTCGGCGAATCCGCTGGTGGCGGCAGCGTGCTGTCGCTGCTGTCAGCACCGGACGCGCAGGGGCTGTTCCATCGCGCCATCGTGCAGAGCGGCGCCACCGACCTGATGCTGGATCGCGACCGGGCCCGACTCGTGCTCGAGGCCTTCGCCCGCTGTGCCGGGGTCGACCCCGACGACACCGATGCACTGCGCGCCCTCGAACCCGCGCAGGTGCTCGCCGCCCAGGCCCAGGCGGCCGGCGAACTGTTCGCGACCGTCGGCACCATGCCGTTCCATCCCTGTGTGGACGGTGAGGTCCTCCCCACCACCTGGCAGCAGGCGGCTGAGGCGGGGGTGTCGACGGTGCCGCTCATCATCGGCACCACCCGCGACGAGATGGCCCTGTTCGCCGGCTTCGATCCCGGCGCCGCCTCGCTCGACGGGGCCGGTCTGCGGGCGCGACTCGAACGCATGGGCCCGGATGTCGACGCCATCATCGACGCCTACGCCAGCACGGGCACGACCGAACCACCTGCGGTGTGGAGTCGCATCACCACCGACAACGCCATGTGGCGACCGGCGCTGCGCTATGCGGAGGCCCACGCCACCCATGGGCCCGTGTGGATGTACCGCTTCGACTGGACCGCTGCTCGCCCCGAACTCGGTGCACCCCATGGGGTCGACATCCCGTTCCCGTTCGACACCATCGACGTCGGCGGCTGGGACGCCTTCGTGAGCGATCCCGCCGCCGCCCACGGTCTCGCCCGCACCATCGGGGACCTGTGGTCCTCGTTCGCCCGCACCGGTGCGCCCACCTCTGGCGACCTCGACTGGCCACCCTTCGACACCGAGCGCCGGGCCACGCTCGTGCTCGGGCCCGAGGTGCAGATCATCGAGGACCCGAACGGTGCCGTCCGCCGGGTCTGGGGCTGATCGCGCCGGGGCGCACTACGGTCTGCGCCGTTCACACACCACGGGGGATCGCCATGAAGTATCGGATGCTGGGCCGCACCGGGGTGTCGGTCAGTCGGTTCTGCCTCGGCACGATGATGTTCGGGGTCATGGGCAACCGCGACCACGACGAGTGCGTGCGCATCATGCACCGGGCCCTCGACGCCGGCGTCAACTTCGTCGACACCGCTGATGCCTACTCCGGTGGTGAGTGCGAGGAGATCGTCGCCAAGGCGCTGGCCGGTCGACGCGACGAGGTCGTCCTCGCCACCAAGGTGTTCCACCCCATGGGGGCCGATCGCAACATGCGGGGCAACTCGCGCCGGTGGATCACCCGGGCGCTGGAGGACAGCCTGCGACGACTCGGCACCGACCATCTCGATCTGTACCAGCTGCATCGTTTCGACGAGACCGTCGACATCGAGGAGTCGATGGGCGCGCTGGATGACGCCGTGCGGGCCGGCAAGGTGCGCATGATCGGTCACTCGATGTGGCCCGTCGAACGCATCGTCGAGGCCCAGTGGACCGCCGAGCGCACGGGTTCCACCCGCTTCCGCTGCGAGCAGGCCTCGTACTCCATCCTCAAGCGCCGCATCGAACGCTCGGTGCTGCCCACCTGCGACCGCTACGGCATGGGGGTCATCACCTACAGCCCGCTGGCGGGGAGCTGGCTCTCGGGTCGCTACCGAAGCATCGACGATGTGCCCGAGACCTCACGGCTCACCATGATGGCCAAGCGCTGGGGGCTCGACATCGACACCCCGGCCAATCGGGCCCGCCTCGAGGCCACCCTCGCCCTGCAGGACCTGGCCGATGCGGCTGGCCTGCCCCTCGCCCATCTGGCCACGGCCTGGGCCATGGAACATCCGCAGGTCACCTCGGTCATCATCGGACCGCGCACGATGGATCAGCTCGAGGACCTGCTCACCTGCGCCGAGCTCCGGCTGGATCCGGACCTGCTCGACGCCATCGACGCCATCGTGGCCCCCGGCACCGATGTGGTCGAGGAGGATCCATCGGTGGATCCCCCATCGCTGCAGGCCCGCAACCGTCGCCGCCCCCTCTGAGCCGGAACTGTCACGGAGTCCATGATGAGCACTGACCCGGTCCCCTACGACGAGTTCTCCTACTTCCACGAGAACGCCGAGGAGTTCGGTCTCCCCTACGACGGCCCCCCGGTGGTGCGACGCGAACGGGTCGAGGTCGAACCGGGTCGGGCGCTGAGCGCACTGGTCTGGGGTGAGGACGAACCGGAACTGGTGTTCCTGCACGGCGGTGCCCAGAACGCCCACACATGGGACACCGTGGCCCTGGCTCTGGGGTGTCCGCTGGTGGCCATCGATCTGCCGGGTCATGGACATTCCGACGGTGGTCGGGGCGGCACCCTCGACACCGCGTCGAACGCCGCCGATGTGGCAGTCGTCATCCGAGCTCTGGCCCCGAACGCCCGGTCGGTCATCGGCATGTCCCTGGGCGGCATCACGGCGCTGGCCCTCACCCGACACGCCCCGGAGCTCGTCGCCCGGCTCGTGCTGGTGGACATCACCCCCGGGGTGGACGAGACGAGGACCAAGGCCATCACCGACTTCGTCAACGGCCCCGACTCCTTCCCCGACTTCGACGAACTGCTGGCCCGCACCATCGAGTTCAACCCGACCCGCTCGGAGAGCTCGCTGCGCCGGGGCATCCTCCACAACGCCCTGCAGCGCCCCGACGGTTCCTGGGTGTGGCGGTACCAGCGCTTCGGCGGGGGCGGTGAGCGCCCCGACATGGGCGCCCTGTGGGATGCGCTGGAGTCCTGTCCCGCCGAGGTCCTGCTGGTGCGGGGCCTGCGACCCCAGTCGGTGGTCTCCGACGAGGACGAGGCCGAGGTGCGCCGCCGCCGCCCCGACGCCCGGATCGTCCATGTGGTCGAGGCCGGCCATAGCGTGCAGGGGG